>CAYFNQ010000001.1:0-105791 GCA_964344535.1 uncultured Actinomyces sp.
ACTGTCTGCATTATTTGCGTACACGGGCCGAAGTTTGTGCAAGACCTCAACGTCGGGCTGAGTGGTCTTTACGCCCATTCGCGACATTTTTACCGCTAGCGCAAAGCCCTCTTCAGGGGTGTCAGTAAGCAGTGTCGATAACCATGGTTCGCTCATGTTGTTCCTTCCTGTGACAGCTCTCACTCTACGTTTCGTGTAAAGACAGCGCCAGCCCTGCTCGTAGCTGACACCCTTTTGAAGCCCAAACGCAGCTTGTATCACCGGCCCATGCCCACACTTGCGTTGATGGACCAGTTTGGTCGCACCGCGCGCGACCTGCGCGTTTCGCTGACCGACCGGTGTAACTTGCGCTGCGTGTACTGCATGCCTGCAGAAGGCTTGGAGTGGTTGCCGACGGAAGAGACGCTGACAAATGAGGAGGTCATCCGCCTCATCACAATCGCAGTTGAGCAAGCTGGGATAGAAAAGCTGCGATTCACGGGCGGCGAACCACTGCTACGAAAAGGGCTTGAAGAGATCATAGAAGCGTCTAGTGCCCTGAGAACGAAGAGCGGAAAAGCCCCCGACATTGCTTTGACAACCAACGCGTTGGGCTTGGACAAACGCCTACCGAAACTGCAGGCCGCCGGGCTACAGCGGGTCAACATTTCCTTGGACTCTTTGGATCCGAAACGCTACGCCCAATTGACGCGGCGCGACCGCTTCCAAGACGTCATGTCTTCCATCACTGCTGTCGCCGACGCCGGCATGCTGCCCCTTAAACTCAACACCCTGATACTGAGGGGGCAAAACGAAGCTGACATCCTGCCACTGGCCGATTTCGCTTTGAGGCGCGGATTCGAGCTGAGGTTCATCGAACAGATGCCGCTGGGCCCCAAACACTCATGGGATCGCAATGAGATGGTTTCCCGCGATGAAATCCTTGCCGAACTAAGGACTAAGTACCACCTAACTGCGCTGGCTAACCCGGACACCACCGCACCGGCCGGTCATCCTGGGCCACATCTCCGGCCTCCTGATTCCGGAGAGCCTAACGAACGCCCTAGGGATCACGGAGGGCATGTACCACTTTGCTGCGGTTTCGCTAGGAAGTCTGGCGGGCATCATGACCATTTTGGGCATGATCGGACTGCTAATACGGCGCTTCGTTGTGAAGTCGGTGCGACTAGCCACGTCCCCCTCAGACATCGTCATGTACATCCTCTTGGCCCTAGCGGTCGTCCTGGGAATGACTGCAACAATTGCTACGCAGATCTTCGGAGGACCAGAAGGCTATAACTACCGCGAAACCATCAGCCCTTGGTTCCGCTCCTTGTTCTATTTCCACCCGGACACCGCACTAATGGTCGGAATCCCCTGGCAGTTCGCCATGCACATAACCGCCGGGTTCTTACTGTTTGCCGTCTGGCCCTACACACGGCTGGTGCACGCTGTGGCTCTGCCAGTGAACTACCCGGCCCGCCCGTACATGGTTTACCGCTCACGTGGGACGAAGATTGGCTCACCCGGCTACTGGCAGGGCGGCCAACCCACCCCCACGTATAAGCTGCGGGACACGAAGACTGACAGAGGCAGCTACGTGACCAGCTTTGGCGGCGGCGCCAAACCTGAAAACTAAACTGGACACGGAGAGCCAACAGTCTTGCGGCGTGGCGCGCAATAGTATTGGACTGTCATTGGTGGCATGCAGAAAGGAACAGCAATGCCGTTAGAGGTTTACCCCCAAGGCGTTGAATTCGCCAAACAACTAATTGCCGACGGCCGTGTTTCAAACCAGGCCGGCGACTGGCACCTGATCAACCCGGATACGGACGAACAGGACGCCTTCATCGAAGAGTTCGGGATCCACCAGTGGGGTCTTTGGCACCTGGCCTACCACCCTGAGGCAGACCAGGACACGAAGAGCGCATACGAATTCCCCTACGGCAACTATGAGACCGTCGCACGTGAAGGCCTCATGGCAGCTGAAGAGCGTGCCAAGCAGTACGGGTATGAGGAAATTCGCCAGGCCGCCCTTGAACTCCTTGAGCTCATCGACGCCAAGCTAACGGAGCAGGGTCGGCCACCCAAACACGAATTCTAGGAGTTTCTCCTAAGGCTGACGTAGCCCCAGTTCACTCATCGGATGAAGCCCTTGGGATGCGCGCTCTAACACCTGCTGGTAGTTAAGTTGCGTAAGCCCGGGGGCTTCAATCTCTTCCCAAGTCCTTGGAGCAGCAACCATGGGCTGTGTCCGTCCGCGCAGCGAATAGGGACAAATGGTGCTCTTGGCGATGTTGTTTTGGGACCAGTCGACCAAGATCTTCCCTTCCCGCAGAGCTTTCTTCTGTGAGGCAACAACGCGGTTGGGCCACCGCGCCTCTAAGTCTTGGGCGAACTTCTTCGCAGCAGCATTCGCTTGCCCGGCAGTCACCAAACCGTTAAGACCTACGTAGATATGAATGCCCTTCGATCCCGATGTCACGGGATAGGTTGGCTGTCCTAGCTGAGCAAAGATGTCGCGTATGTCTAGCGCTAGCTGCGCCACCTCACCCATGGTCACCCCGGGGCCTGGATCCAAGTCCCACACCATGCGGTCCGGGTTAGCAGGTTTCCCAAGCTCATTGAACCGCCACTGCGGGACGTGAATCTCTAGTGCCCCTAACTGCGTAAACCAGGCTAAAACTGCTGCATTGTCCACCAAGGGGTAGATGTTCAACGTCTTCTTGTGGACGGTCGTTTCAGTGGGCACCCAGCTGGGCGCACCAGATTCAATGTTCTTGCGCCAAAACACCTGTCCTGGCTTTTCTTCGGTTCCAACGCCACTAACCCAGCGTTTGCGGGTTGCAGGACGCAAAGCCGACTGCGGTACCAGCAGTGGGGCTATTGCTAGGTAGTAGTCCAGCACGTCTTGTTTTGTGGTCCCTGTCTGCGGGTAGACGATCTTGTCCGGGTTGGTGAAGCGCACTTCGTGACCGTCGACTAGAACACTTCCTCTTGCGGTCACAAACGCTCCCACCCCATTGTCGCGGCCCCATCGTCACATTCCTATTGTCGACCAATTGTCGCAGCCCTGCTACTGGCGGACACGCAAAAAGCAGAAACCCCACCGGGATCACCAGTGGGGTTTCAAACGAGCTAATGTCTCAACCATTTTCTCGAGTGGAGCTAGGGAGATTCGAACTCCCGACCTCTTCCATGCCATGGAAGCGCGCTACCAACTGCGCCATAGCCCCGCTACGAAACAAAAGTCTAAGGGAAATGAGTGTGCGCGTCCAACCCGCAACGCACTCTTTGAAGGTGGGATACCTTACCCCGACGGCAGATGCTGGGTCTGCTTAGCCGCAAGAGCCCCAGCCCGGATTAAGGCTTATGTGAACGTGGTCGTAGTGGTTCGCAGTAAGGTTTCCGCGGTCCCCCATGACGGTCCATCCCCCACCAAGGTTGATTCGCTGCTTCCAAATCACGTAAGAGATATTCAAGCTGCCTTTGTTGGCCATAGCCCACGCCGCGACGCTGTCACCAAGTGCGGAACTAATGGGGACCATAACGTCTAGGGCTAGGCCACTACCGTGGTCTCCGGGATCCCCGGGCCGGTACCCACCAATGTTCGTAATCCCGAACTGGCTTGTAATCATGGAACGAACCTGCTCCGTCCAAGAACTGCCCGCCCCGCAAGGCCCTACTCCAGCAGCGCCGCGCGACGCCGTAGCCAAAAAGGACGAGCCCGTTTGAGACTGCGGCGCCGGTTCCGGCTCTGGTTCTGGAGCCTTCGCAATTACTGAGACAGTTTCCTCTGACTCCCACGGAACATCCAGGGAAACCAAAGTGGCCGTCCCCCTAGCCTGTCCTTGAACAGTCGCGAAATCAGCCTTAGCTAAAGGAGAATGCAAGGGGTCGTTGGCAGTTTCTACCGAGGCGCCTAGCAAAGCGCCTGCGCCTAACAAGCCCCCAAGGATGACCGCCGTCATCTTCGCTCCGTGAGGTCTTCTCATCTGCTTGCGTCTACTCCTCTAACCAGCAGCTGATTGCAACCGGCTGTTTTAACTGCCCCTCAAGAAGAGAGTTGGTCGCCGACCAGCCTAAACTAAAACGTAGTATAACGAAATGATTAAGGCGCAACTCACTTTCTGTGGGAATCCGCTAGCCCTAAAGATGCGTCCACCGCGCCCATCGTCGCGCCCACGTAGCTAGTTCCAAACAGGAAGGTATGGACCATAAGTAGGTGCAGCTGGTGGAGCGGGACCCGCCTTTCCCAGCCGGGAGCTAGAGGTGAAACACTTTGGTAGCCAGCAAGGATTTGGGAAAAGTAAGGAGCACCGAAGAGTTGCAAAGCTGCTAGGTCCTCTTCCGCGTGCCCTCCCTGGGCCGCCGGGTCGATCAGCGTTGCCCCCGCGGGCGTCCACATAACGTTCCCAGACCACAGGTCTCCATGGATTCTGGAGGCAGCCCTCCCACTGTCTTGGACAAGGTCCGGCTCGGGGTGATCTAGGGCGCCACTTTCCAAAACCTCACAAAGGTCACCTATGCGCGCTTGCTCCCAGGGTTCGAAGACATCAGTCACGTATGGCCTCAGTCTAAGTTGGGAATAGAACATCCCCCAAGATCCCTGCTGCAAAGGCTCCGCAGACAGCGGCAGTGGCGCCAACCCAATCCAGCCAGAGTGACCTGAATATCCTGGCGGGGCCGCACCGTACCAGGGGGCTCCGGACGCATGAAGTCTGGCTAAGTCCTTTCCTAGCTGAAACGCAGAGTCCGGCGTTGGTGGCGTTTCTTGCAAAAGGGACGTCACTAGCGCGTTTGGGTCAGCCGTCAAAACCTTTGGGGTTGGGACCCCGGCCGCGGCTAGCCATTGCAGCCCGGCCGCCTCATACAGGGGTTGGCCCAGCTGCTGCCCGTGGGCGCGCTTGGTGAACACTTGCGGCTGCTGGGTCATGTCCGGTGATAGACGGCAACTTTGCCGGCCGGTCCATCCACTACAGAAACAGGAGTCTTGAAGACCTTCGTGAGGACGTCGTCTTGGATAACTTCGTCAGGGGTTCCCTGGACAATGACCATTCCGTCATCCATGGCCACAATGTAATCAGAGTAGGCGGCCGCAAAGTTGATGTCGTGCAAGACAATGACAATAGTTTTCCCCAGCTCATCTGCAGCGACGCGAAGCCGGGTCATCATCTGGACGGAATGCTGAGCATCAAGGTTGTTCAGTGGTTCATCAAGCAAGAGATAGTCGGTGTCCTGGGCCAGGACCATAGCAACATAGGCCCTCTGCCTCTGACCACCGGAGAGTTCGTCTAAGAACCGGTCCTGAACCTCACCCAGATTCAAGAACTCGATAGCCTTGTCGATTTCAACTTCGTCATCGCAGTTCAGTCTGCCGCCGCTGTGTGGATAGCGTCCAAAGCCAACCAGCTGCCTCACGGTCAGCCTGGTAACAAAGTGATTCTCTTGGCGCAGGATCGCCACCGTCTTTGCGACGTCTTTTGACTTCGCAGTCTGCACGTCAAGGCCGCCAACCTCGATTCGACCGGAAGTGGGTTTCAGGAGGCGACCCATCATGGTCAAAAGCGTCGACTTGCCAGCTCCATTTGGACCAACTAATGCAACGATCCCGCCCTTGGGCAGTTCTAAATCAACAGGGCCTATCACCACGTCTTTGGAGTAGCGTTTGACGACTGCGTCCAGAGCAATCAAAGTCTGCCTCGCTTCAGTAACACGGCAAGGAATGTCAGCCCACCGACCAGTTCCACAACAATCATGACCCCGTCAACAACAGGAACAACGTAGCGCAAAAGCAGGTACGCCGTCCCCAGTATGACCACGCCCAGCAACCATGCAATGGGAAAAATATGGCGGTGGTTAAATGTGTCGGTCAGCGAGTAGGCCAGTGTTGCGGTGAGAAAACCTAAGAAAGTCATGGGACCAACCAAGGACGTTGAAACAGCCATGAGCACGGCAACAAGCGTTAGCACCCACCTGGTGTGCGTTTTGTAGTCCACACCCAGACTTGTGGCAACCTGTGTGCCCAAACCCAGGACGTTCAAACGTAAGGACAGCGCCCAAAGTGCGCCCCCTGAAAGGAGGGTGGCCACTATGGCATAGGGGAGCATTTCGGTTTGCGCCGTGCCAATATTGGCAAACAACCGTGCGCGCAGGACATCAAATTCGCTTGGCTCCAACATCCTTTGCATGAACGTGGACAAAGCTCCAAAGCCCGCACCAATGACGATTCCAATGAGCAGCATCGAGTGAAAATTGGAGGCGGGTCCCGACAGTAAGAAGGAGTACAGTCCTACGGCGAACAGGACCATGATCAGGACCTGCAAGAAAAAACGGGCCCCGTCAGGAACCCGGGCAATTGCTGCGCTGCCGAAAAAATAGACCAAAGACGTTTGGATGAGGACAAACAAGGTCTCAAAACCCATGAGTGACGGGGTAACTATCCGGTTGTTCGCAACGGTTTGGAAGCCTACGGTCGCGGTCGCTTGAGCAAACGTGACGGTGACGATAACCAAGACAGCACTGATCCTCATAGAGAACACACGCCACCACTTGTCGCTGCCAAGCTCAAAGCTGTTGCCCCAAACTAAGATCAGCACGATCACGGTAAGAGCCATTGCGCTCAGGAGCCCCAGGATCAAGAAATATCGACCGCGTTTCTCAGGTGTCGCAAACGACTGTCCACCTAAGGGGCGGCGCAAAGGAACCTCCGCGGTCGCGTGCTGGGCCAGCTCAGGCACGCGAACGGGTTTTCAGGATCATGGCAATGAAGACCAGGGCTCCGACTACACCTAAAACCAGCGACACAGGCACTTCGAACGGTGCAATGATGGTGCGGCCAATCAGGTCGGCGACGGTCACCACCCAAATGCCAGTAATGAAGACCCAGGGGATGTTGCTGCGCAGGTTGTCACCTCTGACCATGGAGACAAGGTTCGGAACTATCAAACCTAAGAAAGGTAGTGCGCCAATAACGACAGTGACAGCACCGGTGGTCACCGCCACCAGACCCACACCTGTGAGAACGACACGGTCATAGTTGAGCCCGACGTTTGTGCAGACTTCTTTACCTAGCCCAGCCACTGTGAAACGGTCAGCTAAGAAGACCACTGCAGCAGAGCTGAGTAAGACGATCCACAAAAGTTCATAGCGCCCAGCCTCAACACCCGTGAAACGACCCGCAAACCAGGCACCCAGCGTTTGCAAAAGGTTGTACCGCACAGCGATAAACGTTGTAACGGCAGCGACGACAGCCCCGAACATGATGCCCACGATCGGTACGATAAGGGAGGAGCGCAGCTTAACCTTCCTCAAGAACAAGAAGAACAGCATTGTGCCGATAAAGGCTGCCACGACCGCGGCGCTCATCTTGGTCAAGATGCCGGCTGTGGGGGCAAGGATGTAAACCAGGAGAAGGCCCAGTCCCGCCCACTCTGTGGTGCCAATAGTTGTCGGTTCAACAAACCGGTTCTGGGTCAAAAGCTGCATGACCAGTCCGGCTGTGGCCATGGACGCCCCCGCAAGCATGAGGGCTGCGGTCCTGGGGATGCGGGTGATCCACAGGAAGCTGGCTCCCTGTCCGGCAGTGTCGGTTATGTCGGCGACCCCGGTAAAGACAGACAAAGTCAGTAGACCAAGCGTTGCCAGTATTGCTAGCACTAGGCTGAACTGGGGCTTCCACGTTAATGAGGGCGCCTTGATCCCGGTCTTTGGCACCACAGACAGCGGTGTTGCCAGTACCTGGTCAGCCATGAGTCCCTACTTTTTTCTCTTCTACTTGTTTTTCGCCTGTGGCTCGCCCCTAGATGCCCTTTGCGGCGTCTTGTTTCTCAAATGCGGCCTGCAGGCCCTTTAGCACGTCGATGTAGGCGTAGATGTCTTCTGTCAGGTAGTAGTCCCATGGCATCACGTAGATGGCGTCGTCAACCACGGCGGGAACAGCTGCTAGAGCTGAGGAGCCTTCGATCAGCTCAATGGCCGGCGTAGCTTCACCTTCGTCTGCCACTGCCGCGTCACGGTCCATAACCAAGAAGAAGTCTGCTCCCGACTGCCCAATAGCTTCAAGAGAAATGTCGTCACCCTGGTGGTTTGAAGACCCGTCCTGATCCAGTGCCGGCGTGAGGTCAAGGAGTGAGAAGAAGACGCTGGCTCCACGGCCGTCCGTCGGGTTTGCGTAGCGGATTTCGTTGCCGCTGGTAACTAGGCCCATCACGGTCATCTCTGGGTCGTATGCGGCTTTGGCGTCCGCGACAGCAACTTCAAACTGACCTAGGAGCTCTTCTGCCTCAGACTGCTTGCAGAAGATCTCTCCTAGCATCTCCACTTGAGCTTTCGTGTAGTCGGTGGCAGACAAGTCAGGGTTGTCCGTGTCTACGAAGGCGGCGTCCGGAGCGGCCTGCTTCAACTTGTCGGCGTGATCCCCGTAGCGGTACCCGCTAATAATGAGCGTCGGGTCAGCCTCGATAACCTTGTCAAAGTCAGGTTCCGCGTGGCTGCCCGTATCCAGGATGGACTCATCGGACTTCCAGCTGTTTTCCCTGGACATGAGCGTCACCGCAGCGGCGCTGGGCTGGATTCCCCACTCATTGAGGATCGCGAACGCACGGTTGTCCGTTACGACGACGCTCTCCACTGACGTAATTTCGACTTCGTTACCGGCTAGGTCCTGCACCACAACCGGGTAGTCGCATTCGACGTCGACCGTGTCTGGTTTGGTGGCGTCATCAGTTTTGGAGCCCGAGGATCCACAACCCGCAAGCGCCAAGGATAAAACCACCAGGGCTGCCGGGGCTAAGCTGCGTACTTGCTTCATCTGGAACCTCATCGAATCTCACTGCGAACCACACCGCGGGCTTAGGCGCCCACGACCTCTAACAACTAGTTAGGTTAGCCTAACCTCACCCACCAAAGCTATGGTGCGTTGCGCTGCCCTCCACAGAAAGCTGGGTTGTTCGCTGTGAGCGCCTACGATGTGGGCGTGATGGCCTCTAGAAATCGAGATCTCGTTAAGCAGGCTTGGAAAATTGTTGCTCCCGCCAGTGCCGCGGTTTTTCCACTTGGACTAGCCCTTGGTGTTCTTGTGGTCCAGTCTGGCCTTGCGTGGTGGTGGGGCCCTGTTATCGCTGCGGTGGTCTTTGCGGGCTCCGTTGAGTTCCTGCTGGTCGGCATGCTCTCCGTGGCGGCTCCACTCACCCAAATTGCGCTCTCCACGTTCTTGGTGAACTTTCGGCACGTCTTTTACGCGGTGTCATTCCCGCTGCATCAGGTCCGCGGAATCTTTGGGAAAACGTACGCAACCTTCGCGCTGACGGATGAAGCCTATGCACTGACATCTCCCCCGCAGGCCCAGGGCTGGCCCAGCGTCAAGATATTGACCATTCAGGCGACGTTCCACCTCAGTTGGGTCGCTTCTGTCGCAATGGGCGCCGGGTTTGGGGTATTGGTTCCACCCCAGGTCGTGGGGTTGGATTTTGCGATCACTGCGCTCTTCGTCGCTCTTGCCATGGACGCCTACGGGTCCTTTCCCTCTTGGCCCACCCCCGTAGCTGCACTGGTGGTCTCACTGGCAGCCTGGGTGCTAGCTCCCAACCACATGCTGGCCGTCGCTATGAGCCTTTTCGTTGCGTTCCTAGTTCTTTCCTACGCGGCCAGCCGATCGGGGAAAGGCAGTGCCAATGCCTAACAACACTTACGTGCTGGCGGCGGTCCTCATCTCCGCGGGCATCACCTGGGCGCTACGAGCTCTGCCCTTCGCCGTGCTTGCGCCAATTCGCGACAGTGAATTCCTTGCCTACCTGGGCAAGAGAATGCCGGTGGGCCTGTTGGTAATCCTGGTGGTCTACACGTTGGTGGACATTGATTTTGCGCATTCCGCAAGCGTCGTGCCAGCCGCCGTGGGCCTGGTGACTACCATCGGTGTTCAGCTGTGGCGCCGGCGGATGATTCTGTCAATCTTTGCCGGAACGGCCGCTTATGTGACGCTGGCTTCCCTGGGAGCTGCAGGCATCATCTTCTGAGTGCCTTTGGCCGTCACGCACCTGACTGTGCCGTGATTTCCAACACCGGTTAGAGCGGCGTCTATGCGGCCGGAAGACCTAGGAGCAGGCTGGGGAAACGTCGTATCCTTCGCGTATGACGTCTTCTTCCGAGTCGCAGAAAACCCAAACTAAGAAGCAACGCCGGGTTGGCCTGCGCAAACCAACTACACAGCCCTCGCAACTAAGAACCATTCAAAAGGTGGGGCTCATCGTCGGAGGCTTAGCCTTCCTGGTCCCCTTCTTCTTAGACATTCCGGGGCTTGAAACCCCTGGGAAGAGGATGCTGTCCATTTTCCTAGTGGCGATTGTTTTCTGGGTGACTGAGGCCGTGCCGCTCACCGCCACTGCTGTCCTAGTGATTCTTTTGGAAGCGCTGCTTATCGCTGACGGAGCCCTATTTGATCCAACGGGTGGCGACCCTGCTCTGGTGGAAGCTCAGCTTCCCGCCTCCGCCTACTTCGCGGCCCTAGCGAACCCGGTGATCATCTTGTTCCTTGGCGGCTTCATGATTGCCGACGGCGCCGAAAAGTACGGGCTGGATAAGAACATCACCGCAGTCCTGCTGCGACCGTTCAAGGGGTCGGCCCGAACAACTGTTTTGGGACTGATGCTAATCACCGGGCTACTGTCCGCCTTCATGTCGAACACAGCGACGACAGCAACAATGTTTGCGGTCGTAATGCCGATCCTTGCTTCAATTAAGAGCGCTAAGGCTCGGGCGGGCGTCGCCCTAGGCATCCCACTAGCCGCGAACGTTGGCGGCATGGCAACTCCTGTCGGTACGCCGCCCAACGCAATTGCTATCGGCGCGTTGGAACAAGCTGGCATCCACATTTCTTTCGCCCAGTGGACGATGCTGGCTGCGCCAATCGCCATTGTTGCCCTGGTCGCTTCCTGGATGTTGCTAAGCGCACTGTTCATTCCAAAGGGTGAGCGGATCAACGTGGACGTGGAACCGAACTGGAACATGACGCGCAACGCGAAGATCTTCTACACGGTGGCCGCTATCACGATCCTTTTGTGGATGACCGAACCACTGCACGGCATCTCCTCTAATACCATCGGGTTCGTCCCTGTAGCTGCACTGCTTTGCTTGCGGGTGATGGATGGCTCCGACATCAAGAAGCTTGACTGGCCGGTCCTATGGCTAGTCTCCGGAGGCATCGCTTTGGGCACGGGCGTCGGCGCCACAGGGATGGACGCCTGGATCCTGAACTCGGTGAACTGGCAGGCCCTAGGCACCATCGGAGTCTTGGCCACCTTGTCGTTCATTGGCCTAGGCTTCGCAAACGTCATGTCGCACTCCGCCGCAGCGAACCTGCTGGTGCCACTTGCCATCACGTTGGCTCAGTCTCTTGGTGGAGACAACGTAGTCCTGATTGCAGTGATCGTCGCTATGGCTACATCGTTTGGTATGTCGCTGCCTATTTCTACTCCGCCCAACGCAATTGCTTACTCAACAGGAATGGTCTCTGTGAAGGACATGGCCATCATTGGAGTCATTGTGGGCTTGGTGGGAACAGCGATCTTGGTGTTCGCAATGCCACCGCTTTGGCAGTGGCTGGGTCTGCTGTAAGAGCTGTGGGCGCTTTGAAAAAGATCTGCGCAATTGTCTTAGGTGACGGGGCTTCAACACGGCCAGCCTCAAAGTTGCTGGCCCAACGCCTTGGGCATGACTGCCCGGTGCTGGGTTTCACCGACACCGCCTCGGCACTAGCTCACCTAGATTCAATTGCCCCGGGCCCAGACGGTCCCCCGCCAGTTGTCATAGTTCTGGCTGGTGTGGGTCCGGGCTCCCCGACCGCCGATGAAATGGTTCGCCCGCTGGCCGACCTTCCGCAGTGTGAGCACACGCGCTTCATGGTGCTTACGGAGAGTTTGGAGCTATCGGGCGTTGAGTGGCTGACAGACAACGGCCACCTGGACTGGGTTGGGTACGCCCCGGACCTAGAACCTGAGGTTTTCCTCCAGGACGTCGATGCTCAGATTCATCGGTTCAAAGAACACCAAAAACCCACCTCCTACTTTTCCGTCTCTTCCCTGTTCGACAACCCTCACTCTGACGGGTTCATTGTTGAGCGGGTCCTCGAGCAAATTGAACAGTCCCTGGGCCCACAGCCACGCATTCGTCTGCCACGCGGCACGCGCCTTACAACCAAGGGCCGCTGGGTTGAAGAGGTCACCATAGTCATCAAGGGCCGCGTCGCCCTGCTACACGAGACACCTCTTGGTGACGAAATCGTGATGCATGAGGAATCAACGGGTCGCATCATTGGTCTGCTAGCAGTGAGTGAGGGCCGCAGAGCCCTCCTAGATGCGGTGACTTCAACCGACGTTATCGGAGTTCGGCTGACCGTTGAGCAACTGAATGCGGCCATCACAGGGCACCCGGACATCACCTTGCTAGTCGCGACCCTCTTTATTCGCTCGCTTGACCGTCGCTTACGCAGAGCGGAAGCCTTGCACATTGAAAACGCAGAGCTGTCAGAGCAGCTTGAAAAGGAGCGCGAGCAACTAGCTACAGCACTGTTCAACCTTGAAGAAGCCCGCACGGAGTTGACCGCGCAAGAGCGACTGGCGTCCCTGGGTGCCTTATCAGCCGGCGTTGCCCACGAACTGAACAACCCGATGGCAGCCATCAAACGTATTAGCGAATACCTAGGTGACGACGTCACAACACTGCTGGAAGGGGCACCTGGCAAACGCTGGTCGACAGAGGCTCTGCAGGCTTTGAATGACGGGATGAACGCGCCAGCGCTATCGACAAAGGCGGAGCGCCAGCTTCGCCGCGAGTTCGCAGAAGTGGTTGGAGACCCTCAGGCCGCCTCAAACCTGGTCATAGCGGGGCTGCGCGATCCAGCCCTTGTAAAACGTCTCAACCGACGCCACGGGATCACTCTGGCAGACGCTGAAAAGGCGGCATCTATTGGCACGCAACTACGAAACCTGCGTTCGGCCTCCACGCGAATAACGGAACTAGTGTCCTCACTGCGTTCTTATGCGCGGCCGGACACAATGACCAGCGCAGACATGAACCTTCACCAGAACTTGGATGACGCCCTACGACTGCTCACCCACAAATTGGACGGGGTGGAAGTAGTGCGGGAATACCAAGATCTCCCCGAGATTGAGGGGCATGAGGGGCAGCTGGCACAGGTGTGGACGAACGTGGTGTCAAACGCTGCAGAAGCAATCGTGGAAGCCGCCCAAGACAGTCCACCACCACCTGAGCCGGAGCGCGTACAGACGACCACGGGATCCATCCCGGTTGTCCAGCAAGCGTCTGAGCCACTTGGCAACATCATCATCCGCACATCCTCACCTAAACCCGGTTGGGTGAGAGTTGAAATAGTAGATGACGGTCCGGGAATCCCGTCGCACATTTTGCCGCACGTTTTCGAACCCCGCTTCACCACGAAGTCCGGGCAGGTGAGGTTCGGAATGGGAATCGGGTTAGGCGTGGCGCGCTCCATTGTTGGAAAACACCACGGGACAATGCGGATCTGCACCAGCGACGAAGGAACGACAGTCGTGGTTGACTTACCTATAGAGACACCCAAGGAGGGGCCGTGACACTTGCAATCCTTGTTTTAGAAGACGAACCTGAGGTGCGCGCAGCTATTGAGCGTGACCTAGCAGGCTTTGGCAGCCACGTGCGCATTGAGCCTGCCGAAAACGTTTCCGACGCGTGGGAAGCGATTGCCGAAATTGCCCAAGACGGAGACGAACTGGCGCTTGCGCTTTGCGATCACCGCCTACCGGGCACAACCGGCGTGGACTTCATGGTCCAGATGGCTTCCGAAGAAGCTACGGCGGCGACGCGAAAAGTCCTACTGACTGGGCAGGCGGACCTAGACGACACGGTTCGTGCGGTCAACAGCGCTCACCTGGACCACTTCATTTCAAAGCCGTGGAATGCAGAAGAACTGCAGGAAGTGGTGCGGGATCAGCTCACCGACTATGTGATTGCCACGGGACAAAACCCTCTGCCCTTGCTTCCAGTATTGGATCAGTCCCGCGCAATGATTGCCGTACGGGACTACGGCAGAGCCGACTAAGCTGTGACTCTGTACCTGATCGGCGGCGGATCACCCGAGCTCCAAAGCCCCATCACCCAAATGGCGTTCAAAGATGCGACGCGGGCCCTCTATTGGCCGTTCGCTTCGTCGGAAACGGACATTTTGGGGGCCGAGGACTGGTTTGTGAGCAGTCTGCGCCAGCAGGGCATAACTGTTCCAGTTGAGGCATGGTTGACGACTGACGGTCATGAGCCGGGGGAACTAGAACAATTCGACCTGCTCTACCTAGGCGGGGGATCCCCAACGCGACTGGGGACCCAGTTGGCAACTGACGCCTGGATTGAGGCTGTGCGCCACTGGGTGCGCGAAGGGGGCACCTATGTCGGGGACTCTGCTGGCGCCCTTGAGGTGTGTGAGTGGCTCACGATCGCGGCATCCCTTGAGGACGAACCGAAGTCCGTTGGCATGCCTGGTCTGGGGCTGATCGAAGGATTCTCGCTGCTCCCCCATAGCGACACATTCCCTGCAGGAAGTGCGCAGCAGTTCTCGTCGACCCATGACATTCCCGTGATTGAGGTACCGGAAAACACAGCGGCGGTCATCCCGGGAGATTGCTCCCACCCCAGCATTGAGACTGGGACCATCCGCAGCTTAGGAGTGGGCGTTGCAAGCATCGTTGCTCCAGATGGAACAAAAACGGCGGTGCCGCCCCTAGCTGTCTAGGAGGCCCTTTGAGCTAGTCGCAGACGGAACCCAAATCCAAGCGGGGGCTGTCAGCCCAAAGCTTATCCAACGCGTAGAACGTACGGGCTTGCGGCAACTGGACGTGAACCACCACGTCTTGCCCGTCCACCAAAACCCACTCTGACTCCGCGGCCGACCCTTCAACACGCGTCGCTACCCCGGCTTTGGAAAGTGACCGGTCAACCGAATCGACTACCGAACGCAAGTGTCTGGGATTATCTGCAGTCACCAGCAAGAATACGTCGGCGAAGGGTAGCTGGCCTGTTACGTCAAAGGCCACTAAGTCCTCTCCCAGCGCTTCTGTCGCCCCTTTGCAGGCAGCTTGCAGAACGTCTTGGGACTGTTTGGTAAGGCTCATCAAATTCCTTCAGTGACTAAGGGTTGGGGCTCGGTTCAGCGATATAGGCCGTATTTGCGAATGTACTGAACGACGCCATCTGGCACCAAATACCAGATGGGTTCGTCGTTTTTCACGCGCTTGCGGATGTCTGTAGAAGAGATAGCCATTGCGGGAACCTCTACTAAAGAAACGGATCCTTCCGGGAAGGCTCCCTTGTTCTTGAGTTGGTGGCCCGGCCTGGAAACCCCAATGAAGTGGGCTTGCTCCAACAGCTCATCAGCGTTCTTCCACGAAAGAATGTCCGCCAGTGCGTCAGCACCCGTAATGAAGAACCAGTTCGCATTTGGTGTCTGCTCAGCCAGGTCCGCCAGCGTCTCAAACGTGTACGTGATCCCTCCCCTGTCAATGTCAACACGGGAGACGGTGAAGCGGTTGTTCGCCGCCGTTGCAATCACGGTCATGAGGTAGCGATCCTCCGAAGGTGCACTTTGCCTACCCTCTTTGAACGGCTGCTGGGATGTGGGAACAAAAACTACATGGTCCAGGTCAAACTTGTGCATCACCTCTGACGCTGCCACTAAGTGTCCGTGGTGGATCGGGTCAAACGTTCCACCCATGACCCCGACGCGAAGCTTTCGGGCGGGGTCCTGGCTATCGCCGTTGGCAGCCAGGGCTGACGGCCCCTGGCCGTGAGTCAGCTGCGCCACCTACTGGTCAGCCTGACTTGGATCCGTCCACAGTCCTGCGGAGCCCTCTTCAAAGAGTTCTTGTCGTGCAGCTTCCTTCGCATCCATCTGATCCAAGAACTCTGCACGGCGTTCCTTGCGAGTCGGGCGCGACGACTGCTCCAAACGCAAGTCTTGTCCGCGCCTACCCAAGTGTTCCGCACCCGTGCCAAGGCTGGGATCCCAGTCGAAGACAACACCGTCGTCTACGCTACCAATCACGACGGCGTCCCCGGGAACCGCACCGGCCCGGGCCAACTGCTCCTCAATACCCGCACGACTCAAACGATCAGCAAGATAACCGACCGCTTCATCGTTTCCAAAGTTAGTTTGGCGCACCCACCGCTCCGGGTTCTCCCCGCGAATTTGGAACAGAGGCTCCCCACCGTGCATCAACTTCCTCACGGTGACAGGGTCTTTCGCACGCCCAACAGGTTTGGGTGTCAAGAGCGGCCGTGCAGCTTCAAGCTCCGGCAGCGAATCCCGGTGTTCGCGAACAATCCGGGCCAGCGCAAACGATAGCTCTTTCAGCCCCGCGCCACTTACAGCGGAAACTTCAAACACCTCATAGCCGCGGCCTTCAAGCTCACCGCGGACCATGTCCGCCATCGCCTGACCGTCGGGGATGTCCACTTTGTTCAAAACTATGATGCGGCGACGCTCACCTAGTGGCACGTAGCCTTCAAGCTCACCCAGATCAGCCTGGTATTGGGCCAGCTCTTTTTCTATCGCGTCCAGGTCGGCAAGCGGCTCCCTCTCAACCTCAAACGTGGCAGTGTCAATGACGTGGGCTAGGACGGCACAGCGCTCTATGTGGCGAAGGAAGTCAAGCCCCAAACCCTTGCCTTCTGCCGCACCGGGGATCAGTCCTGGGACGTCAGCTACCGTGTAGCGGTCCTCGCCCGCCTCCACGACACCCAGGTTCGGAGTGAGAGTCGTGAACGGGTAGTCCGCAATCTTCGGTTTCGCTTTAGACATGGCACCGATGATCGACGATTTACCGGCCGAGGGAAAGCCCACCAGCGCCACATCAGCAATTGATTTCAGTTCAAGAGTCAGCTCTGTTTCGTCCCCGGGCTCCCCCAGCAACGCGAAACCCGGCGCCTTTCGTTCCCGGTTCGCCAGCGCGGCATTCCCTAAGCCGCCCTTACCACCCCTAGCGACCAGCAGCTGGTCACCCGGGTGGCTCAAGTCAGCCAGCAGGTCGCCCCGCTTGTCTTTCACGACTGTTCCCAAGGGAACGGGCAAAACCAGGTCCTCGCCATTCTTGCCGTGGCGAAGGTCGCCCATGGCGATGCCCCCGTTTTCTGCCGCGTAATGGGGACGGTAATGGTAGTCAAGAAGGGAAGTCTCTTGGTCGTCAGCCGCAATGGTGACCGAACCACCGTGCCCGCCATTGCCACCGTCGGGGCCGCCCAGAGGCTTGAATTTCTCCCGCCGAACAGAGGCAACTCCGTTGCCACCATCCCCGGCCTTCACGAAGATCTTTGCGCTATCCACAAACGTTGCCACGCGTCCCCCATCTCAAAATAGGCCCGGACATCTAAACAGGCTCAAACCCATTGTAGTTAGCAAATCAGGGGCACCCGCTAACGAGTGCCCCTGATTAGAGTCTTGGCCAAATACTTGGCTAGCAATCCGCTATTCGGCGACGACCGATACTGCCCTGCGGCCGCGCTTGTTCCCAAACTTCACGGAACCGTCCGTGAGGGCGAACAGCGTGTCGTCTTTTCCACGACCGACATTGTCGCCCGGGTGGTACTTGGTGCCGCGCTGGCGAACCAGAATCTCACCGGCGTTCACACGCTGACCGCCGAAACGCTTCACACCCAGCCTCTGCGCGTTTGAGTCGCGCCCGTTACGTGTTGAACCTAGGCCCTTTTTACTTGCCATCTTCTATCCCCTTGCGTCCGTCGAAGTGTCCGCTAGACGATCTTCTTGATTTGCAGCACTGACTGGTGCTGACGGTGTCCAATACGCTTGCGGTACCCGGTCTTGTTCTTGTACTTCACCATGCTGATCTTGGGACCCTTAGCCTGATCATCTATCACTTCAGCCAAGACCTTGGCACCCTCTAGTTCAGCGGGGTCTGCCGTTACAGTCGTTCCGTCGAAGACCAGTACCGGCTCTAGCTCGACAGTTTCGCCCGTCTGGTTCGGCAGCCGGTCAACAATGATTTTGTCACCGACAGCGACCTTCTCTTGATGGCCGCCAGCCTTCACAATCGCGTAGACCACGTTTACTCGCTTACTCTTTGGAACCTGGAAATCCTTGGCCGCAAGGCGGCACAAAGGACGTGGCGCAACTGGCGCCGACTAGCAAATCTAGTTGAAAGCACCCCGCCTGTTCAAGCAGGCCACCCTTGTTTCCTCGGATGAAGCCTGTGCGATTAGGCACTTAGTGCACCACGTCATAACTCCTAGTGGCCTTCAATTAGGGAACGCACTGCCTGCGCTGCGGATTCGGCGTCAGCTTGAGGCTGTTCCTCAGTCTTCTTCTGACTGCCTTTGCCCCTGGTCGGCTTTTCGCCGGGGCTGCCCGCTGCGCGCACTGCCACTCTTCTTTGTCGGCGTTTTCGCTGCACAGGTTCCGCAGCTCGACCCGGTTCTGACTCAACCAGCACCTGCGGCGCGACCTGTTCGGCCGCCCGCTCAGCGGCCTGTTCTGCTGGTTGCTCCGCCGGCTGCTCAACTGACTCTGGCGCAGGCGCTTCATCTAAGGGCGCAATGCGACTGGCCTGAGCTATGGCGGACAGTGCTGAGCGGACCTTCTCATCTCCCACATGCGTTTCGGTAGACGGTTCAGCCGGTGGAATCTTTTTTTGGCCCCGGGAGTGCACCTCAGATCGCGGCTCTGTGCGCCTCACTTGGGCGTGGCCCTTCCCGGTCAGTTCAACCGGATGGTCGTGGACTATGAAACCCCTGCCATCGCAGATCTCACAGGTCGTGGAGAAGGCCTCTACTAGCCCCTCTCCCACACGTTTGCGTGTCATTTGCACCAACCCAAGGGAGGTGATCTCTGTCACCTGGTGGCGGGTGCGGTCGCGTCCTAAACCTTCAACCAGTCTGCGTAGGACCAGCTCTCGGTTTGCTTCTAGCACCATGTCAACGAAGTCGATGATCACGATGCCGCCGATGTCACGAAGACGAAGCTGGCGCACAATCTCTTCCGCCGCCTCCAAGTTGTTCCTGGTCACCGTTTCTTCCAAGGTGCCACCGGACCCAACGAACTTCCCGGTGTTCACGTCAACGACAGTGAGCGCCTCGGTTCGTTCAATTATTAGGGTGCCGCCGGAGGGAAGCCAAACCTTCCGGTCCATTGCCTTAGCTAGCTGCTGGTTGATTTTCTTCGCCTCAAAGACGTCTTCTTTCGACGTCCACTTCTCCATGCGGTCTTCAAGCTCAGGGGAAAGCTCTTCCACGTAGTCGCGGACCTTTTCCCAGGTCTCGTTTCCTTGGACAACCAGGCGCTTGAAATCCTCGTTAAACAAGTCACGAGCAACGCGGACCACCAGTTCGGGTTCGCCCCGCAGCAAAATGGGTGCTTTCTTAGAACGGTTCGCTTTGTCCTGGATGCTCTTCCACTGGGCCTCTAGGCGCTCAACGTCGTCTTCTAGTTGCTCTTCAGTTGCCCCCTCAGCAGCGGTGCGAACAATGACACCAGCACCGTCGGGGACTATCTCTTTTAGGATTCGCTTGAGACGGGCCCGTTCCGTGTCCGGAAGCTTGCGAGAAATTCCCAGGATGGACGTCCCGGGGACAAACACCAGGTAGCGCCCAGCAAGGGTGATCTGGCTGGTCAAACGCGCACCCTTGTGACCGATGGGGTCTTTACTGACCTGCACCATCACGGTGTCACCCGACTTTAGGGCGGATTCAATCTTCCTGGGCTTACCCTCCATGCCCAGCGCATCCCAGTTGACTTCACCTGCGTAAAGGACGGCATTCCTGCCCTTTCCAATGTCAACGAAAGCGGCCTCCATGGACGGCAAAACGTTTTGAACGCGGCCAAGGTAAATGTTCCCCACGATGGACTGAGTCGTCTTGCGGGCAACGAAATGCTCCACCAGGATTCCGTCTTCCAAGACGGCAACCTGGTCTGACCCGTCCAAGTGCCTGATGACCATTTCGCGGTCGACCGATTCGCGCCGGGCCAGGAATTCTGCCTCAGTGATTGACTGACGTCTGCGACTGTCACGGCGCCCTTCACGGCGACGCATCCGTTTAGCTTCAAGGCGCGTCGAGCCTTTCAGCCCCTGAACCTCATCGCTGCTCTCAGCGTCAGCCTTTTCGACACCGGTGTTGCGAGGACGGCGCCGGCGACGCTTCGTGGACGAGGATTCCTCTTTCGTCTTAGTTGATGTCGAGGCGGAGTCCGCCGAACTGCTTGCCTGCACACCATCGCCTGTGTTTGAGGCTTGGTCCTTTTGACTTTCGTCAGCCGTGGCACCCGCATTGGGCTTCTTGCCGCCTTGGCTCTTCCCGCCTTGGCTAGATTTTTTCTTACCAGCTTTTTGCCCGTTAGGACTCTTGCTTGCAGAACTCTTGTTCGATTTTTTGCGCTGAGGTGTGTCCGCTGGCTGGGTGTTTGTCACAGCCGGTTCTTGGAAAACCGGTGGGGCAAATTCCGGGGCCTGAAACAGCACCGACGCAGGCGCCTTTGGCGCCTTATCTTCCGTATTCAATATTCTCCAGGGCGCCCCGCTCCCACACCGGAGCAGACGCTTGGTCTAGCTCAACCGCCGACGTTCGTGCCGCCTAGCGGAAATCCTGCGGGCCGCGCCATATCGGTGTCCCACGCGGCTTCTTGAATTGGGTTCGTGACCTCTTGAAGCCGGGAACTAACGCGCCGAACGGTGTGGTTCGGTTCCCTGCAAGGCAGCCTACACCGCTCCCTAGTTAGTTTGCTGGAGGCAACGCTCACCTGCGAGCCAAACGAGTCGCGACCCAACAAAGGCGGCCTAGGACGTATGGCCCAGGAGGGTTTGGCTACCTGCCATAGCTCCCTCTGCCTCAAGAAAAGCGTTGGGCGTTGCGCCCGGGCAACGTTTCATGCCCGGTTGTGTGAGGTAGATTTTAGGCGTGGTGGGAAGTTCCACCTATACAAGACGGTCTATACGAAAGTTGAGAGGTAGTCCACATGGATGTCCTGTCGATTGCGTTGGATCCCGTTGTCATTAGCCGCTGGCAGTTCGGTGTAACTACCGTTTACCACTTCGTCTTAGTGCCTCTCACAATTGGGCTTTCCCTTTGTGTGGCCATCATGCAGACGATGTGGACGCGATCCGGCAATGAAACCTGGTTGAAGGCGACCAGGTTCTTCGGGAAACTCCTGCTAATCAACTTTGCTCTGGGTGTTGCCACGGGCATTGTCCAAGAGTTCCAGTTCGGAATGAACTGGAGCGAATATTCCCGCTATGTCGGTGACATTTTTGGTGCACCACTAGCCATTGAAGCCCTGTTGGCGTTCTTCCTTGAGTCCACAATGCTTGGGCTTTGGATCTTCGGTTGGGGACGTTTATCAAAACGGGTGCACCTAGCCATGATCTGGGGCGTGGCCATCGGAACCATGCTCTCAGCCATGTGGATTTTGGCCGCGAACGCTTGGATGCAACACCCCGTCGGCGCCGTGTTCAACCCGGTTACGGGACGCGCCGAACTGGATGGAGTGGCCGGCTTTGCGGCGCTGATCTTGAACCCGGTGTTCTGGTGGACATTCACTCACGTGATCACCTCTTCCTGGCTGCTGGCCGGCACATTCATTGCCGGTATTTCGGTCTGGTGGATGACCAGAGCAGCTCGCGATGGCGGTGAAGCCGGAGAAGAAGAAGCACGCACCGTTTGGAAGCCCATCACCATTTTCGGTCTGTGGACCATAGTCGTTGGTGGTGTCCTCACTGCTGGGACCGGTCACTTCCAAGGCCAGGAGCTAGTTGAGATCCAACCTATGAAGATGGCGGTAGCCGAAGGTATTTGCGTCGACGTTGAAGGCGCCGCGTTCACGGTCGCAGCCTTTGGCGAATGTCCCCTTGAAGGTGACGGTGAGCCGGCTCGATTCATCACGGTTCCCGGTCTTGCTTCCTTCATGGCCTCCAACTCATTCGACTCTCCAGAGATCGGTGTCCAAGGGGCACAGGAACGCATGGTTGAGTTGCTGAACGCCAACGATGATTTTGTGGCCAAGTACGGGGATGCCTCCCAGTACGACTTCCGACCAAACGCCAACGTCGTGTTCTGGTCCTTCCGCCTCATGATAGGGTTGTCTGCCTTCAGCGCCCTGCTGGCGCTTTGGGCCCTGTACGCAATGCGTAAGGATCGCATCCCGACGTCGAAGGCGCTAGGAACGTTCGCACTCATTGCAATCCCAGCACCCTTCTTGGCGGGATCTTTCGGGTGGATCTTCACAGAGATGGGCCGCCAACCATGGGTGGTCGTGCCAAACCTGGCTGCGTTGCAAAACGGCGATCCAAGCGGGTCAGTATTCCAGCTGACGGAGATGGGTATCTCGACTTCGGTTCCCGCCGGCCAAATGCTTGCCACACTGATCCTCTTCACTGTCCTTTACGGCGTGCTGGGTGTCGTGTGGTACTGGCTGATGCGCCGCTACGTGCTTGAGGGCATCAGTGTCGACGATGAAGAAACAGCTGACGACAAAGAGTCGGCTGAAACACTGAGTTTCGGTTACTAGGAAGGGAGAAGACTAAATGATGTTTCTAAGCATTCTGTGGTTCATCCTGATCGCGGTTCTTTGGACCGTCTACTTGGTGCTGGAAGGCTTCGACTTCGGTGTCGGCATGCTGATCTGGATCATCGGGAAGAAACCCGACCAGCGCACAGCAATAGTGCGCACTATTGGCCCGCACTGGGACGGTAACGAAGTTTGGCTCCTTACAGCTGGTGGTGCCACGTTCGCAGCGTTCCCACTGTGGTACGCGACATGGTTCTCTGGCATGTACTTCGCACTGTTCCTACTGCTCACTTTGCTAATTGTCCGCATAGTCGCAATTGAGTGGCGTTCCAAGATTGCCACGGTTAAGTGGCGGAACATGTGGGACTGGGTCCAAACAGTTGCCTCCTACGGTGTTCCGTTGGTTCTGGGCGTAGCGTTTTCAAACTTTGTGCAGGGCATGCAAATTGAAGCGCAAACAACCCAGGTTGTTGACGGGTCCTTAGCAATCACCACGATCCCGGCCAGTGAAGTGGCCGCGGCCATGGATTCGGGCAACCTTGTGTTCAACCTGACCGGCGGGTTCTGGTCATTGTTCACCCCGTACTCCCTGTTGGGTGGCGTGATGCTGCTGGTGGTCTTCATGGCCCACGGAGCGCAGTACCTAGCGCTCAAGACCAAGGGTGTCATTGAGGAACGCGCAACCAGCATCGGGAGGGTGACGTCCCTGGTTGCCCTAGCACTAGCGGCCCTGTGGATCCTTTGGGGACAGCTGGCGTACTCGCAGACCGGCTGGAGCTGGCTGCCACTGATAGTGGCCGCACTAGCCCTGGTTGGCTCCCTGTTGAACTCGCTGCTGGGACGCGAAGGCTGGGCATTCGGCTTCTCCTCACTGGGAATTGCCGGTGCCGTTGCCTGGGTGTTCACAGTTATGGCTCCCAACGTTATGAAGTCTGCGATTGACCCGGCGTACTCCCTGTCGATTGAGTGGGCTTCTTCAACCCATCCGACGCTGGTGGTGATGACGGTTGTAACAGTGATCCTGCTACCGATCGTTATTGCTTACACAGCCTGGTCCTACTGGGTGTTCCGCGGGCGCGTGTCGACGAAGTCAGTCGACCAAAACGCCGGTCTGGCACCTGACTGGATCCGCCCCAAGGCGAACTTCCTAGCCGGGAAGAAGATGCAGTAGTCGGGCAACTGCCCAAAGGTGGCCTCACGCTTGGCGTGGGGCCACCTTTCTTTAACCACCAAGGTCTTGAAGACAGCTCTGTTGCAAAGGCTCTTCTGCTTTTGCAGCAGCTGTTTTAGCTCAGGGCGCCCGGACCCCTAGGAAGCAAGGTGGCGTGTCTGTGACAATGGTGAGCATGAGACCTTTCGACCCGCGTCTAATGAAGTACGCGAAAGCCGCAAGAAAGTACATTTTTGAAATCGCCTTCCTAGGTTTTGTGACCGCGGCGCTAGTGATTGCTCAGGCCTTCCTAATCTCAGCGAGCCTCTCCCCCGTAGTTTCCCAGTCCGCGACCCTGAGCCAGGTCACCACCCCCCTGCTGGCCCTTCTAGCCGTGGTGGTCCTTCGTGCGGCAGTGGTGTTCGCAAGGGAATCCCGCGCCCACCGGGCTGCAGACCAAGCCATCGCACAACTCAGAGAAAAAGTCATCGCTAAAGCGATCCGCTTGGGCCCCAGATGGCGGGCACGCAACAACACCGCGAACGCGACCTTGGTGACACGTGGCCTAGATGACCTAGAGCCCTACTTCGTGAAGTTTCTTCCCCAGCTTCTACTAGTCGCCACGGTGACCCCACTGGCTTTGGGGGCCATTCTCACCCTGGACTTTTGGAGCGCCCTAACCGCCCTTATAACCATCCCTTTGATTCCGCTGTTCATGGTGCTCATCGGCAGGATGACACAGGGATTTTCAGCGAAAAAGCTGGTTGCGATGGAGCGTCTGGGAGCCCAACTCCTAGACCTCTTATCCGGACTGCCGACCCTGCGAGCGCTGGGCCGGGAGCAGGGTCCACGCACTCACCTGATAAGCCTAGGCAAGCAAAACACCCGCACCACAATGGCAACTTTGCGGATTGCGTTCCTTTCCGGCGGGGTCCTGGAGTTCTTAGCAACCCTGTCCGTCGCCTTAGTTGCGGTCCAGGTGGGCATGAGGATGGTCGTTGGACAGCTAGACCTAGCTACCGGTCTGGTGATCATCATGTTGGCACCCGAAGTCTTTGAGCCCCTGCGGCAAGTTGGGACCCAGTTTCACGCGTCAACCAACGGGGTTGCTGCCGCAGAGCAATGCTTTGAAATCCTAGAGACACCAGAAACTTCCCGCGGTGACCTAGTCGCACAGCCGGCTGGAACCCAGCCGATACACATCGAAGACCTTTCCGTGGCTTCACGGGGAATGTGGGCCCCACACAACCTGTCGGGAACCATAGAACCCGGAACGATCACGGCGTTAGAGGGAGCCTCCGGGGCAGGCAAATCCACAACCGTGCAGGTCCTGTTAGGTTTTGAGCCGGCGACAAGGGGAAACATCTTTGTGGAATCAGCAAATGGACCGGTCAGTGTTTCCCAACTGGACTTGCAGCAGTGGTGGAAAGCGATCTCCTGGATCCCACAGCACCCGGCCATCTCACCGGGCACAGTCCTAGAAAACGTTGCGCCCCGCGCTACCGAACCCTCACCTGAGCTCCTTGAAGCCGCTCGGAAAACCGGGTTCGACACAGTGGTTGACTCGCTCCCCAAGGGGTGGCACACGCGGCTTGGTGAAGGCGGAGTTGGACTTTCCGTTGGACAGCGCCAGCGGCTGGCACTTACCCGGACACTGAACGGGGACGCCACCCTCGTCATCCTAGATGAACCAACAGCGCACCTGGATGCACTCAGCGAAGAACAAGTTGTTGCAGCACTGAAAGAACTGAAAGCCGGTGGAACAACCGTGCTAGTCATTGCCCACAGGCAGGCTGCCCTACGCGTTGCGGACCAGGTCCTCACCGTCGAAACCCAGAGCGCAACCGCAAAAGAACTGGAGCAGTACCCGTCGCTGGCAGACGACTACCAGCTGGAAAATCTGAGTGGGGACCTACCGGGCTTCCTAGATTCGGCCTACCTACCGAAAGACGACCAGGAGGGTCTTCAGCTGGTGGAAGAACGGAGGGAAGCAAAGTGAGGTGGGTACTCTCAGCTCCCGAACGCGAAGCTCTGGCTCGCACTGTCCGCATGCTCAACGTCAAGAGGGGCGCATTTTGGCTTTCAGTGCTTTACGGCGTTGCAGGTTTAGGCTCAGCCATTGGTCTAGCTGCCGTCTCTGCCTGGCTAATCGCTAGGGCCTCCCAAATGCCGCCAGTGCTGTACCTGTCTATCGCGGCAACCTCTGTGCGTATGTTCGGGGTTCTTCGTGCACTGCTGCGCTACCTGCAGCGGCTAGCCAGCCACCGCGTTGCCCTAGATGGTATGGATTCGCTGCGCTTGGCTGTTTATGACGACGTGATGTCCGGGCCTATCGAGCAGGTCGCGCAGTTGCAAAGGGGTGACCTTCTAGGCCGTATCGGGGCCGATATCGACGCTGTCGGCGACTACGTCGTGAAGTCCCTGCTTCCGTTCGTCACAGTCGCCATTGTGGCTGTCGGCACGGTCATTGGCTTTGCTTTCCTTTCCATTCCAGCCGCTGCAGTGATGGCTGTTGGACTGTTTGTCTCTGCCGTGATTTCACCGCTTTTGGTGGCGCGCTCCGCTAGGGAGTCTGAAGCACTTGAACAAGACGCCAAACGGACCCTTTCAGTCCAGGCACTGTCTATGTTGGAAGACGCCGACGAACTAGCTGTAGAGCAACGCTTAGAGGACGCTTTTGAACGCCTTGACACAACGTCGAAGGACCTGGATCGGGCGCGTGCCAAAGCGGCTCGCCCGGCGGCATTTGGCGTAGGTCTTGACCGGTTAGCCATGGGGCTGACCGTGGTGGGGGTTTTAGTTGTCGCGATCCCCGAAACCAACATGGGGTACGTGGCTGCGGTCGCCTTAGCTGTCCTAGTTCTAACACCGCTGGCAGCGTTTGAGGGAACGTCGGAGCTGGGCGAGGCAGCCGTCCAGTTGGTCCGCTCAGCGCGCGCCGCAAAGCGAATTACTGACCTGGTGGGAGCCCCCTCAAGAGATAGCACTCCCCACGCCGTGCCCCAGGAATTTAGAGCCGACCCTGCCTCATCACCCAACCTGTCCGCTGTGGATCTGACCGTTGGTTGGCCTGGCCGACCCCCTGCCGTTACAGGAATAAACATGGACCTGGCCCCCGGTCAGGTGACCGCCATTGTGGGCCCATCAGGCATAGGTAAGTCAACGCTGCTTTACACGCTGGCGGGCATGCTGGAAGCCGTAGATGGCGAAGCAACCTTGAATGGGGTTCCGGTTTGGAATGCAGACAGGTCCCAGGTGACCGACAAGGTTTCGCTGACCACTGAGGACGCACACATTTTTGCGACAACAGTGTTTGAAAACATTCGGGTAGCGCGTTCCAATGTGACCCGAGCAGAAGCGACGGAATTTTTGAACACCGTGGGATTAGGAGATTGGCTGGAAGGTCTTCCCCAGGGGCTAGACACAATGCTGGGGAGCTTTGCTACGACAATTTCTGGCGGCGAACGACGGCGTTTGTTGTTGGCACGGGCTTTAGCTACCGGGGCTCCCCTTCTCTTGCTAGACGAACCCGGGGAGCACCTGGACTCCGAAACAGCTGAGCAGATAATGCGGGCACTGCTCCAAGGCGCTAGTGAAGAACGCGGGCTCCTGATTGTCACACACCAGCTGTTCACCCTTGGAGATTCAACCCAGGTCATTCGGTTAGAGGCCCAACCGGGCTCACCCGCCAAGATCGTGTCTGCCGGAACCCACCGGGAACTAATGGAACAAGACGCAAGCTACCGCTGGGCCGCGCACCAAGAACGGGAGTAAGACTAGTGATGGACGAAGAGGGCCCCGTACTACCCGAAGAAGCTGTCGCCCGTTGGCTAAAGGGCTTCCAAACCTTTGCAAAAGACGTCCGGGAAACAGAAGACTCAGCCGAAGTTCTAGAGATCTTCCTCCATGGAATCATGGAAGCCAGCTCAGCCCAAGGCGCCTCAGCCTACTTGGAATCCCTGGGGCCAACGTGGCTTTGTGAACTGACAGCAGGGCCGCTGGGCCAGCCACTTGGCACGGAATTTTCCACAACCGATGAGCGGATGAAAACAATCCTGGAAGGCCAGGCCGTTGTGGTTCCCCCGCAGGGCACAGCCGGGCCACGCTTGCTGGTCCCCCTGCAAATAGCTGGAGAAGTCGCCGGTGTCATGGTGCTGGAACGTGAAGTTGGCGGCAGACCGTTCCTGAAGGCCGTGATCCCCCCGGCTACATCGTTCGCGCTTCAAGCCACCATGGCTTTGGATCTGCTTGACTCCAAGGACGCTGAAAATCAAGAAGATCTGCTTGAGGAACGTGAACGGATCGGCAGAGACCTTCATGACCTGGCAATCCAAGGGCTATTCGCAACAGGGATGAAGCTGCGGGGAATTCCAGAGAAGATTCCGGATAAGCAGCTACGACGCAAAATCGGTGCCGAGGTTGAACAGGCTCTAGCAGCCCTAGATGACTCCGTGCATCAAATCCGACAAATTGTTTACCGTCTCAAAAACCCCAAAATGGAGCAGACGTTCGTGAGCCTGCTTTCCCAAGAAGCCGCAACAGCCCGCACCCACCTAGGCTTCGCACCCACACTGGTTGTCGAAGTCGACGACCAACCTTTGGGAACGCCCGCCCAAGAGGGCACAGTGCGGGAAGATTTGGCACTGGAGGACTCAGCGTTAGCTGGCTTGGCTCATGAGCGGACCCAGGAGGTTACAGGACAGGTTCTGGCAGTGGTTCGTGAGGGCCTAGCCAACATCGCCAAGCATGCTGACGCCACGTCAGCCAGCGTGCAGGTGAGCGTCTACGGTCGCGGGAAAGCCGGCGAAATCGTGGTGAAAATCCTTGATGACGGTAAAGGAATTGACCCGGAGGTGAACCGCGAATCCGGCATTGCTAACATGCAGCGGCGCGCTTACCTACTAGGCGGATCGTTCAGCGTTGGAACCGGTTTGCGAGGGCGAGGAACAGCACTGGTGTGGCGGGTTCCCCTGGCCTAGTGCTCTTCTTGACCCTAGAACTCTTCTTTTTAACCTAGGAGTCCTTTTGTTCTCCGCTGCGCCACGGGACACTGCGTTGCGCTGCCACCCATGCGGCAACCTGGGTTCTGCGCTGCAATCCCATCTTCGCCAGCAGGGACGTGATGTGGTTCTTCACCGTCTTTTCGGCGATCCCCAGTTCTTCACCGATCTCCCGGTTCGACATCCCATCCCCAATTAGGTTCAGAACTTTTCGTTCCGAGGGAGTCAGGTTAGCGCTGGGGTCTTTCGATTCGGCGCGGCGTCGCGTGACAGTGCGCTCATCCAACAGGACCCTACCTTCAGCCACCGCTTGGATAACATCGTTGATCTCTGCACCCCGGATCGTCTTGAGGACGTATGCTTTCGCCCCAACCTCAAGTGCTGACGACAAAGCGTCATCATCGTCAAACGTTGTGAGGACAACAGGTTTGGCGCTGGGCACCGTCTCCCTAAGTGCCTTCATCACGTCAATGCCCGTTCCGTCGGGCAACTGTAGGTCGACTAGGAGAACGTCCGGTCGCACTAGGTTCGCGCGTCGAACCGCATCTTCCACAGTTCCTGCTTCAGCTACGACTTCAAAACGCTCATCGCGATCAACGATTTCAGCGATGCCCCGACGCGCGATCTCATGGTCGTCGATGATCATGACACGCACGGGCTGGCGCTGGTTCTTTAGATTCTGCACGCCTCTAATGATACGGGAGTAAAGTCCCACGTCCATCTAATACGCGGATAGACGCCAAATGCATGTCAAGTTTGGCTTATCTGACAGTTTTTGCAGGAGAAATGGCTGCGCCCCGACAAGACTTCGCGCACGATTGGCGCCCCGCAGACCTTGCAGGGCTTGCCTTCACGCCCGTATACGGCCAGCTCTCTTTCGAAGTACCCAGGATTCCCATCCACGTCCACGTACAGGGCATCGAAGGAGGTGCCTCCCTGCGCGACGGCATCTGCAAGGACCTGTGCACTGATTTGGAGTAGGTCGACAATTTCCCAGTGAGGCAGCTCTGTCCCCTTGGCGCTTCCGGGAATCCGCGCACGAAACAGAGCCTCATCCGCATAAATGTTTCCAAGACCGGAAGTGAGCGCCTGATCCAAGAGCATGGTCTTGATTGCTCTGCGGCTGCGCGTGAAGCGGTACGCTAACTCCCCTAAATCGACATCCTCAAGCAGGTCTGGGGCGATATGCAGTGTCCCTGCTGGAACTTGGCGTCCTACGGTGTCCTGGACCAGCGAGTCAACGGTCAGGTGTCCAAACATCCGCGGGTCAACAAAAGATGCCGCTGCTCCGTCTTCCAAAGTGAACCTCACATGTTCGTGACGTCCAAGCTCAGCCGCTGGTTGCACGTGGTAGCGAACCTGACCTGACATGCCTAAATGGACCACCAGGGTTGCGGGAGCAGCATCTTGGAAGGTGATCCACATGAACTTTCCACGTCGGTTCACACTCTCGATGCGTCGTCCCTGGAACGCCTCCCGCAAGTCGGCGACACCACCCGGGTTTTTCCGCACCAGACGACCACCGCCGCCTTGGACCGCTACCACTTTGGCGTTCGCTAACCGATTGTGGAGGCCGCTTCGGATGGTCTCCACTTCAGGCAGTTCGGGCATCTAGTCTTCCTGCTTGGCTTCAAGCACCTGCAGCGTTTGCCGCGCAGAGTCGTTTTCCGCTTTTTTTCTAGACGGACCCTGGCCCGATTCGAACGGGATGTCCCCCAAGTGTGCAATGGACGTGAAGACTCTCTGGTGGTCAGGACCCACCCCAGTTACTTCAAACGTCAGCTCCCCCAAGTCATGGTCCCGCGCGAACTGGCGTAGTAGCCGCTTCCAATCCAAGATGGCCTCTGGCTCATCTGCAGCCTCAATGACGGGCTCCAAGTGGCGTAGCAGGACTTCCCTGGTTGGTTCCAGACCGTATTGCAGGTAGGTTGCGCCAATTAGTGCCTCCAGCGCGTCCGACAAGAGGGAATCCTTGTTGCGCCCCCCGGTTTTGTTTTCACCGACGCCAAGCAGAAGATAGCTGCCAAGCCCGATGGACCTAGCGACTTTAGCCAGCGGGGCCTGGGAAACGATTGACGCCCTCCGGTCAGCCAGTGTCCGTTCAGGTGCGTCAGGCATGGCGGCGTACAGGTATTCCGTGACAATGATTGAAAGTACCGAATCCCCTAGGAACTCAAGTCGCTCATTGTTCGCTAGGCCACCCATTTCGTTAGCGAAAGAACGGTGGGTCAGCGCTAAAACCAACAGTTCAGGATCTAGGTCCAAGCCCCATTCCTTGGAGAGGGCTTCAACGTCGGGATTTTGATTTGGGCTTTTGCGTTTGCTCACGAGTTGGCGTTCTTGTCGGAGTCGAAGAATCCTTCAAGGATGGCAAACCTGGGATCCAAGAACTCATGGTGGTGGTCAGGTTCCGCGTCCTTCAACAAAACACCGCAGTGCACGCAAATCCCCAGGCAACCTTCAGAACATACGGGGACTAGGTCGGCCTCCCCCAAAATCACGTCCCGCAGCAATGGTTCTAGGTCGATGTGGGCGCGGTCGATCACTAGGACCTGATCCAGTTCATCCCCTTCGACCTCAATGTCTGACTCCACCTGCTCCTTTTGGGCCTGCGCAGAGTTGTAGTAAATCGCAGAGCCAGAAAACTCCTGTTCCTGAGAAACTGGCGCCAGGCAGGAAACACACTGCCCGTCCAAGTCGACACGGCCGGACACGCTGGCTGAGACCCCGTCCTCTAACGAAACCAACGTCACCTCGACAGGCACCACGGTTCCAGGCTCTATCCCCAATACCTCAGTTTTCCAGTCGGCCGGCACCACCCAGTCAAAAGACCCCTGGGTGATTGCCCCAAGTTCGACGGGGTGGCGGACTAGGGACAAAGACAAGTCCTGCACGTCTAAACGATCCATGCTTAGTCCCCGCTGATGCTGATGTCCGTCGCGTTGTTTGCGCGTTCAGCGACCGCCCGCAGTCCTGCTTCGGTTTGGCCCAGTAACTTTTGGAGCAAGCCCGCAACTTGGCCTAGGTTTTTCGCGACGTAGTCGTCAGCCCCCGCGCGCAGGCGCGCGGACTCACTTTGCGCAGAATCCAACAGCTGTTGGGCCTGCGCCGTCGCCATAGCAGTCACTGCATCAGAAGAGACTAGGACGGCGGCTTGTTCTTTGGCATCTGCCAAAACGGCTTCTGCTTCTTGTTTGGCGCGTTTCAGCGTGTGCTCCGCATCCTCCTGCGCCCGCGAAGAAGTCCTGGAAGCCTCTGCCCTAGCTTCTTCCACAATTGACTGGGCACGTTCGTTCGCATCATCGAGGGCAGCGCGAGCTTGAACGTTAGCTTCCGTGACAACGGAGTCTGCTGCGAAGTCTGCGCGGGACAGCACAGCGTCCGCATCTGCAACCACGGCATCTGCCGCGACTAGATCATCTGGAAGAGCGTCGCGTGCTTGCGCGACAAGGTCTTGGATTTCCGCTTTGTTCAGCACAACGTTTGCCGACAAAGGCACGGCCCTAGCTCTTTCTACAAGCAGCCCGATCTGATCTAGGGCAGCAATGACAGTTGAGGGCCCGTACCCCACATCCTGCGCGGGAGGTAGAGGGTCACCAGCTTCGATAGTTACTTCTTCTTCAAAACGCTCCGGCATGTCAGCTCCTGCTGTCGCGCCCCGGTTGGGACTTGTTCAGTGATGGCAGTCTATCCAGCGCGTCAACAACTGACGCTGGGACGTATTTGTCAACTGCTGCTCCTGCGGCCAGCAGTTCGCGGATTAGGGAAGAGGAGACGTAGTCGACGTCAAAACTAGCGGGCAGGAACACGGTTTGCACACCGCAAAGGTTGAAGTTGACCGTCGCTTGGACCGTTTCCGATTCCAAATCTAAAACTCCCCGGACACCCTTCACAATGACACCCGCACCCAATGACTTTGCAAGGTCTGCTAGCAAACCCTGAAAAGCAGTCACACGAACGGACCCATCTGGAAACCGGCTAGCGACAGAGTCTTCTAGTAGTCGCACCCGCTCATGCGGGCTCAGCCAGCCCGGTTTGTTGGGGTTGTGCCCCACGGCGACCACGACTTCGTCGAAGATGTCTAGGGTCCGGGAAATGATGTCTAGGTGACCGTTGGTTACGGGGTCAAAAGAGCCAGGAAATAGGGCCAACGTCATGATGGCAGTCTATGAGCTTTCGTTGCTAGGACCGACAAACCACGCCGTTGTGTCCCCGTGCCGCCTCTTCCCCAGAAGCTCCAAGCCGGCAGGCAACGTCGGCTCGGCAGAGAAACTGCTCCGTTCCACAACAACGGTGGCAGTGTCGGAAAGCATCCCGGTCAGAGAAGTCAGCAGCGCAGTCAGATCCCGGTCGTCAAAATCGTAGGGAGGATCCAGGAAAACCAAGTCAAACACCCGGTCAGAAAGTGTTGTGGACACGGCGGCCTGCGCACTTTTGCGAACCAGTTGCGCTTTGCCCTTTAGCCCCACCTCCGCAAGGTTGCCTGACAAAACCTTCATTGCAGGCGCGGACAGCTCTACAAAAACAGCTTCTTTTGCACCTCTGGAAAGCGCTTCGATCCCCAGCGCTCCGGAACCCGCGAACGCGTCAAGCACGCGGGCATCGTCAACTGCCCCCCAGCTTTCCAGGCGACCAAAGAGTGACTCCCGGACCCTGTCGGATGTTGGGCGCGTTCCCTTGCTGGGCACGCTAAGTTTGCGCCCTTTAGCACTACCTGCAATCACCCTTGTCATGTTCGCTCCATCCAAACCAATTCTTCCCCACTTCGCCGACGCACAGCCCCCGCTAGGTCTGGATTGTCCACTAGGTGCGGGTCTTCGCGAAGGATTTCCTCAGCAACCGAGCGTGCCGCAGAAATGAGGGAGGCATCCTTCCTCACGGATAAAAAGCGCAGGTCTGAAACACGACCCGACTGCGCTTTGCCCAGTACATTGCCTTCACTGCGCAAGCGCAGATCCACCTCAGCAAGTGCAAATCCGTCCGTCGTGTCCGCTATTGCCTGCAGTCGCTGTGCTGAGGTTTCGGGAAGCTCCCCAAAGTGGGTGACCATTGCGACGGAAGGTCTGTCACTACGCCCGACACGTCCGCGCAGCTGATGGAGTTGACTTAGGCCGAACCGGGGACCTTCTAGGATCACCATCATGGTGGCTTCCGGAACGTCCACCCCCACCTCAATAACTGTTGTCGCGACCAACACGGGGGCATCACCTGAGGCGAAGTCCGCAAATGCCCGGGCATTTTCTTCAGGAGTTCGTCTCCCGTGAGCTAAACCAATTTTAACTCCCTGCAACGCCGGAAGGTTGCGCAGTTCTTCCACGACATCCTCTGCGGCGGGCAACGGCCGGGTTGGTTTTCCGACCCCGTCACCCCCAAGGGGCAGCTGCTTGTCAGCATCACCGTCACTGTCAATGCGTGGCGTGACCACGTAGACGCGGCCCCCGGAATCTACCTCTTCGCGGGCCCGCTGCCACAGGCGCTCCATCCACGCCTCATTACGTTCATCGACTAAGAAGGTCTCCACGGGTGTGCGTCCTTGCGGCAGCTCTGGGATTACGGCCGTGTCCAGGTCCCCAAAAACAGTCATGGCGATTGTCCGCGGGATCGGGGTCGCGGTCATCACAAGCAGATGTGGAACGCCCAGCTGGTTTTCGCGCAGTTTTTCACGTTGTGCTACGCCGAAGCGGTGTTGTTCATCTACGACCACCAACCCAAGGTTCGGGATCTCAACCCCGGTTTGAATGAGAGCGTGGGTCCCCACAACGATGCTTGGCTCCCCCGAAGCCAGAGCAAGCAGAACCTGATCTTTTTCGGCCTGTGGGCGTTTGGACGTGAGTAGGTGGACGGGTATGTCTAGCCCAGCTTTAGCTAGAAGCCCCGTCAGAGAGTACCAGTGCTGGCGTGCCAGCACCTCTGTGGGAGCAAGCAGCGCTGCCTGCTGGCCACCGTCGACTGCCTGCAGGGCCAAGAGCAGCGCGACAATCGTTTTGCCAGAGCCTACGTCCCCTTGCAAGAGCCTTTGCATGGGCACGGTCTCCGCTAACTCCGCAGACAGCGCACGCCATGCCTTGTCTTGCCCTGCCGTCAGATCAAACGGGAGTGATTGCAACAAGGTGCTAACCGACTCACTGTTTGTGGGCAGGCTGGGGGCCCGCTTCCCTTCCCTTTGCGCTGCAAGACGCTTGGAAAGCAACGCGGTTTGTAAAACTAGAGCTTCTTCCCATGCCAAGGTACGTCGTGCAGCGCGCCAGTGTGCGTCGTCTTGTGGAAGGTGCAGATCTTTGAGTGCCTGCAGGTGTTCGCTCAGGCCGTGCTTCGCTCGCGTATTTTCTGGGATGACCGAGGAAACCTGGGCGTCCTCCAGCCCGTCCAGCAGCAAAGAGATGAGAGAGCCAATCTTCCACGACGGTAGCCCGCCCAGACTTCTGTAAATCGGGATGGGGCGCCCGGCACGTCTTTCAATGTCCTGCCCTGAGCCTTCTTCGATCTGCTCAAACTCCGGCTGGACAATTTGCTTCGCCCCCCTGTATTCGCTGATCTTCCCGGCCATCAAGACGGTCCTGCCCGGTTGCAGCAGTTTGCGGTGGTGGCTCAGCATATACGGGTTCTTCGCGAAGAAGGTAGCGCTCAAATGGGCGTTACCGTCAGTAACGGCCACAACAAACCGCACGCCACGTCCGGACGCGTTTTTGACGATAGATGCGGAAGTAACTGTTGCCAAAATGGTTACTTCGTCACCTACCTCCAGTGAGGACATATCGGTGAGGGTCCCCCAGTGGTAGTAGCGCATAGGGGCGTAATAAAGCAGGTCTCCCACAGTTTCCACACCAGCTGCCGCCAGCTTCTTTGCAGCAGCTTTCGGCACGCGAAGCGCCAGGGGCACGTCAAACTCCTGAGCTAGCACGGCATTGCCCTCATGGAACTATTCATCCCTCTTCCCACATCGTCGTTTTGCATAGTAGACGCAACAACAGTGTCTCACCACACCCCGACACGATCCCAAGGTCACTGACTGGGGCCACTGGCTAGAGCCACTGACTGGGGCCACTTGCTGGGCCAGTGTGGGAGACTCGACACGTAGAACTAGCGTTCCTCGTTGAAAGCAACGATGCCAGTCGGATATTCTTCTGGGGTTGCCCGTAGCCTTCCAAAAGGTGGCCGGGTAGTTTCTACAAGTCTTAGGAGGACCCAGTGGCCTCAGTTTGCGATATCTGCGGTAAGAAACCGCTTTTTGGCAAGTCCGTGTCACACTCACACGTACGCACCAACCGCCGCTTCAACCCCAACATTCAGCGTGTTCGGGCCAAGGTGAACGGTGAAACCAAGAGGATGAACGTCTGCACCACTTGCATTAAGAGCGACCGCTTCGAAAAGGCTGTCTAACTTACAACGTAATCTGCCCCCAGTGATGTCTTACCAGGCATCCTGGGGGCAGTTTTAGTACCCGCGGCTATCGGTACCCGGGCACGGCACCAACTAGGCGCCTAGGCGCTCACCTTTGGAAATGATCGAACCCGGCCTCATCCAAGGCCGCCCCATCTAGTGTGACTAATGCCTGGCCAAACCCTGCTTCTCCGACAACGCCAATTGGGAAGAACGGGTCGGTGACTAGAACGTAGGGCGGGAATGTGGCAAGGAGCGCCTGGTCCTCGCCCCCAAAAAGCACCCACTGGTATGGGTCCTGGCCCAATTGCTTGGCAGCGGCATCAAGGTCGGCGGCGCTAGCCTGGAGGCCATAGCGCGTGAGATCAATGGACACACCGGACGCTTGCGCGACACGCCTGGCGTCAATGACCAAACCATCGGAGACGTCGATCATCGCCGTAGCTCCCCTGCTCTTTGCCAATGGGCCGGCCTCCAGCGGGGGGCGAGGAACCCGGTACAGTTCAACGGGTTTCGTGAACGGGTAGGGAACGTCGTTGCCTTGCAAAGCGGCAGCGACAACTCCACTTGACAATGCCGCAAGCCCGGCGGCTGCCTGCCCCAGCGTGCCCGCGACAGCGACGGTGTCTCCTGGGCGCGCTCCACTGCGCAGGACTGGCTGTCCCCCACCACCGCCGTGTGCGGTGACTGAGATGACCAGCTTTTCTCCGCGACTCAAATCGCCCCCGACGACACCTGCACCTGTCGGGAAAACTTCTGCGGCCATCCCCTGAGCAAAGTCTTCCACCCAAGCAACGTCAAGGTCTGGTGGCAGGACAAGGGAAACGACTAGGGACCAGGGTGTGGCTCCCATCGCGGCAATGTCTGAAAGGTTTTGGGCCGCAGCTCGCGCACCAACCTGGAAACCCGAAGACCAGTGCCTACGAAAGTGCACGTCCTCAACCAAAACATCGGTCGTGACCGCGAAGTCGCCGCCCGGTACTGCGACCACTGCAGCATCGTCCCCGGGACCAACAAGTGTTCTGTTGCCTTGCGGCAGCAGTGGGACGACCCGCGCTAACAGTTGCGCTTCGGACAGTTCCCCCACCTTCACGGGGTTCACCTTGCCAGGCTGGAAGCAAACGTGCAGATGGCCGCAGACGCTGCAACGTTTAGGGAGTCCACTCCCCCAGCCATTGGGATGCGCACCAAAGTCGCGCAAGCGTCAGCTTCTTGTGGGCTCAATCCCCTAGCTTCATTGCCGAAGACCCAAGCGTGCGGCTCTTTCAACGTGTCGGCGGCTATCAGCTCTGGCAAAGAGACCGTGTCTGAACGCAAAAAAGTGCCCAGCAGAGGCACGTCGAACTTCCTCAAGACCTGCGCCGCACGGTCGAAGTCGACGTGGAGGATGGGCAGTTGGAAGACACTGCCAGCTGAAGAGCGGATCACTTTCGGGTTGCCAGGCTCAACAGTGCCAACCCCTAAGAGGATTGCGGAGGCTCCCATGGCAACGGAAGTGCGAATGATGGTTCCCAGGTTCCCCGGGTCTTGAGTTTCCGGCAAGACAACTAGGAACTGGGATGACCCGCGCCCTAAGCCGGCAACGACTTCTTGTAGGGACTCTTCTTGGTCCCCTATGGCCCAGTTGTGCGCGACCGCTACAACCCCTTGGCTTTCGCCGCTGATTTTCGCCATGACTGGCAAGGAAACTTGGTGTACGAAACGGACGGCCTGGGAAATCTCTCCTGCCAAGTCCGCATGGTCTTGCGTGAATTTCTCAGTCAGATAGACGTCAGTAATTGAGCCGGGACGAAACTTCACCAGCTCTTGGACGCTTTGCGGCCCCTCAACCAATACTCTGCCGGTCTTTTTCCGCGCGCTGCGTCCGCTGAGTGCAGCGACCTTGCGGATTCGGTCAGAACGCGGGTTGTCAAGCATTGGCAGGGGCCGCCCAGACTTAGTTAGCCGGTGCGTTTACGTCTTGCGGTAGTGCGTCTTTCGCAACCTGAACCAAAGCTGAGAAAGCTTCTGGTTCGTTCACCGCAAGTTCAGCCAGCATGCGGCGGTCAACCTCAACGCCAGCTAGGTTCAAGCCCTGGATGAATCGGTTGTACGTCAAACCTTCGGCCCGAGCCCCAGCGTTGATGCGCTGGATCCACAGGCGACGGAAGTCGCGCTTCTTGTTGCGGCGGTCCCGGTAAGCGTAAACCTGGCTGTGGGTTACCTGTTCCTTTGCCTTACGGTAAAGGCGTGAGCGTTGTCCCCGGTATCCGGAGGCTTGCTCAAGAACACTGCGACGCTTCTTCTTAGCGTTTACTGAACGCTTTACACGTGCCATCTTCGGTTATCTCCTTCGTATAGAAACTGCACTACTTGCCAAGCAAGCGGCGCACTTCTTTCCGGTCGTTCTGCGAAACCTGTACGTCAGCTTCTAGGCGACGTTTGCGGCGCGCAGGCTTGTGCTCAAGCAAGTGACGTCTTCCAGCACGCTCGCGCATGATTTTCCCTGAGCCGGTTACACGAAACCTTTTCTTCGCTCCGGAATGAGTTTTGTTCTTAGGCATCCTTCGTTCCTTCTAATTCACTGTGACAGCTGGTCACAGAAGCTCTTGTTTTCTACAGGCCTTCTTCGCGGGCTTGTTTTGCAGCCCGACCACGCGCCGCGTCCCTAGCGGCCCGTTCCTCATGCTTGGCGCGCCTTGCCGCGCGTTCTTGACGACGGCGTTCGCGCTGGTCGGTCATAGCCTGTGCCTTGCGCCTGGTTGGGGCCAGAACCATGGTCATGTTGCGTCCGTCTTGCCTGGGCAGACTTTCAATCGTTGACAGCTCTTCAACTTCTCCAGCTAGGCGCTGCAGGAGCCGGATACCGGCTTCCGGCCTGGATTGCTCCCTACCGCGGAACATGATCATGACCTTGACTTTGTCGCCCTGCTCTAGGAACCGGCGGACGTGTCCGGTCTTTGTCTCAAAGTCGTGCTCATCAATCTTGATGCGGAAACGGATCTCTTTGAGCGCAGTGTTCGCCTGGTTTCGGCGTGCATCCCGAGCCTTCTGCCCCGCCTCATACTTGTATTTGCCATAGTCCATCAGTTTTGCGACGGGCGGACGCGCCTCTGGCGCCACCTCTACAAGGTCAAGACCGGCGTCCTGCGCAACCCGCAGTGCGTCCTCAACACGCACCACGCCAACCTGTTCACCGTTCGGTCCAACAAGTCGAACTTCTGGGACACGAATGCGGTCATTTATACGAGGCTCGCTGATGAGACTCTCCTTTCAAAGATCCTAGGCAAAGAAAAACTCCGTGCCCAATGCGTGCACGGAGTGGTCCAGGCGGGGCAAAGCCCGCCTCAGTGACCCGGCGCCAACCAGCTTCCCTAAATTGCGCTGCTGCGCAATCTAACTGGCGACCCCCAGGTGGGATCTCTCCACTTACGCGTGCTGGAGTGGCCCAGCACAGTACGGCTGCTAAAGCCTAACAGGTTGAGCCCCGCTCAATCATGGCGGTTAGGCGGTGCAGTCACTCACAGTCCCATGTGGCTATCAGGCTTCCGAAACCAGCTTTGGGACCAGCTCCACGCTTTGAGCCGACTCTTTAAGCATTGGGACGTCGCCTACCGCCCTCAGCGCGTTTGCCACACAACCGCGTGGGTCCAGTGAACCAAAGCGTTTCGGGTCGGCGAAAATTTCCACCTGGACACCGCCGTCCCACCCGTTTTGGCCGTAGCTTTGGGAAGGGAGCACCTTGGTGGCAACGACGGCTGGGCACTGTGCGACGGCCGCCTCCTGAAGCAGCTGTGTCAGCTCCTTGTTTTTCCACGGAGGCAGCCATTCGTCCCCGCCGGCAAGCGCTAACACAGCGGCCCTAGGGATGAGGGTCCGTTGCGGTGAAGCAGGGTTCAAAATAATAGTGCCAGAGGCCGCAAGCGCACCCACAGCCACCCGATACGTCTTCATAGTCATGGGTCGCCCCTTAGGCTCCCACCGCAAAAGCTCTTCAGCGCTGGTGAAAGCGACAACGCTGGGGCCAAAGGGTCCCTCAATGGTCTCCAAGGGTCCCTTGCCTGGTGTAAGCGTCTTGTGGTCGGGGTCGTCTGGTGAAACTTCGACAGTGACGGGGACGATCAAACGTTCGGAAGCTAAGGCCTGAACCAACTCCTCCACCCGGCGTGCGGCGGCCGCAGGTGTATCAGCAGGCTGCGCCCACGCCGCTTCTGTGAGTGGCAAGACGTCCCCAACATCTTCGCGGTTGGGGCGCATCAAGAGCCGCATAGCTAAGCGGTCTTTCATGGCTTGCGTGAACTCTTCGGGGTCGCGCAACCTAGGCTTGGCCAACGACGGGTCCTTCCGCCACCTGTAGCGCTTCTTCCAAAGTGAAGCGTCCAGCGTAAAGAGCTTTACCGACAATTGCCCCTTCAACACCAACGGGTACCAGCTCGCGCAGAACCGCTAGGTCTTCCAGCGTGGAGACACCACCTGAAGCTATAACGGGCGAATCGGTTGCGCTGCAAACCTTCTCAAGTAAGTCAACGTTTGGACCGTTCAGCATTCCATCGCGAGCCACGTCGGTGACCACGTAGCGGGAGGCACCGACCATGTTCAGGCGAAGAAGGGTCTCCCACAGGTCGCCGCCCTCCTTTGTCCAACCTCTAGCTGCCAGCGTGTTACCGCGGGCGTCTAGCCCTACCGCGATTTGTTCCCCGAATCTCTCTATCGCTGAGAAAGCCCAGTCGGGGTCCTCTAGGGCTGCGGTCCCAAGCACGACGCGGGTGGCGCCCAACTCCAGTGCTTCCACCAGTGCTTTTTCACTGCGGATCCCACCGGAGAGTTCGATGTTCAAGTCCGTGGCGTCGATGACGGCGCGAAGAGTGTCTAGGTTTCGTCCCCGACCAAATGCCGCGTCCAAGTCCACCAGGTGGATCCAGCTGGCACCAGCTTCGGCGAACTCCACCGCGATCTGTTCGGGCTCCCCATAAACAGTTTCCGTGCCCGCAGCTCCCTGCTCTAGTCGCACGGCCTTTCCACCAACCACGTCAATAGCTGGCAACAGCACTAATGGTTCCAACATTTTCCCCTCTATCCGCGAAATCCCGGGCCCTTTAAGAAGCCTGTCCACTTGCCCCTTGAGTCGGCAGCTTGCGCGTCTTCAGCATCGGCTTGGCCTAACAGAACTGCTTCCACCCGGTCATCAAGTGATGCAAGCACTAAACCCGACGACATTGTGCCGTCATCTTTGCCGTTCACAAAACGTCGCGCGGTAACGTTGCCGGTTACGCCCTGGTCTCCCGGGTGAGTCCACGAAGCTAAGGCAACACTGCCTAAGGCGTCCATCTTGGACACCAAAGACGCCATGTCGGCCACTTCTTTTGGCAGCGGGCGGTCCTCTCCCAACAGTGCCGCCAGCTCCTCATCCATCCCACCGGTGGCGGGGACTTCTAGGAACACGGCACTACCCTTATTCGTGGCAAACACCGTGGCACCGGAGCCAACCAAACTCAGGCCAGCCGCTAACGCCGCGGGAGCCTTTATGGGTGACAAGACAACGGCCCTGCACACCCTGTCCTCACTCACAGTGCGCCCTTCGTGGAAGGGACACCTAGGGTGCGTGGGTCGATAGTTGTGGCTTCACGTAAGGCAAGCGCCAGGGCCTTGAACTGCGCTTCAACAATGTGGTGGGGATCGCGGCCGTCAAGCAGCGTCATGTGTAGGCAAATGCCCGCGTTGAACGCGAAAGACTCAAAGAAGTGGCGGGTCATTGAACCCGGATAGTGCCCGCCGATCCGGTGAAACGCTTGAGCGTCAGGCTCCCCTTGCACAACGCAGTAGGGCCGGCCCGCTAGGTCCACGACACAGCGCGCCAAGGCTTCATCCAGTGGAGCAAACCCGGTTCCGTAGCGACGCAACCCGCGTTTGTCTCCCAGTGCCTCTTTGAGTGCCCACCCCAGTGTGATCGCCGTGTCCTCAATCGTGTGGTGTTGGTCAATGTGCACGTCGCCGACAGCCTTCACGTCCAAGTCAATCAGTGAGTGCTTGGACAGTGCCGTGAGCATGTGGTCGAAGAAGGGGACCCCCGTGTCGATGTCGGACACTCCGTTGCCGTCCAGGTCAACGGTGACTGACACGTCGGACTCCGAAGTCTTCCGCGTTTGGGTTGCGACGCGATGTTCCGTTTTCACAGGGCCTCCCCCAGTGCTTCTAAAAACGCTTGGTTCTCTTGATCGGTTCCCACTGTAACCCGCAGGAAACCCTCCGGCCCCACCTCACGAATCAACACGCCCTGGTCCAACAGCCTTTGCCAAACCAGGTGGCGATCGGTAAAGGGGCCAAACATGAGGAAGTTGGCGGCCGAGGGCAGGACGGTGAAGCCCAAAGCTTCAAGCTTCAAGCCAAGTTCCTGACGGGCCCGCCTCAGCTGTCCCACCTGGGCCATCTGTGAATCTGCGGCATCAAGGACGGCGTTGGCCGCAGCCTGCGTCAGTGCTGACAGGTGGTAGGGCAACCGCACCTTCATAACCTCATCGACTATTGTTGCGGAGCTGATCATGTAGCCAAGGCGCAGGCCGGCAGCTGCGAACGCTTTCGACAGCGTGCGGGTGACCACCAGGTGCGGATAAGAGGAGAGCAGCTCCAAAGCCGAAGCGGCTCCCGGCTCCCGGAACTCCGCGTACGCCTCATCAACCACGACAATTGTTGCGGTTGTTCCCGTAGATGCGGTCAGACCAGCAAAGCCTGCACCACCCATTGAGTCCACGTCGCCCAGAGGGACTGTGCGAACAGGGCCGGTCGTTTTTGCAGCCTCTAGGATTCTCTCCAAGTCTTCAACCGGCACAAGGCGACCGGTCGGGTTGTTTGGGCTGGGTATGAATAGCACTGCCGGACGGTCTTGGCGCAGCCGTGCAATCAGGTCTTCAACTTCGCTTTGTTGGTCAGCGGGTGGCACCAAGCAAAACTTGGTGAAAGTGTCGCGCGCATATTCCGCATACATCGAATAGGTGGGCGCCGACGCCATAGCTGTGCGGCCGGGGCCACCGAATGCTTGCAGCAACTGCAACATGATTTCGTTCGACCCGTTGGCTGCCCAAACCTGCTGTGGGCTAACAGAAACACCAGATTCAGCGAAGACGTAGTCGGCAAGGTTTTCACGCAGCGAAGCGGCATCGCGGTCCGCGTATCGGTTCAAAGTCCCTGCGGCCACTTTCACAGCAGCCGCTACGGATTCGATGACTTCAGGTGAGGGCGCGTAGGGGTTTTCATTCACGTTCAGCCGCACGGGCACGTCCAGTTGAGGGGCACCATAGGGTTCAACGGTGCGCAGATCTTCCCGCACCGGTAGCTCAATACCACTGGTTTTGCGCTCAAGTTCTGAGCGGATTTGAACGGCATTTGCATGAGCTGGGAGTCCTTCAGCCGTCGCTAGGACACTCAGTGGATCTGCCACCGACGCCAAGGCATCTTGGCTGTAGTCAATTACTTGGACGCTGCGCAGGTACGCGGTCGTGTTCAAGCCGCTTGAGTAGCGACTTGTCCCACCCGTGGGAAGGACATGGTTCGACCCTGCAACATAGTCACCCAGTGGAACCGGCGAGTGCTCGCCGACGAAAATGGCCCCAGCGTTGGTGATTTGCAGAGCGGTTTCTAAGGGATTTTGAACCATGATCTGTAAGTGTTCGGGCCCGTAGTCCTCAACAACTCGCTTTCCTTGCTGAAGGTCGGTCACAAGCACGATGCCGGACTGCGGTCCCCCTAAAGCTTGGGTCACGCGCTCCTTATGCTCAGCCTGCCCGGCCTGGACTAGAACCTCCGCCTGCACCGCCTTGGCAAGTTCTTCGCTGTCCGTCACCAGTACGGAAGCTGCGGCCGGGTCGTGTTCGGCTTGGGAAATAAGATCTGCAGCAACGTAGCTGGGGTTAGCGTGACGGTCCGCCAGGATCATGATCTCCGTTGTCCCAGCTTCGGAGTCGATTCCGCAAACACTGCTGACAGCCCGCTTAGCGGCAGCAACGTAAATGTTGCCAGGGCCCGTCACCTTGTCCACGGGTCCACACCGGTAGTGGCCCTGCGTGAACCCGTAGGCCAGGGCCGCGATAGCTTGGGCTCCCCCGACTGCGATCACCTCATCTACGCCTAGGAGCGCGCAGGCTGCCAAAACGGTGGGGTGCGGCAAGCCGCCGAACTCCTTTTGGGGCGGGGACGCGACCACTAGCGAATCAACGCCAGCCACCTGTGCGGGGACCACGTTCATGACGACCGAGGATGGATAGACGGCCAAACCCCCGGGGACGTAAAGTCCGACGCGACGTAAAGGCAGCCACCTTTGGTAGACGAAACCGCCGGGAACAATTTCGCTGACCGTTTCGGTTGGAAGTTGCGCCCGGTGAGCCACCTGCGCGTTCGCGATCGAAACCTCTAGCGCCGCCGTGAGCTCTGGGTCTTGGTCCCGAAGAGCCGACTGGAGGGCTTCGGAGGGGACCCGAATGCTGTCAGGAACGACACCGTCAAACTTTAGGGACAGTTCATCCAGTGCCGTCGCACCCTTTGTCCTTACCTGGTCAACTATGGGTGTGACCTGCTGTAAAGCAGCGGAAATGTCTAATTGTGGCCTGGGCAGGAGGGCCGCCAACCGGTCGTCCGGTACGCCACGCAAATCAATAGTTCGCACCGGCCTATTCTAGGTTTTTAGAATCTGCTTGGCGCAGGCGACCACTACGTAACGCTGCCGGCTCCCAGCAGGGCCTTTAGGTCAGCGTAAAGAGCCGCGTCCACATCAACACTCAAAGCGCTCTCTAGGTCAATGCGGACCCTTTTTTGCCGGTCTCGAAGCACCACCGCAACACGGGTTGGCCCCGGCCTAGCCTGCAGGATGTCACGTATTGCCAGCAGCGTCTTTGGATCAGCCTGGCTGGAGTCCAGTTGTATCTCAATGGGGCGCTGGTCCCTGTCAGAGACTTCGATCACCTGAGCGCTGTGGGCTGTGACCGTGATTTCCTGGTCGCGGATCCCGACGCGCCCGCTGATTTGGACGGTTTGGTCCGTGGCTAAGACGTCATGAACTTTTTCGAATTGGCGCGCAAAGAAGAATATTTGCATGGAGCCAGAGAAGTCCTCAAGTGTGGCAATGGCCCAGGGCTGGCCCTGCTTGTTGAGCTTCATCTCCAGGTTGGTGATTAGGCCTGCCAACCTTATGTTCTTGTTGTCGTAGCGACTGCCGTCTTCCTTGAGTTCCGCAATTTGGACTTCTTGGTGTTTAGCTAGCGCCCGCTCCGCACCGCGCAGTGGATGGTCTGAGACGTAGAGTCCCAGCATTTCCCGCTCAAAAGCTAGTTTTTCACGTCGTTCCCACTCATCGATGTCGGGGATCTCCACAGCGAAGCCGCTCCCCAGGTCTGCGCCAAGGTCACCGAAAAGGTCGAACTGGCCGTCAGCCTCATTTTTCTTCAGCGACAATACGGAGTCGACGGCGTCGTCGCTCCGTGACAAGAGGGCTCTTCTAGGATGGCCGAAACTGTCGAATGCCCCCGCCTTGATTAGCGACTGGATTGTGCGCTTGTTACACACGACCGCCGGGACTTTATCCAGGAAATCTTGGAATGACGTGAAGTCGCCTTTTTCTTCCCGCGCTTGAACAATCCCTTCGACAACATTGGCGCCAACGTTACGAACGGAGCCCAGTCCAAACCACACACCTTCTTCGTCCGCGACAAAGTTTCCGCGCGACTTGTTCACGTCGGGCCGCAGCACGTTGAGGCCCATGCGCCGGCACTCCGCAAGGTACAGGGCACGTCGGTCCGTGTTGGCTGCGGCAGAAGTAAGCAGAGCAGCCATGTAGGCCGCCGGGTAGTGGACCTTGAGGTAGGCGGTCCAATAGGAGACTAGGCCGTATGCGGCAGTGTGCGAGCGGTTGAACGCGTAGTCAGAAAACGGGACAAGGATGTCCCACAGTGCCTGGATAGAGCCGGCTGAGAATCCGTTCTTCAGCATTCCCGCCTTGAACGGTTCGAACTCCTGGTCCAGTATTTCTTTCTTCTTCTTGCCCATGGCGCGCCGCAGCATGTCTGCCTGGCCCAGGGAGTAGCCAGCAACCTTTTGCGCAATCTGCATGACCTGCTCCTGATACACGATCAGGCCGTACGTTGGGTCTAGGATTTCTGCCAGCGGTTCTTCAAGTTCAGGGTGGATGCCTGTAACCACTTGGCGACCGTTTTTGCGCAGTGCATAGTTCGTGTGGGATCCCGCTCCCATGGGGCCGGGACGATAGAGGGCGCTGACAGCAGAAATGTGTTCGAATTGGTCAGGCTGCATGAGCCTTAAAAGCTCACGCATCCCACTGCCCTCCATTTGGAAGACACCCAGAGTGTTCCCACTAGCCAAAAGCTTGTACGTTTCTTCATCATCTAAAGGCAGCGAGTCCACGTCGGGGGCCTGCCCGCCAGCTAGCTCAATGTTTTGGAGCGCATCCGAAATTACGGTTAGGTTCCGCAACCCCAAAAAGTCCATTTTCAAAAGCCCCAGGTCTTCGCAGGCCGGGTAGTCAAACTGGGTGATGATAGCACCGTCTTGGGGGCGGCGCATAAGGGGAATCACGTCTGTAAGGCGGGTGCTGGACATGATCACGGCGCACGCGTGAACACCCCACTGCCTAGTTAGGCCTTCAAGGCGACTGGCAAGGTCGAAGACCTCATGTAAGTCTTCCCGCGATTCGTGGAGCTTCCTGAACTCAGCCGCTTCCGCGTACCGCTTGTGCTGCGGGTCGAAGATACCGGATAAGGGCATCGTCTTGCCCATGACATCTGGGGGTAGTGCCTTAGTCAGTTCTTCACCGACGCGGTATTCACGGCCCAAAACGCGCGCGGCGTCTTTCAACGCAGCCTTTGCCATAATTCGCCCGTAGGTCACGACCTGAGCAACGTTGTCATCCCCGTACTTACGGCGAACGTAGTCGATCACTTCGTCGCGTCTGCGCTCATCAAAGTCGACGTCGAAGTCAGGCATTGAGACGCGTTCCGGGTTCAAAAATCGCTCAAACAACAGGTTGTGTCTGATGGGATCCAAGTCCGTGATTCCCAGGGCGTACGCAACCATGGAGCCAGCACCGCTTCCGCGCCCGGGTCCAACACGTATGCCGCGTTCCTTCGCCCAGTTGATGAAGTCTGCAACCACCAAGAAGTACCCGGGAAAGCCCATATCCAGGATGACTTTTTCTTCGTATTCCGCCCTGTCACGCACGCTTGGCGGCACGTTTGTCCCGAAGCGACGGACCAGGCCTTTTCTTACTTCCTTAATGAACCAGGACGTCTCATCTTCACCGTCGGGCACGGGGAACGCCGGCATGTAGTTGGCTCCATCGGCGGCAGTGTTAAACGACACGTCGCTGCGCTCAGCAATTTCCAACGTTGCCGCCAAAGCCTGCGGGTGCTCCGGCCAGTCCCTAGCAATGTCACTTGCTGGCCGTAAGTAGTAACCGCTGCCCTCAAATGCGAAACGCGGGCCACCCTTTTCCATTGGCTGGTCCAACAGCGTGGTGCCCGACTGGAGTGCTAGCAGCGCTTCTTGTGTGCGTGCGTCATCTTCGCTCACGTAGTGGGAGTCGTTTGTGACGACCAGTGGTGCCCCTAGGTGTTTCGCTAGTTTCGGAAGTAGGTCGCGGGTTTTTCGCTCAATTTCCACCCCGTGATCCATGAGCTCCACATAGAAGTTCTCAGCCCCAAAGATCTGGCGCAGTTCGTCCGCTTCCTTCACGGCCTCATCCCAGTGCCCCAAACGCAAACGGGTTTGAACGGCACTGGAAGGGCAGCCCGTGAGGACGATGAGACCCTTGTGGTATCTCTCCATGAGTTCACGGTCGATCCGCGGCCACTTCCCCATCTGTCCGGTGAGGGAAGCTTCGCTGCCCATTCGAAACAGGTTGCGCACCCCCTCATTTGAGTAGGCCAGGAGGGTCAGGTGAGTGTAGGAACCACGAGCCGACACGTCATCAGCGCGCTGCCAAGGCTCCCCCCAAAGGACGCGTGACTTGTCGTGTCGGGATGTCCCCGGAGTCACGTACGCTTCCAACCCGATGATCGGCTTAACCCCAGCGGCTTTGGCTTCCCGATAAAATTCGTAGGCCCCGAAAAGGTAGCCGTGGTCAGTGATCCCCAAGGCCGGCTGTTCCAGGCGCGCAGCTTCCGCCACCATGGGTTTGATTTTGGCCGCCCCATCCAACATCGAATATTCGGTGTGGTTGTGCAGGTGAACGAAGTTGGAAGTAGCCATGCCTGCTACTGTACCGACGCCTCCGACAAGTGCGCTCAAACCCCTGAGACTGACTTGGCCATTTCTTGGTGCCAGATGCCCGCGTCAAGGAACACGGGCCTGCTGGTGGGCCTGTAGCCCAGCTTTTCGTAGAACGGAACTGCAGTCACTTGGGCGTCCAGGACCAAGGTCGCCTGTTCGTCAGAGCGTCTAGCGACTTCTTCGCACGCCTTCATCAGCTCAGCTCCGATACCCCGACCGCGCTCCTGCTCCAAGACTGCGACTCTGCCTACCGTGAAACGCCCCGAACCCTGGTCTAAAAGGCGGGCTGTCCCCACGCCCCGTCCATCTTCCACTGCCAGCAGGTGGACGGTGCTGGGCAAGAAATCGCGAGCGTCAACCTCTAGGACAAGCGGGACGTCCTGTTCTTCGACGAACACGTCCCACCTGATGCCCATCCCAGTCAGTCGTTGTACTGGTGTTTGGACTTCGTGGACCAGTTGGGAGGTCACGGGTTTCTCAGCTGACGAAGCGCCATCTCCAGGTCTTGCGGGTAGGGAGCAGTAACCTCAACGATCTCTTCTGTAACGGGGTGAGTGAACCGCAACTTTCGCGCGTGAAGCCACTGTCGTTCCAAGTCCAACCGGTGGGCCCGGGTGGGGTCGGCGCCGTAGAAAGTGTCCCCAACACAAGGGTGTCCAAGGGCCGACATGTGAACACGAATCTGGTGTGTCCGACCGGTCTCCAAGTCCACTTCAAGCAGCGATGCCCCCGGCAAGACCTCGATTGTGTCGTAGTGGGTGCGCGCCTGACGACCCCCCTCTAACACCGCCATTTTCCAGGAATATCCGGGATGTCTGCCAATTGGGGCGTCCACTGTTCCCCGGTCAGGATCGGGATAGCCCTCAACCAAAGTGTGGTAAGTCTTTTCAACTGTGCGGTCGCGAAAAGCGTTCTTGAGCCGGCTGTAGGCCAGCTCCGACTTAGCAATCACCATGGCGCCCGTCGTGCCAACGTCTAGACGTTGGACGATTCCCTTGCGCTCGGGCGGACCCGACGTAGAAACGCGGACACCGGCAGCTTCAAGAGAACCCGTAACCGTGGGACCCGTCCACCCCGGACCGGAGTGCGCCGCAACAAAGGCCGGCTTGTTGATGATGATCAGATGCGCATCCTCGTACAAAACCGGCAATTGCTCAACCGGGGCAGGCTCAACCGCAGGTTCCACCCCAAGTTCAACCACACTGTTGGGCCCAATTTTGTGGGAACGGTCGACGTGCTGACCGTCCACCCGAACCAAGCCCTGGTCGATCATCTTGGCTGCTTGCGACCGTGAAGTCCCGACAGACCGGGCAAGCGCCGTGTCCAGCCTTGTCCCCAGCGCGTCTTCCTCAAGGGCAAGAACGGTCCAGTCACTCATGCTTAGCCTTCACGCTCTTGATGGCTTCGGCCTCCCCGCCAGCCCCACTAGCAAGGCCACCCTGACTGTCGTGACCACCGCCCTGGTGATCCTGTTCCCGGGTGAGCAGCCAGGTCAGCAGCGCAATGGCAGCTACAACTATCCAGATGTCAGCCACGTTGCCCACGAACCAGCCGTTGTAGTTGAGGAAGTCGACAACATGACCGCGCCCAAACCCCGGGGGCTGTGACAACCGGTCCCAGAGGTTCCCTAGAGCTCCCCCTAGCAAAAGGCCCAAGATTACTGCAGGGCCGGGGCTGTGGACTCTGTGTGCGAACCAGATGAGCGCCAAGATCACGATCACTGTGAGGACCGTGAATACCCAGGTGAAGTTCTCCCCCAGGGAGAATGCGGCCCCGGGGTTGTACACCAGCTGCAGCGTGATGAAGTTCCCAAGTAGCGGCCGGGACTGCCCGGGCACAAGATTAGCTTCAGCCCAAGCCTTGGTCATCAGGTCAACAGCAAGCGCTGCCAACGCCACGCCAAAGACCACGTAGCGGCCGGACCACTTCTTTTGCCCTGCTGCCGCTGTTCGACCGGCTTCTACTGCCGGTACCACCTTCGCCATTCAGCTCCCCCTTTTCGCCCGCACCTAGTCATCCTAGGTGCAGGGCGCAAACAGGTTCTGAAGAGAGGTCTTATTCGGCTGCCGGCTGCTGCATTTGGTTCAAGAGGTCCTGCAGGTATTCGGCAATAGCCTTTCGGTAATCCTCTTCGAACTCACGCAGTTGACTAATTGAGGTTTCAATCCCCCGGCGCTCTTCAGCAAGGCTGCTGAGGACGTCGTCACGCTGCCTGTTCGCGTCAGCAATGATCGACTCACGCTCAGCCTTGGCTTCCGTCACAATGGATTCGGCCTCATTGACCAGCCGCTCCGCTTCAGCCTTACCTTCAGCCACGTATTCGTCGTGCAGCTTCTGGGCAAGCATCAGGACACCGCCGGCCTCCTGGGGAGCCGTTTCCGCGACCGGTACGGGCACCGCGACCGGAGCCACAGGCTCCACCACTGGTTCCACGACCTGCTCGACAACCGGTTCAACCTCAACAGTCTCAACGACCTGTACTGGTTCGGCGGGGACACCCGACTGCAGCTGTTCTTCGCATGCGGCCAGTTGCTCTTTGAGTTCAGCATTTTCCACGCTCAAGCTGTAGATCGTGGCGACAACTTCGTCGAGGAACTCGTCCACCTCAATCTGGTCATAGCCTTCGCGGAACTTAACCGATTGAAACTTCTTATTCAGCACATCGTCTGCCGTTAGCAGTGCCATGGCTGTCACCTCTACTTTACTCTGTCGGACCTGACAAGCCGGGCCCGTTTAAGGGGGTAGCCAGCGTCCCGTCCGAAATCTGGTTCACCAGCGCTTTCGATCATAACGCAACAAACCTCCACACGTGGCCACTCCAGCCACAATCGTCACAATAGTTGCATGCAGTCACGGCCAAAAGCTGCTTTGGTGCGCAGCTAAACGCCATACCAGGACAGGATTTGCCCCAGGCGCCCAACCATAACGAAAGCAAAGAAGAGCACTAGAAAGCCGACATCTAGCGCGAAATGACCTAGGCGAAGCGGCGGGACGTACCTGCGAAGGAAGCGAATGGGAGGGTCGGTGAGCCTGTAAACCCAGTCCGCAAGAAACAGCACCGGGCCTTTCGGAACCCAGTGCGGAGCTAGAACACGCGCCCAGTCCAGTATCATGCGCGCTACTAGCAAAAGTGTGCCCGCCGAGGAGATCCACTGCAGGACTTGGCCCGTCCAAAAAAGAAACACGCACTAGCCTACGAAAACAGGCCGCAAATAGCTTAGAAGTCCGAGCCGGCCCGGCGCGTCCCCGTAGCTACTTCAACATTCTTTGGTGAAAGAAGAAAGACTCGAGAAGTAACCCGCTCTATGTTTCCGCGCAGGCCAAAAACTAGTCCTGCTGCAAAGTCGACCAGTCTGCGGGCCTCAGCGTCGGGAAGATCCGACAGGTTCATGATGACCGGGGTGCCCTGTCGAAAGGCCTCCCCCACTTCCCTTGCGTTTGAGTAGTCATCTGGATGCAGGGTGACGATTCGGCGCAGCGAGGATTGAGCTGGGGTGAGTCGATCGGTTGCAGACACCACCTCAACCGGGGCAGGTAGACGGTTGCCGCCTGGCAAAGACTCTAGGGTCACGCGCGAAGTCTGTACCTCTTCAACTTCGTCGTCATAAAAGTCATCATCGTCAGCCGGGACACGCCACCCCATCAGCTCCATTGCACGATTGAAGCGCTGCGCCATAACGTCTCCTCAACTACTAGATCGCAAAACTTAGGACACCACTAACTACAAAATAGTAGAAACGCGCGCGGTTCCTGTGCTTCCACACGGCATGTTGCGAGGTCAGCGCAAGAAATCGGGGATATCCAGGTCAGCGGCTTCATCCTCAAACACCCTGGGTGCTTCAAAGGCTGGGGGAACATCAACCGGAGCGGATTGTTGGCTGACCTCTTCTACACGCACCGTTTCAAACGCACCAGTCCTAGTGGGGACAGTTGGCTCCGCTCTGTGTGTTGGCGTGGGGCGCACCGGCTTGGGCGCCGAAGCCCACAACGACGTGTCCACGGGCGCGATAGCCGGTGGTGCGACGGGTTCTGGCACCGCAGCGGGCTGTTCCAAGACGCTGCGCAATGGTGCAGGAGCAGCGGGTGCTCCGGCATCTTCCGGGTCAAAGCCGGCTCCGATTACCGTCACCCGCATTTCGTCTCCCAGCGAATCTTCGACAACTGCTCCAACAATGACGTTGGCTTCCGGGTGGGCTGCTTGACGCACTAGGTTGGCGGCATCGCTGAATTCGCGGATTCCCATGTCTGGTCCACCTTGGAAAAACAGTAGGACTCCGTGAGCACCGTCGATCGAAGTTTCCAACAGCGGGGAAGAAATAGCGGTCTCAACGGCTCTCATTGCCCTATCCTCACCAGTTGCCGAGCCAATGCCCATGAGGGCGCTACCGGCATCCTTCATGACAGAGCGAACATCGTTGAAGTCGACGTTGATCAACCCGGGGATGGTGATCAGCTCCGTTATGCCCTGCACGCCTGAAAGCAACACTTCATCGGCAGCCAAGAAGGCATCAAGGATAGAGAGGTTTTGGTCAGAGATCTCCAGCAAGCGTTCGTTGGGGATCACAATCAGCGTGTCAACCTCATCCCGCAATGCTTGGATTCCAGCATCGGCCTGGGAGGCGCGCCTATTGCCCTCAAACGAAAAAGGTCGGGTCACGACACCCACCGTGAGGGCGCCGGAATCACGGGCAATGCGGGCAACCACAGGGGCCCCACCCGTTCCCGTGCCACCCCCCTCACCGGCTGTCACAAACACCATGTCGGCGCCCGCTAATGCTTCCGCAATCTCCTGTTCGTGATCTTCCGCTGCTTTGCGCCCCACGGCAGGGTCGGCGCCAGCGCCCAGCCCGTGGGTTATTTCCCTACCAATGTCTAGTTTGGTTTCGGCGTCCGACATGAGCAATGCCTGAGCGTCGGTGTTGACGGCTATGAACTCAACACCCTTCAGTCCCGACTCAATCATTCGGTTGACGGCGTTCACACCACCGCCCCCGACGCCCACGACCTTGATGACGGCTAGGTGGTTTTGCGGTGCAGACATCTTACCCCCGGGGAGACAAACCCTAAACTTCAAGTAGAGGGTTGAATTTGCTGGTTGCGTTAGCGCCTAGAGATTAGGGGCGCAGGCACCCCCGGACCCGCAAGCGGTCCGGCGAGTCGCAAGACCGGTCACCGCGAACTTGGTCTTGATGGGTCTGAGACGTCGTAAGCGGACGCAGGCGGACCTTGGAGCAGGATTTCCAGCACTTGGCCCTTCACTGCACTGTCTTGATCGCTGCCCCAAAACACAGTCCGGTCCCCAGCCAACACAATGTTCACCAGGGTTCCCTCAACCGAAATGAGTTCTGTTTGTTCCCGTACTGGTCCTGGCAGACTTTCCCACACCAAGGCAGCTACCTGCGCACTGTTTGGCGGCGCGGCCCTCCCGGAAATGGGCAGTTGAACCGGAATTAGGCCCGTTGCCTCTGGAGCCCTTCCAACAACGACACCGTCGCTTCCAAGCAAAATAACCTCGTCCCCATCGGCCTGCATAAAAACCGCTACTCGGGGCTCCACAACCACCAATAGTTCGCCCGGAAAGGAGCGGGAGATTTTTACGTCTGCGACGGCGGCCGAATCCAAGAGCTCTTCTTTGAATTGGGACAGTGGAAGAGTAAGTAGGGCAGTCCCGTAATAAGGCGACACGACTTGCTCTACTTCCAAGTTAAGGGAGGTCTCAAGCGTTTTGTCCTCCCCCTCCACCACCACGGAGACTTCTTGCAGTGAGAACAGAGGCGAAAGCGCCAGTGCGACGCCGCCTGCAACAACGACCAGGAAAACGCCGATCCAAGCCAGTCTCACCAGCCGGCCACGACGCTTCGCCTTTTTCTTCTCAGTCCTTCGAGCGTCCAGGCTAGCCACGGACGCGTTCAAGCTCTTTGAGCTCACTGCCCAGCTTCTACTGGTGGGCCCGTTTCCTCCCAGCGGGAAATAACCGTGGGTTCCTGCAGGTAAATGTCGCCACATCCCATAAGAATGCAGATGTCGCCAGGGCCGGTCAGGTCGGCACCCAAAGTGGCTGAGTCAAAAGCACTGCCACCACCACGAATGTCCGCACCTTCTGAGACCTGGTCCAAAATCAACGCAGATGTAACGCCCGGCACCGGGTCCTCACGTGAACCGTCGATGTCAGTGACTACGGCTACGTCAGCTAGCTCCAAGACCTGCGCGAACTCTTTCGCGAAGAACTGGGTCCTGGAATAAAGGTGAGGCTGGAACACCGCCACTACGCGCCCGTCGCCTACAGCAAGGCGCGCCTGCGAAAGGGCACTTTGGAGCTCTGCGGGGTGGTGGGCGTAGTCGTCAATCAAAATGCGTCCGTCCCTCACCCCAATCTCTTCAAAGCGGCGACGCGTCCCCTCAAACGCTGCAAGTCCCCTGCTGGCCTCATCGCCTGATAGACCCAGCGCAACCAGCGCCGCCCACGCACCACCAGCGTTTACTAGGTTGTGTTCGGCAGTTACCTGCAGCTCCAATGGGAACGTCTGTTCCCGGTAGACGATGCTGGCCGACAGTTCACTGCGCCCCATACTGCCCGGGATGATCTGAACGTCGGGAACACCAAAGGATCGCTGCGGCCTCCCATACGTGCGGATCTCAATGTCGCTGCGCCCAGCATTTTGGGCTAGCCACCAGCTGCCCGCGTCCTCAGCACAGCAAATCAGCACCCCACCGGGCTCAATTCGTTGGACGAAGTCTTGAAAAGCACTGCGCAGTTCAGCTTCACTGGCGTAGTTTACCGTGTGGTCAACACCGATATTTGTGATGACTTCTATTGTTGGCGTGTAGTTGAGAAAAGAGCGGTCTGATTCATCAGCCTCAGCCACAAAGATATCGCGGCCAGTGCGTGCGCCCGTTCCAACACCGTCAATTGAGGCACCAATGGCGAACGAAGGATCCAGGCCAGCGTCCAAGAGTCCCACGGCAATCATGGCCGACGTGGTGGTCTTTCCATGGGTTCCGGCAACCGCCACGAACTTTTGTCCCTGCGCTGCAAGGGCCAACGCTTCACTTCTGTGGATCACCTTCTGCCCGCGCTGACGACCAGCAACCAGTTCTGCGTTGTCTTCTTTTATGGCGCTGGAACGCACCACCACAGCATCGGGGTCGTAGTTGCCGTCCCCGTGTGGGAAGTAGGCGTCGATGCCCAGCTGTTGCAGCGACCGCAACGTCGGGGAGTCGCTTCGATCCGAGCCTGAGACGGTCGCGCCCCTGTTTAGCAAAAGCTCCGCTACAACGCTCATTCCTGACCCGCCAATTCCTATGAAGTGGAACGAAGCAGGCAGTTCTTTGTCGGTATTCATGCTGACTCCTCTACCAAATCTGCAAGTCGAGCTGCCCCGTCTGCAGGGCAAGCTCCGTATGCTGCCTTGCCCATGGCTGACAACTTTTGTGGGTCGTTCAGAAGCGGGACGACCAGATCCTTGATGGTTTCCCGGGAAAATTCTTTGTTGGACACAATTTCGGCGCCGCCCGCCTGGGCAACATCCTTTGCGTTCAAAGCCTGCTCACCGTTACCGAAGGGCAGCGGGACGAAGATGGCCGGTAGACCCAAGGCTCCAATTTCTGAAACCATGCCCGCTCCGGAACGTGCCACGACAAGATCGCTGGCAGCAAACGCCAATTCCATCTGGTCCTCATACTCTTTTACAAGCCACGCAACCTGAGTGCCGGCGAGCGCGGCGTTCACCTGGTCGCTCTTCCCCTTGCCGGTGATGTGGATGACTTGCGTCTGCGCACCGAACAGGTCCATGGAATCCGTCAGGACTTCGTTGAGGTGCTGGGCGCCCAACGAACCTCCGGTCACTAACAGCGTGGGCTGGTGCGGGTTTAAGTCGAAGTGTTGGGCGGCTACACAGCGAAGGTCCCAACTGTCCTTCGCGTCGGTTCGTATCTGTGCGACCTTCGCGATGGGTGCGCGAAGCGGCATCCCGACCACCAGGGTCCTTCCTTTTGCAGCTTTGAGTGGCGTGCCTGGGAACGTCAGAGCAACAACCTTGGCGAATCGAGCTCCCAGCTTGTTAGCCCAGCCGGGCCTAGCATTTTGCTCGTGGATGACCAGTGGGACGCCGGCATTGCGGGCAGCAAGATAGACCGGTGCTCCCACGTATCCTCCAAATCCCAAAGCCACGTCAGCTTTTTGGAGAACGCGGGCTGACTTTCGATAAGCCCGGTGAAACTTTGTGGGAAAACGCAGTGCCTCTAGGCCTGGCCTACGTGGGAAGGGAACCTTAGGTATGGTCACCAGGTCGAACCCTGCGGCTGGAACCAGATCCTTTTCTAGACCTTCCTCCGTTCCCACGACCAGGATTGAATGCCCCCGGTCCTTCAGAACCTTGGCTGTTGCCAGTAACGGGTTCACGTGTCCGGCAGTTCCGCCCCCGGCAAGCACAATTCGAAGTGTCACGACGCTATCCTCTCACCGCATTCGCATTCGGCGTTCCTTGGCCGGCGTAATTGGCAACGTCTGCACGCGCAAACGAAAGCAACACACCTATGGCTATCGCAGTGAAAAGGAACGAGGACCCACCGTAGGAAACAAGCGGGAAAGGCACGCCGATCACGGGCACCAATCCGATCACGGTGCCAACGTTTATAAAGGTCTGTGCGGAAAGCCACGCACCCATAGCTCCGGCCGTCACCCTTATAAAGGGATTCGGTGAGTGGGAGGACAGGGAAAAAACTCCGTAGATCAAAGCGCCGGTTACGACAAGCAGCGTTAGTGTCCCCACTAGCCCAAACTCTTCACCAATGATTGCCAAGATAAAATCTGTGTGAGCTTCTTGCAGATAGTCCCATTTCTCTCTTGAGGCTCCAGGTCCCAAACCAAAAAGCCCTCCTGAGCCCAATGCCCAAAGTCCGTGGTCCGTTTGAGTGGGAGCACTCACGGAAGTGTTGGACGTTTGCCCCGACAGAAATTCGTACACCCTGCGCAGTCGTGAAGAGCTCAATGTCAGCAAAAAAGCAGAGACTCCTGCACCTGCTAACCCCAAATAGCCCAACCAAAGGCCGGGGATTCCCGCCATCCACAAAGCTCCAAAGATCAGAGCCACAAAGATAAGCATGGTGCCCTGGTCCCCACCTGCCATGACCGCAACCAGCGAAAGCAAAGATGGAATGCCCGCCCAAGTCAGAACTTGTTTCCAGTCCCTGATATTGAGAGCGGGACTAGAAAGAACTCTGCCAAGCACCAAGGCCGTGGCCAGTTTCAAAAGCTCTGAGGGCTGGAAAGCGATACCCGTGCCAAAAAGGGGTATCCAGTTGACGTTGCCCCCCTCCTCGATTCCAATCACAAGGACAGAGAACTGCAGGGTCAAAGCAAACGCGTAGATCAAAAAAGCCAGGCGATCCCAAATGCGGGGCTTTATGAACGCGCTTGTCGTCCCCAGACCTAAAGCGACGCCCGCAATGAGTAACGTCCGCAGGAACGGTTGGTAGGGGCTGACTCCCTTTCCAATGTAGGAAACGGATGTTGCCGAAAACCCCATCATTAAGCCAAAGGCTCCTAAAAGCAAAGCCGGAACCAAGATGAAGTAGTAGGTGCGGGTTGCTCTGTAGGGGGAGGCCTTGCTTTCGAAGCGGATCCGGGGCAGTAGCGTCTTGCGCTTCTTCTTTCCCATCATTCCCCTTTACTGAAGCGACAGAACCGCTTCTTCAAAGAGACTGCCACGCTCTTCAAAACTTCCAAACTGGTCCCAAGAGGCACATCCCGGCGCCAACAGCACCGTATCCCCCACCTCGCCGGATTCCGCGCAGGCGCGCACGGCAGCCCGGAGGTCCCCAAGGCCCGTTCCCGTCGTAGCGGCGCTCAACACAGGCACGTCTGGGCAGTGCTTGTTACGCAAATCCCACAGGGGCTCCTTGTCAGCCCCCAAGAACGCGAGCCCCTTGGCCTTTGTGCGGGCAAGGTCAAACAGGGCTGACAGGTCCTGTCCTTTTGCGTCGCCTCCAACAATCCACAATAGTTTTCCATCTGCAACACCACGTGCGGAGGTCAGCGCTGCGTGAACATTCGTCGCCTTGGAATCATCCACCCAGGTCACTGGGCCCGCTAACACGGTTGTTCGCCTATGCGCGGGAGTAGAAAAGTGGGCTAGCCCTTCAACTATTTCCTCTTGACTACTCCCGGCTGCTCTAGCCAGCCCAATGGCAGCCAACGCATCAAGCACAAGTGGGGCCGAGCTAAAATCGTGGGCCGCGATCGCTGCGAATGAGGGAAGGTCGGCCAGGTCCACCAGTTCCTCCCCATCGACCTCCCCAAAGGCCCGGTCGACAACAACGGTGCCAACGATGCCTAGCTGGCCGGGATGAACTGACCCGAAAGTGAGCGGCACCAGCGGTGCCTCACTGCGAGCTTCGCGCGCCATTCGCTCAACCTCCGGCTGGTCGGCAAAAAATAGCCGGGCGCCGTACACACCGTTGTAAATGGTCGCTTTAGCCGCCCGGTATGCCTCTTTAGATCCGTGCCAGTCCAAGTGGTCGTCATCAATGTTCAAACAAATTGCGGCCAAGGGTGCCAGGTGGTCTGTCATGGCTAGCTGGAAAGACGACAGTTCGACCGCCAATGCGTCCGCGTCTTCCAAAACTCCAGCACTTAGTGGGAATCCGATGTTGCCTGCTGCCAGGGCCCGACGGTTGGAGGCCGACAAGATAGCTGCAAGCATGCTCACGGTGGTTGTCTTGCCGTTCGTGCCTGTGACCGCCAGCCAGGCAGCGCCTTCGGGTCCCTGCATGTCCCATGCCAACTGGACTTCGCTAACTAGCGGTACCCCTGCGTCTCGCAGCTCAGTCAAGGCCAAAGAGTCAAACGGGATTCCCGGGGAAACGACAACGAACTCTGGATCGTATTCCAGGAGAGCCGATGCCAGCTGATGCTGGTCCTCCAGCACAGTCACCTGCGCTTCTATGGAAGAAGCAGACTGGGCGAATAGGGCGGGAGCAAATCCCCGTTCCTGTAGAAGACGCGCGGCTGCGACACCGGAAACACCAGCGCCCAAGACCGCCACGTGCCGTGGCGCCTGGTCGCCCGCCATCAGAAGTGCGCCACCCATTCCAAGTAGAAGACACCTACGCCCAGCGCTGCAAAGAGAGCAGCGATGATCCAAAAACGGGTGACTATGGTGACTTCTTGCCACCCCTTCAGCTCAAAATGGTGGTGGAGCGGCGCCATCTTGAAGACGCGCTTTCCCCCACGCAGCTTGAAAGACCCAATCTGGATGACGTCCGACATGGTGGTGATGAAGAAGAGTCCGCCAATCAAAATTGCGATGAGTTCGGTGTGAGTCAGGATCGACAGGCCGGCGAAGGCACCGCCTAAAGCTAGGGAACCCGTGTCTCCCATGAAGATGCGGGCGGGCGAGGCGTTCCACCACAGGAATCCTAAGAGAGCCCCGACAATGGCAGCTGAGAACAGGGTGAGCGACAAGGGATCCCTGGTCGCATAGCACCCAATCCCAGGCTCGATCGCCCTAATGCAAGACTGGCTGAACTGCCAAGAAGAGATCATCGCGTAACCGACGAACGCCGCAATTGAAGCCCCGGTCGCTAAGCCGTCCAGCCCGTCAGTGAGATTCACAGAGTTCGACCATGCTGCAACCAGCAGTATCACCCAGAGTACGTAGAGGATGATTCCCAGGATTTGTCCCGCTGCCGCCCAGTCAATGACGACACCTTCGAAGACGCGCACCTTCATTGAAGCCGGCGTGAGACCCCTACTGTTGGGCCCCATTAGCGCGAACACTGCAAAGAGTGCAGCAACTGCAACCTGGCCAATGATTTTCGCCCACGCGTTCAAACCTAAGCTTCTGTGCTTACGGATCTTGATGAAGTCGTCCAGGAACCCCAGCAGTCCCAGTCCAGCCATCAAGAACATTAGGAGCCAAACCGAGTAGGACGGCCAACCACCGTTGATAGCTGAGCCGACGAAAATCCCTGCAAATGAGGCAAGAACAATGACGATGCCGCCCATGGTGGGAGTTCCGCGCTTCACGTGGTGGGTGGTCGGACCGTCGTGGCGGATGAACTGCCCGTATTGGTTGCGCACTAGGTAGCGAATCAGCAGTGGAGTCCCAAAAAGACTCAGGACCAGCGCCGTTGCGAAAGCCGCGATAACGCCGATCATTCCTTCTCACTTTCTGTGGTGGTGCCAGACTCAATTGCTTCGGCGACACGCCAAGCGTTAGAGGCGTTCGACCCTTTTATCAAGACCGTGTCCCCTTCCTGCGCTAACCCTGCCAATAGACTAAGCGCCTCTGAATGGTCGCTTGCTTTCGCGACCGTAACGCCCGGGCTACTTGAACTTACTTCAGCGTCAAGGTAGGGAGCGTCACCAAGCAAAACGATCGCCGCCGGTTCCTGCGCCAGAGCTTCTTGCCCAGCTTGCAGGTGCAAAGCGTCACTGTCAGGCCCCAGTTCATGCATCGCGCCCAGGATCATCAAAACTCTGCCGTCTCCAGCAAGGCGGCGGACCTCCGTGAAGGCTGCTCTCATGGAATCGGGGTTCGCGTTATAAGAATCGTCCAGGACCCTCACAGAAACTGTGGACTCACCCGTATCCACCTGGGCGTCCCTCACGTCCATGCGGTGGGCTGAGGCCGCGTGAAGTGTCCCGACTGTTCGCGCCGCTTCTTCCATGGGGACGCCCAAGGCTGTGCTTGCCGTAATGGCTGCCAGAGCATTTTGCACCTGATGTGCGCCCCTGATTTGTAGCAAGACGGGGCTTGACTCGCTGTGGCTTTCAGCCACAAACTGGGCCCGCCCGTCAACTACCTGGACGTCCGCGGCCCAAAGTGTTGCCTTGGGTGAACCTGCCGCTGAGAACGTGAGCGCTTCTCTTGGTGAATACCTGGACATCGCAATGACCGCGGGATCGTCAAAGTTGAGAACGGCAACCCCGCTTGGCACCAGCCCTTGAACAAGCTCAGATTTAGCTTGAGCAACGGCCTCAAACCCCCCAAATCCACCTAAGTGAGCGCTGCCAATCATCAGCACTACACCTACGTCCAACGGCGCAATACGGGTCAAGTACGTGAGTTCACCCGCACCGGAAGCACCCATCTCAAGCACCAAGAAACGTGTTTCGTCAGTGGCCTTCAATACCGTTAGCGGACACCCCACCTCATTGTTGTATGAGCGCTCCGGGGCAACAGTTGGCCCCTGGGTGGCAAGGATGCCGGCCAGCAGGTCCTTCGTGGTTGTCTTACCGGCAGACCCGGTGATCCCAACTACGCTGATATCACCAGATGCGCGTAGCCCCTCAAGGTGGGCTTGCGCTAACTGACCCAGTGCCCGCGTACCGTTTTCAACCACTACCTGTGCAATGTCTAGGTCCGGGATCTGTCTTTCGACAATGACAGCCACAGCGCCAGCTGCTTGGGCTTGGGTGCCGTAGAGGTGACCGTCGGCGTGTTCGCCCACCCGCGCAACGTACAGTCCACCGGGGACGATCCTGCGCGAGTCCGTCTGCGTGAGGCTTAGGTCTACTACTTGCTGAGCGTCTTTTGCCAGCAATTCACCGTCGACTGCGTCCGCTATCCAACGAAGTGTTCTTCCCATCCCACCACCCAGGTTGTCCCGAGACGAAACCTTACCCTGCACTTGTCGGCTCAGACGGATAGAGGACGGGTGCCTCTTTGGAAGGGGGCACGGACAGACTCCTCAAGGCTTCCGCTGAAACCTGTGCAAACAGTGGTGCGACCGACACGCCCGCAGTCAAAGTGTTTTTCGGGTCGTACAACACAGCTGAGATAGCCAACACAGGCTGGTCAGCTGGCACTACGCCAATCATGCTGGGCACGATGCCCCCACCGGGATTCTCTGCGGTCCCGGTCTTCAAAGCTGACCGGTATCCCTCCACCTGCGCCAGGCCACCTGTCCCCGCCTCAGCAACCGACTCCATCATCAGCAGCAACGTTTGGGCAACCTCAGGTCGCAGCACCTGCACCGGATCCGTAGGTTCTGGTTCGTGGAAATTTCCCTCCTGGTCGCTGAATCCTTGAACCAGGGTTGGGGCAACCCACACACCATCATTTGCGATCACAGACGCCATCACTGCGGATTGAATAGCAGTAACCGCAACGCCTTGCCCGAACATTGTCGTGTATCGCATACGGCCGTCCCACTCCTGCGGAGTGTGCAAGATGCCGCCCGATTCCCCAGGCAGTTCGATGCCCGTCGGTTTCCCAAAGCCGAACGCGGAGCTGATGTCGTACCTGCGCTGCTCAGGGACCGTCGCACCAACCATGACAGTTCCAGTGTTTGACGATTCAGCAAGAATTCCTGTTGCGGTTCGGCGTTGCGTTTCGTGGGGCGCCAAGTCCTTGAATACCTGTCCCCCGATTTCGTACTGGTCAGGAACCGTGAATTCTGTGAGGGGCGTTATCGTGCCTTCCTCTAAGGCGGCCCCAAACGTCACGACCTTGAATGTAGAGCCAGGCTCATAAACCATCTGCACCGCTCTAGATGCACTAGGTCCAAGCGCTGGGTTTTGGTTGTTGGAATCGGCTAGAGCCAAGACGTTTCCCGTGCCAACTTCAAGAACAACAACCGCACCCCACTGAGCTCCGTTCTGGGCGACAGCCTCATCTAAGAGCCGCTCAACAGAGTGCTGGAGGTCAGAATGCAACGTGGTATGAATGGTCTGGCCCGGCAGTGCTTCCTTGATCACTGTTTTCGCCCCGGGCATCACGGCCCCGGTCGGGCCCACCTCATACGCCTCTTGGCCGGCAGTGCCCACCAGCAGGTCGTTGAAGGTCAGCTCCAAGCCTGCGTTGCCGTTGCCCTCTGAGTCGACAGAGCCCAATACGCTGGCAGCTGTGCTCCCCGACGGGTAGACGCGCTCAAAACTGGGTTCCCATTCGATCCCGTAGATGCGCAGTGCCCGGATCGCGCGGTACGTCTTTGCGTCCACGTCCCTAGCTAGGTAGCGGTACGTGGAGTCACCGATCATCTCCCCACCCAGTTCGGTTGGATCCCGGTGCAACAGTGGCGCCAGAAGCCTGGCAGCTTCTGCGGGTCCTTGCCCCACCAGCTCTCCCTCATCATCAAAGCGTCGATAGTCGCCAATTGCTTTTTGATTAACGGCAATGTGGTACGTGGCTTGGGTTTCCACCAACACCTGTCCGTTCACGTCCAGTATTGCGCCACGCGGAGCATCCAAAGCAGATGTCCGCGTCCTGACGGAACGACCCTCTTCGGCCAGTTCCGCCCCCTTGACAATCTGAATGTTAAAGAGTTGCAACGCGCAGGCTAGCAGGGCTATAAGTGCGAAAACCCAGATCACCCGGCCCCTGCGCTGAATGTTCTTTGGTGCGGTCACGGGGCTGGCTCCCCACCCGAAATCGTCCCGTCAATCAGAGACAAGGTTCCTGCAGGGCCTGGCGGGACTAGGCCCAGTTCCCGGGCCTTTTGATCTAGAGCCTGGGCTGAGCTGGCCTCAAGCACCGCCACTTCCAACACACTTTGTTCCGCTTGGAGTTCCGCCAGCTCCACGCGCGCGTCTCTAATTGCGTAAGAGGTGCGTGCCATTTGCGTATTCACATGGAGCGGCAAAAGGACGGATAGCGCCAAAACCAAAACTGCTAGTACTACCAGTGGCCAAGCCCGCCCTACCTCCGGCTGTGTTGACCTAGCGACAATTCGTAGGTTTGGCGTTTGCTGGGTCTGGGGTTTTGTGGCCGAGGATGGTCGCGGCTGATGGCGCGGCGACCTTGGTGCGTAGGTGGGAGCGGCGCTAACTGTCATTGCTTACCCCAGGGTGCTAGTAGTTCGGCTGCACGAAGGCGAACGGGCTGTGAACGCGGGTTGCTAGCAATTTCCGTTTCGGAGGCCTTCATAGCTCCCCTGGTTAGATGCTTGAGCCGGGCACCTTGTTCTATCTGGTCAGCCTGCAGTGGGACGCCGGCGGGAATGGCGTCGCCCACCTGGGCGGCGCCCTCGTTGAAAATCCGCTTCACCAGCCGGTCCTCTAGGGACTGGTAGCTCATGATCACGATGCGCCCACCAACGCTCAAGCTCTCAAGAGCCCGCGGTAGTGCCTCTTCTAGGATCTCAAGTTCGTTGTTCACCGCTATACGAATGGCTTGGAAGGTGCGTTTGGCCGGGTGTCCTCCGCTACGCCGGGCCGGCGCAGGAATTGATTCGCGCACAAGTTCCGCAAGTTCTCCAGTGGTGCGCAGTGGCTCTACTTCTCTGCGGGTCACAATCGCGCGGGCAATCTTGTGTGCAAACTTCTCATCTGCCCCCTCCCTGAGGATCTTTGTCAGCTCAGCCACGCTTGCCGTGTTCAGCAGCTCCTGAGCAGAGATGCCTTCCTCACGATCCATTCGCATGTCCAAAGGGGCGTCCTGGGAGTATGAAAAACCGCGATCGACTTCGTCCAACTGCATGGACGACACGCCTAGGTCCATGAGGATCCCGTCCACGCGTTTACCTTGGGTGGCCAGGTCAATCTGGTCGTACGTGCCCAGGAAAGGACGAAACCGGTCACCAAAGCGCGCCAAGCGATCCGACGCCAATCGCAGCGCTTCGGGGTCCCTATCAATGCCAATCACTGTCAGGGTAGGAAAGCGTTCCAGTGCGGCTTCCGTGTGTCCACCAAGACCCAGTGTGGCGTCGACCATGACCGGCTGGTCGACCGCAAACGCGGGAGCCAGCAGGTCCAAACACTCTTGCAAAAGCACCGGGGTGTGGAGGGAAGCAGGGTCGTCTACCACCACTACCGCCATTTCTGCTGCGGGATCTGAGACCGGGGAAGTGGCCTTAGATCCCGCAGCGCGCTCTTCTTCTCTAATAGAGGCCGGGGATGATTTCTTCATCTGTCTTTACAAACTCTTCTTCGGTGCGCGAAACGTAGGACTCCCATGCCTGTGCGTCCCAAATTTCTGCACGGGTCCCTGCGCCTATTACGACCAGGTCACGATCTAAATCCGCGTAGGTGCGCAACCTGGGAGGAATCGTTATCCGTCCCTGCTTGTCAGCCGCCGTGTCCTCGGCCCCAGAAAACAAAAACCTCAGGTAGCTAGGATTCTTCGCCTTTTCCTTGTCAGCACGAAGCTGCGCAACCATGTCTTCAAACTCGCTCCGAGCAACAACGTAAAGGCAGCGTTCCTGGCCGGGAGCCAACACCAGGCCTTCCGCCAGCTGCTCGCGAAACTTGGAGGGGAGGATGAGGCGGCCCTTATCGTCAAGCTTCGGTTCGTAAGTGCCCAGAAACATGCTTCCCCCCTTCCTAGTGCTCCACAATACTCCATTTCCCTCCACAAACATCCACAAAGCACCATTTGGTGTGGGTTTATCGGCAAAAAGCAAGAATCCGGGAACAGAGAAGGGCGCAGACAGGAAGTGGTGGCAAAAAGAAAAGCCCGGGGTCCCCCCGGGCTTTGAATTTAGGAAAGCTGTTAGGCGACTACCGGCCGCGCTCTTTCCAGCGCGCCTGGCGCTTTTCTTCTCCAGAAAGCGTGGCTTTGGCTCCGGACGAAGCGTTCTTCTTGCCTGGCCGCTCATCAGTTTGCAGCGCGTACAGCACACCGCCAACCATCATCAGGAAGCCAACGGCTCCTAGGAGCGCGGTAACCACGGAGAACCCCAGCGTCACACCCCCTAGGACAACAGCTAGACCAGCTGCCGCCAAGATGCTCCCCAGAGCGATTCGCCTAGGAGAAAAGGAGTGAACGGTAGCTTTGGGTTCTTCCTTGGGGGCAACCCCGGCTCCGGCGATAGCGTCAGCCAGCTTGGGATCTTGCTCCCGCAGGTGCCGTTCCATCTCAGCCAAGACCTGCTTTTCATGCTCCGAAAGTGCCACGGCCCTCCCTCCTGCGCTACTGGTTATCAAACGTTGTCACGGGACACTACTGTCAGTGTAGCTTCCCGGAGCTTTCGTCCCTTGGTCGTCTTGACACTAGACTCGCCGGACGCAAAGCGCCAACTCCGAACCTCTCCTCCGCCAGATCCATGACGGTCTCACTGTCTCTTTGGCGAGTGTCTTCATCAAACAGCGTGGGCGCGGCATCGTCCTGGCTCACCAGCCCGGAAATTCCCAGCCCAATAAGTCTGACCCCGCCCCTGGGTAGCGAAAGGTTCGACAAAAGCTCCACCCCGGTGGACGCAATAGCCCTGCCTACGCTGGTCGGGGAAGGCAATGTCTTCGAACGTGTGATGGTTTTGAAGTTTGCGTTTCTGACCTTGATTGAGACAGTCGAAGCGAGCAGGTTGGCTTTGCGAGCTCTGGACGCACACTTGTGGGCTTGGGCAACCAAGACCTTTTCCAGTTCGCCTCTTTGCGTGACGTTAGTGGAGAACGTTTGCTCTGCTGAGATGGATTTCTCCAGCGCTTTACCGCCAACCGCCCTGTCGTCTTGTCCCCAGGAGGCACGGTGCAAGCTGTGTGCCGAAGCCGCCCCAACCCACTGTTCTAACTCACCTGGGGGGACTTCGGAGAGCTGTTTTACCGTGTCGATCCCCCTGGTTTTCAGGTTCTTCTCCGTAACGGTACCGACACCCCACAGTGCACCGATTGGAAGCGAGTGCAAAAACTCTACGGTTCGTGGCGAAGGCACCAGGAAGACCCCGTCGGGCTTCGCCAGGGTGGAGGCAATCTTTGCAACTGACTTGTTTTTCGCTATCCCAACGGAGGCCGGTAACCCTAGTCGACTGCGGATCTGTTCACGCAGGTGAGCCGCGACCTGTAGCGGGGTGCCTAGCCTGCGTCTGGCCCCAAGGACGTCCAGGAAAGCCTCGTCAATGCTGATCTGTTCCACGTGCGGGGTGATCTCACCCAGTAGTGCCATCACTTCTTTGGAGACTTCGCGATACAGCCATAGGCGGCCGGGAAGGAAGACACAGTTGGGGCAAAGGGAGCGGGCTCTGGCTGAGGGCATGCCTGCCCTAATCCCAAAAGCTCTAGCCTCATAAGTTGCAGACGTCACCACCCCTCGGGCACTAGCTCCCCCAACGACCACAGGCTTATTTCGAAGCGAACTGTCCTCGCGAACCTCTACGGCTGCAAAGAAACTGTCCATGTCAATATGCAGGATTGGGGTTTGGGAATCGTCTGTTCCCCAGGGGAAGTTAGAAGCGTTCTTTGACATGCGGCCTCCTCCCCCACGCTGGACTGTGACAAGCTGCGCTTGTGGCGAAGAATAACTCACGCAAACCAACTGGAAGAAGTGCGCGCAAGACAGCTGGCATGACAGAAGCTGCAGTGACCAGCAGCGGGATGGTGTTACGCCTTGAAGGAAACGTTTTGTCGCTGTTCACGGCAGGCATGGAGCAGTCGCAGACGTTCTTGGAAGACCCGACCCGGCTGGAATTCGAATACATGCAGCATTTCGACCTGTCCTTGAAGGCACGCCACAGCATCGGTGTGCCGCTTAGGGTCTTCCATGCCGGCGCAGGAGCCCTAAGCCTGCCGTTGGCCTGGGCCCACGCGCGCCCTGTGAGCAGACACGTGTGCGCCGACCCGGACCAAGATCTACTCCGCCTTTTAAAACAGTGGCAGATCGTCGATCCGAAAGGCCGGGTGCGGCTGCGGCAAGCTGGCGCCCTAGAAGCACTACAGGGTAGCAACGCAACCTATGACGTGATTGTCCGCGACGCATTCGCGGGGGACTCAACACCCCTGGAACTGGTGACCGCCGCATGGGTTGACTTGGTGAAGCAGCGCCTCACTGACGGGGGGACGTACTTGGCAAACGTGGCCCACGGCGGCGGACACAACGGCAAGCAGGACGTCGCCGCGGTGGTAGATGGGTTTCGCAACGTTGTCGCCGTTGTGGACCGCAAGGTTTGGGCAAACGCGCGCCTGGGAAACCTGGCCGTGATCGCCTGGGACGAAGGCGAGTTCGATAGAGAGTCGCTGGAGTCCGACCTGCGAAGACTGGCTTTGCCGGTACGGCTCTATTCGAAAAGGGAAATCAAAGCCTGGCTTGGGGGCGCATTAGCCAACCCGGGCTAGTTGGTTTCGCTTTCACCGTCTTCTTCACCCGGATCGCCCGGAGTTGCTTCCACCGTTGGCGCATCGTTTTGATGCTTGCGCTTTGAGTGTATTTTCAGATATTTCTCAATCGCTTCACCGATTGTTTCTGCAAGTGATGCGGAGTCATCGTCCCCTACGCGTTCTGCCTCCGGGAATTCTCCGTCTGCCGGTTCGTCGCGCATAACGCTTTCCCAGTCTCCAAGGCTGTTCACGTGACCAAGGAGGTCCGCCGCGGCAGACTCAGCAGAGGAACGGCCCGGCAACACATCATCAAAATGGCGTTCCAACGCATCCACTGTGGATTGCAGGTCCTGGTTGTGCTCCACAAGCTTGTCGACCTGACTAGTTTCCTCATCCGCGCCACGCTCTAGGTCACCGACCGGGAGCGACAGCTCTGCGATGTCTGACAGCCTGCGCAGCAGCGCTGATGAGGCGCGCGGGAAAGTAGACCCGGCCATGTAGTACGGCACGGTAGCTAGCAAAGTGATGCCTGTAAGGCCCCGCTGGGCGGCGTGGTGCTGTAAAAACGACGTGTAGGGAGCTGGGAATTGGGCGATCCCACCCATCAGGGGCTGGTCCGGTATGAGTTCTTTGTCCGTGGACTGGACGTGGATAGCGCTGGGCCTAGTGTGCGGGACTGCTGCGGGCAGGCCGTGCAATGACACCATCACCTCAACACCTGATTCTGCGGCAAGCTCCATGATGGCATCAGTGAACTTGTGCCACCTAGCGTCAGGCTCTGGCCCATGCAGAACCAAGACGGGGGTGCCACTGTCGTCGTGCACCAAATCAACCGCAATTTCCGGTGTTTCAAGCCCTGTTGTCACCCAGTTCTCAACCTGCATGGTTGGCCGGTGCGAACGATAATCGATGAGCTCATCTGACCGAAACGTCGCGACCCTTTGAGCGTCCAGTGAACGCAGCAGTTGGCGCACTGCAAGGCCACCGGCAGAACCTGCGTCAAGTGCCCCATCCAAGTGGGTAATGAGGTAGCGAGCTTTCGTTCCGCGCTTGGGTCCCGAGTCATACAGTTCGTTTTGCATGTCGCCCCCAATTCCCTTAGTTTCAACCGTTTGTCTGCTTCAACCGTATCTTGGTCCAAGCTCGGGCATGCGGGCGCTGCGAAAATTGAGCCAGTAGGAAAACCTATGGAAGCGCCCGTCCCCTGCTGCGGCTGGTTTGAGGAATAATGGGATGTCGTAATTTTCTTAGAAGGGCCTTGCCAAAAGAAGGAGGGACCATGAGTGAGGAATCCTCCCGGCTTGCTGACGAGCTCAAGAAAGAACAGGCGTTCGTTGACAGGGCGTACGAAGCAATTGAGCACCTGCGAAGCGAGTACAGAGCTGAGCAACGTGAGATTGAAAGCCAGGGCGCCTGGGGTTCGCCGCAAGCGCGAACCGAACGGGACGCAAAGGCCGCGCACTTTGGTGATCAGGCAGCGCGCCTAGAGCAGATTGAGGACCGGCTAGTTTTTGGGCGGATCGACATGGAGGCCGGCACGAACCACTACATTGGTCGCGCCGGGCTTCCCGGGGAAGATGGCAGCCGTCTGCTGGTGGACTGGAGAGCTCCTGCGGCGCGCCCGTTTTACCAGGCAACTGCCGCGGACCCTTCAGGTGTGTTGCGCAGACGTCACATTCTCACCCACCTGCGAAAAGTCAAAGGTGTTGAGGATGACGTTTTGGATGCCAAGGGAGCAGCTGAAGAAGGTTTGACGTTCCAGGGCGAAGGCGCCCTAATGTCAGCGCTAGCGCAGGCGCGTGAAGGGCGCATGGGTGACATTGTTGCGACGATCCAAGCCGAACAGGACTCCATCATCCGAGCTAGCGGTGACGGGGTTTTGGTAGTCCAAGGCGGTCCGGGAACGGGGAAGACGGCAGTGGCACTGCACCGCGCTGCCTACCTGCTTTACACGCATCGGGAGCGTCTAGAGCGCTCCGGGGTTCTAATACTTGGGCCCTCCCCCGTCTTCTTGCGCTACATCGAACAGGTTCTTCCCTCCCTGGGCGAAAGCGGTGTGGTGTCAGTGACTATGGGCGGGCTCCTGCCCGGCCTGCACACGCAGCTGATGGACCCCGCTGACGTTGCTAAAGCAAAAGGGAAGATGGCCTGGGTGCCCACCTTGGCGGCAGCGGTTAAAGACCTGCAGCGTTTGCCCGAAGAAACGAAGCACTTCCGAATTGATGGCAGGCAGGCTGAGCTCACCCGTGCCATGGTGAGTTCCGCCCGTACCCGGGCCCGGCGCACGGGTAAGCCACACAACGTTGCGCGCGAGGGCTTTGCGCTTGAGCTCCTGGATGAGATTGCTACGCAACTAGCTGGTGATGACGCGGACGCTGAAACGATCCAGTGGTGGCGTGATAATGCCAGGCTGGACCGCGACGTGCGCCGGGAGATCAACCTCTGCTGGCTCCCGTGGACGGCGCAAAAGCTCTTGGCGAAGCTCTACTCCGATCCGCGCCGGCTCCGACGCGTAGCGACAGGGCTCAGTGCTGCGGATATGGACTTGGTCTACCGCCGTGCGGATGCTCCGCTCACTGTCGCGGACATTCCTTTGCTGGATGAGTTAGAGGAGCTCTTGGGGACAAACGAAGTCCTGGCAGAGGCTTCACAAAAGACTAGGGCTGCGAACGAAGAAGCGGAACTGGCACGAGTCCAGGAAGCTATCGATTCTCAAGAGCTTGGAGGGGGCCTGGTCTCCGCTGAACTTCTAGCCAGTCACACCCGGGGTTTCCATGATTGGGTCCCGTTAGCAGAACGTGCTCTTGTAGATCGATCCTGGACCTATGGACACATTGTGGTGGACGAGGCCCAGGATTTGAGCCCCATGGCTTGGAACTCTGTCTTGCGGCGCTGCCCTTCCAGGTCGATCACAGTGGTTGGGGACCTAGATCAGGCCCGGGGGCTGACGCGTCCTAAGTCTTGGGCGAACGCCCTAGGCCCAGCGGCGCGTGGGCTGGCCGGCGAGTACCTGCTGACTATTTCCTACCGCACGCCGAAAACGATTACGGACACCGCCCAAGAGGTGTTGGCTGAACTTGGGCACCCCATTTTGTTTCCCCTGACATCCGCCCGGGAGGTCCCAGACGCTTTGGCGGACACGCATCTTCCAGGCCGCGGACAGATTTTGCCACCAAGTAAGGACCCGCTGTGGGAAGCGGTACAAGCGGTCATTGAAGAAGAGACCGCCCTTTTAGACCAGGAGGTCGGACAGGGTGAGGGACGCATCGGGGTTTTGGTTTCGACTCCGCGCGGCCTTGCGTGGGGGGCGGACAACGTCGGCGAAACAGCGCTGGACCAGCGTGTCAGCATGCTCACGGCCGTCGGCGCGAAGGGCCTAGAATTTGATGTTTCGATCCTTGTCGAGCCAAGCGAAATTGCGCAAGCGGGTCCCGGGGATTTGTTCGTGGCGATGACCCGATCAACTAGGCGCCTACACTCAGTTCGTACAGGCAACCTTCCAACCGCGTGGGAACAGGCTTTGCAACAGCAGAACCAAGACCCCGCACACTCCTTCGAAAGTAGGGCGACACCGCTGTGACAAACGTTCTGTTACTTGAAAACCCCCACCCCGTCGGTGCGCGGACTTTAGAACAAGCCGGAATGAACGTGGAGGTCGTCAAGGGCAGCCTCAGCGAAAACGATCTAATTCGCGCCCTGGACGACGTACAGATCCTGGGAATCCGGTCCAAGACAGAGGTGACCCGAAGGGTCCTGGCACACAGCCCCAGCCTGAAAGTGATCGGGGCTTTTTGCATTGGTACCAACCAGATTGCGGTGGAGACAGCAGCGGAACGCGGCATCCCCGTCTTCAACGCCCCTTACGCCAACACGCGTTCGGTGGTTGAGCTAGCACTTGGCCAAATCATTGCGCTAACCAGGCGCCTCACAGTGAAAAACTCTCAACTTCACCGTGGCCTGTGGGACAAGTCAGCAGATGGAGCACATGAACTTCGTGGCCGAACCCTAGGCATCTTGGGTTACGGGAACATCGGCACCCAGCTTTCCGTGCTTGCTGAAGCGCTGGGGATGGAGGTCTTGTTCTACGACCTAGAAGAACGCTTAGCACTTGGTAATGCGCAGCGTGTCGCAACAATGGATGAGCTGTTAGGACGCTCCGACGTGCTCTCCATTCACGTGAGTGGGACCGAAGCCAACAGGGGTTTGATTGGGGAGCAAGAACTAGCTCAAATGCGTCCGGGCGCCTCTTTAGTGAACCTGTCGCGCGGCTTCGTGGTTGATGTTGAGGCGCTACGAAGCGCCCTCTTGTCCGGTCACCTAGCGGGAGCTGCAGTTGACGTTTTCCCGGAGGAACCCCGCGCTAACGGTGACGCGTTTGCCTCGCCTTTGCAGACCATGGACAACGTGATCTTAACCCCGCACATTGGTGGTTCCACCGTGGAGGCCCAACATGACATCGGTGCCTTCGTTGCCAACAAACTTATCAACTATGAGCGACTAGGTAACACTTCAATGGCGGTGAACGTTCCAAACTTGACGCTGCCTGTAAGTTCGGGAGCTGCCGGGCGTTTGACGTTCATGCACCACAACGTCCCCGGAGTGATGGCGGAACTGAATGAGGTTTTGGCTTCCTCCCGCGTGAACGTTGAAGCGCAAGCCCTAGCTACCTTCGGTTCCATTGGTTACACGATCACCGACGTTGGTTCTCCCCTAGCCGGCGGCGCGGTCGACGCTGTCGGCTCGCTGCGATCCAACATTTCGACACGCTACCTGGTGCTTCAACCGCACTAATTGGAGGAAATTCAATGTCTTCCGTCACTCCGCTCACCGAAGAGCTTCGTCGCGAATACGCACCGGGCGTCCCCTTCAAGGTCGATTCACAAAACCTGGTGGTAAGCGACCTGCTCTTTGAAACAGCGAAACGTTTTCCAGATCGTGTCGCACTGGACTTCATGAGCGCCCAAACGACGTACAGGGAGTTAGAGCTGGAGGTGAAGAAGGCGGCTGCAGCACTCAGGAACGCGGGCGTAAAGCGCGGGGACAGAGTGGCGCTTGTTTTGCCTAACGCGCCCGCACACGTAGTTGCGCTTTTCGCAACCGTTCTTATTGGGGCCGTGGCTGTGGAGCACAACCCGCTTGCGCCAGAGGAGGAGCTGAAGGCCGAATTTGCTCGCCACGGAGCCAAAGTTACGGTGGCATGGGAAAACGCGATTGAGAAGCTGGGTTTCTTGGATCGTTCCCACACGCTGTTTGGGGTGAACCTTGCAAGTGACCTGTCATCGACGGCGCGGGTTTTGTTGAAGCTGCCGCTAGCTGCCGTACGTAAGAAACGCAAAATGCTTGGGGCAAAAACCCCAAAGCATGTTGTCTCTTGGGCGAAAGCGGTTCGTACTAGCTCCCCGTGGAATCAGCCCACTATTGCCGAGCCTGGAGACACGGCAGTCCTACTCCATACGGGGGGCACGACCGGGACACCCAAAGCGGTGCAACTAACCCATAGGAACCTTTGCTCCAACGTCACCCAGTCGATTGCGTGGGTGCCGCCCCTTCATGAAGGTTCTGAGGTCTTCTATTCCGTCCTGCCCTACTTCCATGCTTTTGGCCTGACGGTAACCCTGCTGTCAGCCCTGCGACTTGGTGCAACCGTGGCGATTTTCCCCAAGTTTGATCCGACGCAGATCCTGCTGTCGCAGCGCCGCCTTCCCTGCACGTTTTTCGTTGGAGTGCCACCGATTTTTGAAAAGCTCCTGACGGAGTTAGAGAACCTCCCCACGGACATGTCTTCAATGAGTTTCACACTGTCTGGTGCAATGCCTTTGAATGAGGATTTGTCGAAGCGCTGGGAAGCAGCAACCGGTGGTCTGATGATTGAAGGCTACGGGATGACTGAGGCCTCCCCGGTACTGCTGGGCTCCCCGCTGTCCCCAGAGAAGAAGGCTGGCGCTTTGGGCACGCCCTTCCCCTCCACAGAGATCCGCATTGTTGACCCGGAAGACACCACGCGGGATGTGGAAGACGGTGAAGTTGGAGAACTGCTGGCGCGCGGCCCGCAGGTGTTCACCGGCTACTGGAATGATCCGGAGGAGACCGCAGAGAGCCTGCGTGACGGTTGGCTGCACACGGGCGATCTAGTACATGTACGCGACGGCTTCGTGTACATGGCAGACCGGCGCAAAGAGCTAATCATTACCGGTGGGTTCAACGTTTACCCAACACAGGTTGAAGACGTGGTCCGCCAGATGCCCGGCGTGCAAGATGTCGCCGTTGTTGGGTTGCCTAGTGGGAAGAACCGCGGTGAAGACGTTGTTGCAGCCCTAGTCCTGGAAGCCGGGGCCTCTGTGACGCTCGCGGACGTTCGCACGTGGGCTGAAAAATCTCTGGCCCGTTACGCGTTGCCCCGCCAAATCGTTGTTGTCCAGGAGCTGCCGCGGTCACAGATCGGTAAGGTTCTGCGCCGCAAAGTCCAGCGACAGATCACCGACCTTCAGCTGGGCTTGAAGACCGGGCTGCAAGACATCGCAGCATCGGTATCGAATCTTGCGGAGAAGGCAGCCGCTGCCCGCGATACTTTCAGCTCAGCTGCCGCTGACGCCTCTTCAAGAGCCTCAGCAATGCTGCGGAGCAAAGATGCGGACGAAGACGCTGAGAACCCGAAGACGGATGACGTGGCACAGATCGCCGCACACGAACAGGTTGAGTTAGAGAAGGAAGAAAGGTTGAGGGAAGAGTACGACGCGACTTAGCCCTCAGCCCGCAACTGTCTGATCGCCTGATCGAAGTCGTCTAGAGACTGAAAAGACGAATACACAGAGGCAAACCGCATGTAGGCGATGACGTCTAGGTTCCTCAGGAACGGCAGGATCGCTTTGCCGACCTCATCCGCGGAGACGACGGACTGTCCCCCAGCCCGCAGCGTCTCTTCAACCTGCTGGGCCAACACCGCCAGATCGTGTTCTGACACAGGACGCCCCTGACAGGCCTTGCGAACTCCGCCCGCAATCTTGGCTCTAGAGAAGGGCTCAATTACCCCGGACCGTTTTTCAACCGAAAAGCTTGCGGATTCAGTAGTGGTGAACCTGCGCTTACATTCCGTACATTCGCGCCGACGACGAATAGTTGCACCGTCATCCGTTACCCGTGTGTCAACAACACGGGTATCATCCTGCTGGCAAAAGGGGCAGCGCACGAAAACCTCCCAAACGGGTTCAAAGGGAACTTCAGTAACGCTAGCAACGCTCATAGCCGACCGCTAGTCCGTCGGAAGGATGATTTCGCTACCGACAAGCAAAGTGGCGTCATCCAGCTGATTTAGCGCCCAGATGTCTTCCACCACATCTTCCAAAGCCCTGGATGAGCCCACGCTGGCAGCTAGTCCCCACACTGACTGACCGGCAGTCACAACGTGCGTGTGGGTTGGGCCGCTGTACTCCGTTCGCATGGCAGTGCCCAGAGTGGATCCGGCCGCCAGAACGATTGCAAGCGCGGCGAACCAGCCAACCACTTTGGCGTAAAGGGGGACCCTCACGACGTATCGCGTTGGCTCTGCTGAGCGCGCCTTGCCGGCAGGGTGCCTACCCATTGCATCCTCAAGAGGTTGGCGACGACGCCGCTCTGCGGCTAGATCAATTACCCGACCAAGCTGCGCGGGCGCCTCCACGAAGCTATCAAACGTTGAAACCGCACTCATGGTCTCCACTCCCCTTCAAAATAACCGAACAACTATTCTTCGAACATACGTTCGTCGAACATCTGTACGATACCAAGCGGCTCCGACAAAATGAAGACTCACTCGAACATATGTTTGATTAGGTTCGTTTTTCGTCTAGCCTTCAGGTGAGACCAAGGATGGAGATGCTGTGCCGGAAGAACTCGAACTGACAGAAGAGCCGGAACTGACGCGCCGCCAAAAGGACATTCTTCAGGTCGTCCAGGACAGCATTGCCAGCTACGGCTACCCACCATCGATCAGGGAGATCGGGGCCAAGGTTGGTCTTGCCTCCCCCTCAAGCGTCAAGCATCACCTAGACGCGCTACAACGGATGGGTCTGCTCAGCCGCTCCCCCGGGCGCCCCAGAGCCCTACGCCCATCCGCCGACCACGACCAGCAGCAAGCCGAGCCGTCCGTCGTTGAGATCCCCGTAAGCAGCTCAGATGGGGATTCGGCAGACATCCCCCTGGTGGGCAGGATTGCTGCAGGGGCTCCCATCACGGCGGAGCAAAACGTTGAGGATGTGTTTTCTCTTCCAACGCGTCTTACCGGACGCGGTGAGCTCTTCGTATTAAAGGTGTCGGGAGAGTCCATGATCGACGCAGCAATTTGCGATGGGGACTTCGTTGTTGTGCGTGCGCAAAACACTGCCGAAAACGGTGAGATTGTCGCCGCGATGATTGATGGGGAGGCGACGGTAAAGGTTTGGCGCAACGACTCTACCGGGGTCTGGCTAGTCCCCAGAAATGAGTTGCTGGAGCCTATTCCCGCTGAGCATGCCCAGATTTTGGGCCGGGTCGTGACCCTGGTGCGGGCACTTTAGAAACCCAGGCGCTTGGCCGCAGACCTCACTTTTTCCGCAGAGTTTTGCAAGCCCAAGAGTTCGTCATCTGACAGGGGTGGACGCAGCACGCGTCCGGCTCCAGACCTGCCCACCACGGTTGGAACAGCCATGCAAACGTCACTGATCCCGTACCAGTCCTCAAGAAGCGTGGAAATGGTCAGGACCCGGGCTTCATCACGCAGAACCGATGACGCAATCGCGTTTGCCGCTAGCCCTATCGCGTAGTTCGTTGCACCCTTGCCCTCAATGATGTGGTACGCAGAGTTCACTACGTCCCGGGCTATTTCTTCACGGAATTCTTTATCAAAAGCGCGGCCCGAAAGGGTTGTGCCCCACTGCTCTACCGGGACGTTACCTATCTCCGCACTAGACCACAGCGCCACCTCTGAGTCCCCGTGCTCGCCAGCAATCATGGCGTGAATGGACTTTGAAGAAACCCCAGTTTCTTCAGAAATCAAGTAACGAAGCCGGGAGCTGTCCAACACGGTTCCCGAACCGAAAACCTGCGCTCGGGGTTTTCCCATGAGCTGCATCGCAACGTACGTTACAACGTCTACAGGATTCGTGACAAACATGTAGATGGCGTCGGGAGCCACGGAGAGCATGTCCGGTACCAGCTTGCGCATCAGCCCCACCGTGGATTCAGCTAGCTCCATACGGGTTTGCCCAGGTTTTTGTTTAGCCCCAGCGGTCACCACCACAAGGTCTGAGCCACTCAAGATGTTGATGTCATCGCTGCCTTCGACAGAGCGCACGGGAGTGAACTGGATGCCGTGGGCAATGTCTAGCCCCTCAGCTTGGACCTTGGGGCCGTTGATGTCGTAGAGGCTGATGGACCTGGCTATGCCGCTCATTGCAGCAGCGTAGGCAACGGCTGTCCCGACAGCTCCCGCCCCAACAACAGCAAGCTTGGATGGGTGGCCCTGGGCAACAGAGAGGGTGGTTTGGTCAGGCATTTCGCTCCTTATCAACTGTCTGCCAGCATCAACTGTTTGTCAGCTGTTCTCAAAAGCACTCAATAGGAAGGCTAGTCGCTTGCTTGTCGCATTGCCCAAGCCAGCTCAGAGTCAACGCGGGCTTCTAGCCTCACCCCGTCTTCCTCCCAACTTTGGGACAGAACCTGTCCTGTTTCGTGGGCGGCACTGAGCAAGTGGAGGTGGGTGAAGGGCAAAAGCAGTTCTACGTCCTCGTCGGGGATGGGTAGCGCTCGCTCAATTGCCAACTGCAGTTGCTCCAAGCCCTGGCCGCTCCTGGCTGAGATACTCACAGAATTTGGAAACGTTGCCCGCAACGCTGCCAAGGACTCCGCAGAAACCAAGTCGCTCTTGTTCAAGACAATCAGTTCCTTGGACGAGTCGTAGCCATCTACCTCAGCCAAGACGCTGCGAACCGTTTGAACTTGGAGCACGGGGTCAGGGTGGGTTGCATCCACCACGTTCAAGACGATGTCCGCATCAGAAATTTCTTCTAAGGAAGAGCGGAACGCCTCCACAAGCTGCGTGGGCAGGCTATTTACGAACCCCACGGTGTCGGTCAGGGTGTAGCTGCGTCCGTCGGGTGTCTCCACCTTACGCACAGTGGGGTCGAGGGTAGCAAAAAGAGCGTCTTGGACCAGAACTCCGGCCCCACTTAGAGCATTCAGGAGCGTGGATTTTCCCGCGTTCGTGTAACCGGCAATCACCACGGAAGGAACAGCACCGCGGCGTCTTGACGCCCTGCGTGTTTCCCTGGCCGGAGCCATTTGGCGAATGTCTCTGCGCAGCTTCGCCATCCGCGCACGGATCCTGCGCCGATCCAGTTCTATCTTCGTTTCGCCGGGGCCGCGGGAACCTATCCCCTCACCGCTTGCGACCCGACCACCCGCCTGTCGGGACATGGACTCACCCCACCCGCGCAACCTAGGGAGCAGGTATTCCAGTTGCGCCAGCTCCACCTGAGCCTTGCCCTCTTTGGACTTTGCATGCTGGGCGAAGATGTCCAAAATCAAGGCGGTCCGGTCGATCACCTTCACTCGAATCACGTCTTCTAGGCTGCGCCGCTGAGATGGGCTGAGCTCAGAGTCGACAATTACCGTGTCGGCCCCAACTTCCTGAACCAGTTCTTTCAGCTCTTGGGCTTTACCGCGGCCCAGGAACGTTCCTGGGTCGGGGGTTGCACGCGTTTGCACTAAGGATCCAAGGACGTGAGAGCCAGCGGTTTCCGCAAGTGCTTCCAACTCTCGCAGTGAGTTCTCGATCTCATGGCTCGTTTGTGTCGTTCGCAAAGCGACTAAAACAACTCTTTCTAACCGCAGACGGCGATATTCGACCTCTGAAACGTCTTCAAGTTCTGACGAATGTCCGTGGATTCGCCCAATGCGCTGGCGTTCTTCCCACTCTGCAGACTCAGCGGCTATCTCCCGCGCGTCGTCGAAGGACAGTCCCCCAGAAGGCCTGGCTAAGACACGAGCAGCTACCTGCTGTGCCCTACGCAGTGTTTCTTCGGTATCTTTCGTTTGCTCTTCCAAAACTCTCATCTCAGCCGCGCCTGCCCCAAGCTTACTGCTCAGCTCTAGAGCGATAGGCTCATGTGGTGACCTCCCAATATTTCTCCAAGACCTCGGACGACAAGCCTGAACGCCTACGCTCCGTTCACGTCGTGACTCGCGGACACGACTTCAAGGTGAAGACCAGCAGTGGCGTCTTTTCCACGCAGGGCCTAGACCACGCAACAGAGATCCTCCTGAAAGAAGTTCCCCCACCCCCAAACGAAGGGGTCGGCTTGGACCTGGGATCTGGCTGGGGGCCGCTGGCACTGGTGCTTGCGAAAGAGTCCCCAGATCTGGCGGTCTGGGCGGTAGATGTGAATCCGCGTGCCCTCTCCCTCACAGCGTCCAACGCAAAGCAGCTGGGGCTTTCGAACATCACGGTTTTGGATGAGGAAGAAGCACTTCGGCGCGCTGAAGAAGAGGACGTGCGTTTCAATGTCATCTGGTCGAACCCACCCGTGCGGATCGGTAAAAAGGAGCTGCAGGCACTGCTGTTGCGCTGGCTGATTCGCCTAGACGACAGCGGCGTGGCCTACCTGGTGGTAGGAAAGAACCTTGGTTCCGACCCGTTGGCTCGCTGGTTAGAGGACCAGGGGTACGCGGTCACCCGTGAAGCTTCCAAACGCGGGTTCCGGGTTCTAGCTGTGAGAAAGAACAGCTAGGGCCTGCTCCAAACCTGCGTCAGACGCGTCAGCATCAACCCAGGAAATCCGCGGATCCGCACGAAACCACTTCAGTTGCCGCCGGGCTAGCTGGGACGTCGCCAAACGCGTAGCTTCCATAGCTTCGGACACGCTCTGCCCTGTTTCCAGCATGTCCAACACCTGCTTGTAGCCGGTTGCGCGACTGGCGGTCCTGTTTTCCGCTAGGCCCCTCTTCGCCAATTCCTCCACTTCAGCAACTAGCCCGTCTTCGAACATTGCCTCAGTACGGGCTGCAATGCGGCCTTCAAGGTCATCTAGGTCCCAGCTGGTTCCAATCTGCACGGTCTCACGCCAATAGTCGCGCTTTGGCAGCGACGCAGAAAACGGCTTTCCCGTAAGCTCCACCACTTCCAGGGCCCGCACCACCCGTCTACTGTTGTTCGGGTGAATGCGGCTGGCAGCCTCAGGGTCCGCAACCATCAGTTTTTCGTGCAGCACCGCAGAGCCTTCTTCGTCAGCCCACTTCTCCAGACGTTGGCGAAGGTGCGGGTCGGTGGGTGGAAAGGAGAGCTGATCCAGCAACGCACGAACGTACAGGCCTGAGCCACCAACCACGATCGGCGTTTTCCCCCGGCTAATGATGTCTAAGACGTCCTGCCGGGCTCCACTTTGGTAGGCGCGAACAGAGGCCTCTTCCCAAAGCTCCAACACGTCAACTTGGTGGTGGCGAACCTGTTCGCGCTGGTGTGACGTAGGTTTCGCGGTCCCTATATCCATTCCTTTGTAGAGAGCGAACGCGTCGGCGTTCACAATCTCAGCGGAATTGGGCAGAGCCTTCGCTAAACGAAGGGCTAACGCTGTCTTACCGCTGGCGGTAGGTCCAACTACCGCAGCTATCATGCGCTCTTACGCGCCGGTATCGTGGGCATTCCCAAACCAACCAGGTTGCTTGAGGAAGCCGGCTGTTGGCGTTCTTCCCACGCATCGCCCGCGCGCGTTCGGCGCACTTGGTACGTGCCGCCTTCGACTGCCGAGTCAGCGAGTAGGTGGTAGGGAGCGCCGTACGTCGCGGTAACGGTGACCATGTCACCGGGGCGAGGGGCATCGCCGGTTGGGACCGTGAAGTGGACCAAGCGCCCGTCGCGGGCGCGCCCTGACATGCGTTCGCTAGTGCCGTCTTTTCGTCCCGTGTTCTCAGAGACTAAGACCTCCATGGTCTTTCCCACCTGAGCCTGGTTCTCCTCTAAAGAGATCCGGTTTTGCAAGTCAACCAAAGCTGTGTAGCGCTGCGCGACGACGTCAGGTGGAACCTGATCGGTTCGGCTCGCTGCAGGCGTCCCGGGACGTGGTGAGTATTGGAACGTGTATGCGGAGGCGAAGCGGGAATTCTCCACAACCTGCATCGTCTGCTCAAAGTCCTGATCCGTTTCGCCGGGGAACCCGACAATGATGTCTGTGGTGATTGCGGCGTCTGGGATCTGGGCACGTACGCGCTCCAAGATGCCCTCAAAGCGTTTCCTGCGATAAGACCGGCGCATTTCGCGCAAGACCTTGTCCGAGCCGCTTTGTAACGGCATGTGCAAGCTGGGCATCACGGTCGGTGTTTGCGCCATTGCGTCGATCACGTCGTCCGTGAAGGATGCGGGGTGGGGTGATGTGAAGCGCAGCCGTTCAAGGCCTGGCGTGGCACCTACGTCCCGCAGCAGTTTCGCAAAAGCGCCCCGGTCGCGAAATGACGCACCGTAAGAGTTCACGTTTTGACCTAGGAGCGTGACTTCCACGGCGCCTTGGGCGACGACTGCTTGAACTTCGTCCAAAATCTCCGCCGGCAGCCTGTCGCGTTCCCGACCGCGCAACCTAGGGACAATGCAAAATGTGCAGGTGTTGTTGCACCCGACCGAAATGGACACCCAGGACGCGTAAACGGACTCCCGAAGGGATGGCAGTGTCGATGGGAAGGTCTTCAGTGACTCCTCAATTTCCACCGCAGCTTTTCGGTTGTGAGCTGAGCGCTTCAGCAGCGCAGGCAGAACATCAATGTTGTGGGTTCCGAAAACTGCGTCAACCCAGGGCGCCTTGGCCACAATCTGGTCGCGCATCTGCTGTGCTAGGCAACCGCCGACCGCGATTTGCATGCCGGGGCGTTCACGTTTGACCGCAGCCAGCTGTCCTAGGTTCCCAAAAAGCTTGTTGGCAGCGTTTTCGCGCACTGAGCAGGTGTTCAGCACTACAACATCCGCACCACTGTCGCCAGCCAGGGTCGCGCGCGCCAAAGCGTCAGGGACCTGCTCCACGGGCAGCAACCCCATTTCAATCATCAGGCCAGCCATGCGTTCGGAGTCATGCTGGTTCATCTGACACCCAAGCGTGCGGATGTGGAATGTTCTGGGCAGCTTCGAAATTGTCACAGGGGACAGCCTACTTGCCCACTACGGGCACCTCAACGCTCCAAAGACTCCGCAGCTAGACGCAGCACGGCCGCAACAGCTTGCTGACGCACCTCATTTCGCTCCCCCGAAAATTGGTGTTTACGGACCGAAGTAACGCCGTTCGTACTAACGGCGACGTAGACACGGCCGGCCGGGCCGTCCACCGTATCTCCTGGACCCGCCACGCCGGTCGTGGCCAGCCCAAGGTTGGTGCCTAGAAGTTGACTAACGCCCGTTGCCATCTGCGTAGCCACTTCAGCTTGGACGGGCCCACCTGCTGCTAGCAGAGCCTGGTCAACGCCTAGCAGCTGGGCCTTCGTTGAAGTCCAGTAGGTAATCACTCCCCCGCTGTAGCAGTTCGAGGCCCCAGGAACAGACACAATGGTCTCTCCCAGCATCCCTCCGGTTAGGGATTCAGCGGTGGCCAACGTAAGTGAGTGCTGCTGCAGTTGCTCAAGCACACGCTGGGCCAGCTTCACGTTTTCGTCCGCGCTCACAGTCCGCCTCCCGTGTCGGCTTGCACCACTTCGCCTATGACTGTCAGTGCGACGTGGCTGGAAAAACCCCTGCGCGCCATATAGTTGGCGGCGCGACGACGCCACTGCTGAAAGTGCTCATAGTCGCCGTCACCAGGATATTCGCGGGCCTTTGCCGCCACGGCAAGTCGCGCCCTTTCAAGTTCCTCATCCTGGTCAATAGCGTCAACTATGTCCCGCCAGTACTTAGGGTCCAGGCCCCTCCTTTGCATCTGCGCGGAGAGCCCGCGGCGCCCTAACGTCGGATATTGCCGGGCAACCAAGCCCGCAAAACGCGCGTCATCTACGTACTGTTGTTCGACAAGCAGATCCAGAGCGGACTGGATGTGGTCGGGTTCAAAACTTCGGCGCAGCAGTTTGGTTTCTAGCTCACTGCGGGAGTGTTCCCGACTGGCCAAGATTCGAACTGCTGCCGCATACGCTTGCGCATGGGAGGATTCCACGACTATGCAGGCTTGTCCGCAGCTTCAGTTTCGGAATTGGTCTCAGCTTCGGCCCCAGGTTCGCCTATCCCCAGTTCCGCTAGGATCTTCGATTCGATTTCGTCCGCTAGATCCGGGTTGTCTATAAGGAACTGGCGCACGTTTTCTTTACCCTGACCCAACTGGTCTTTGTCATACGTGTACCAGGAACCAGATTTGCGGACAATTCCACTTTCAACACCCATGTCAATGAGGGAGCCTTCGCGCGAAATCCCCTTGCCGTACACGATGTCAAACTCTGCCTGTTTGAAAGGGGGCGCCATCTTGTTCTTGACAATCTTTGCGCGCGTCCGGTTCGCCACCGGTGCGCCTGCTTCCTTCAAAGTTTCGATACGGCGAACGTCAATGCGGACGGAAGAGTAAAACTTCAACGCCTTTCCACCGGTGGTGGTTTCGGGAGATCCGAAGAAGACACCAATCTTTTCACGCAGCTGGTTGATGAAAATTGCTGTGGTTCCGGTCGCAGAGAGTGCACCCGTGATCTTCCGTAGTGCTTGGCTCATTAGGCGGGCTTGGAGCCCAACGTGGGAATCCCCCATCTCCCCTTCAATTTCAGCCTTGGGAACTAGCGCAGCCACTGAGTCAATGACGATTATGTCGATGCCGCCGGAACGGATCAGCATGTCCGCAATTTCTAGGGCCTGCTCCCCTGTGTCTGGCTGCGAAACCAAAAGGGCGTCCGTGTCCACCCCCAGGGCCTTCGCGTATTCGGGGTCTAGGGCATGCTCTGCGTCAATGAAAGCCGCGTTACCTCCCGCTGCTTGCGCGCTGGCAACAGCGTGCAGTGCAACAGTGGTCTTTCCTGATGATTCGGGACCGTAGATCTCAATCACCCGGCCGCGCGGGAGTCCACCTATTCCTAGGGCAACGTCTAAGGCCAGGGAACCTGTGGGGATCACACGGACAGGTGGGCGTGTGTCGTCTCCAAGCCGCATCACCGATCCTTTACCGAATTGGCGATCAATTTGGCTAAGTGCTAAATCTAGGGCTTTTGCCCTGTCGTTTCCAGCGCTTTTCGCCGCGGTCATTCTAGCCATTGCTGCTCCTGTCCTATAGCGGTCTCTCCGACCGGTTCACCAAGCGGGTCTGCTTAGGAAACAGCCCTCTCCGAGCTGCTCCGGGTAACGTTATGCCGGACCCCCGACATTTCCCCCAAGCCCCCCACGTCCTGTGGATTGGGGCTCAAGCTGTCACCTGGGTAGAGGATACTAGAACAGATGTTCGAAATGGTGCGGCGCGCGGGGCGGGGCTACCTCTTTTGTGGTCGACGGTGGACCCAGCGAGCTTCTTCACCCTGATCAGTTTCAGAAATAAGTGCGTCCCAGACCTGGTCAGCTCCGACTCCTTGTCGTAAGCTCTCAGCCGCGGTCCCAGAGAGCTTGGGCAGGTAAAGATCCTCGGCAAGAGAACGCCCTAGAGCAGGTCCGAAAACTTGCTCTAGGGCGTGGTAAAACTCTGACTCTTTCACCGGGTTAGGGCAGACCGGTCACCTGAGGTGAAAGAAGGTCATCTGGGACAGTGTCTGGGACAACTGCCTTGTCAAGAAGCATCATGCGTTCAGAAACTTCACGCAGGACGAACCAAAGCGGCACCCGCAGTGCTTTGCAAATGGAATCAAGCAGCTCCGAAGAGGCTTCTTTCTGGCCGCGTTCAACTTCGCTGAGATAGCCCAGTGAAACCTGCGCATCTGAAGAAACTTCACGTAGGGTCCGCCCCTGTAGCGAGCGTAGTGACCGCAGCACATCCCCCAGCTCGCTGCGAAGCAACGGCTGTTCGCTTACCTTTGTGGTCATGGGCTTAGGGTACGCGTTAGTGGGCGTTGGACGGGCAGCGCGTCCAGCCAGCTGATGGCGGTACCGCCCCGGCCTGTTGCTGTAATTAGTGTTCATACAAGGTTCAACGCAAACCATGACGTTTTCTTCCGTGCGCTTGCTCACAGTCCGCCCGACCTCTCTCTCACTGGGACTTTCAGCCCCTACACCTGCTCAATGGCTCTTTGGGGGGCGTTGCTTAGGACTGGGGCCTGTTTTCCTTGACTGCTGCAACCACGTACTGGATGCCGGAAATGACGGTTACAAGCAGGACGGAGACGATAAGGACCCAGATGACAACGTTGAGCACGATCACTGGCCCCAGTGAGTCCGACTTCAGCAGGGCTTCCCAGGGAATGGTCAGGACGGTAACTAGCAGCATCTGTAGGACCGTTTTCAGTTTCCCACCGGACCCTGCTGGAAGGATCTGGCCTTTTTGCCGAGCGATTTCACGCCAAATGGTGATCCCGATTTCCCGAACAGCAACAACTGCCACGAACCACCAGGGCAGCCAGTACGGCTCCACGGCAGCAAACATGACGAACGCCCCCAGGATCAAAATTTTGTCCGCAAGCGGGTCAGCCAGCTTCCCAAAGTTGGTGATCAGGCCCTGTTTTCGAGCAATCTCACCGTCCAGGTGGTCCGTGTAAGCAGCAACGACAAAGACGCCTAACGCCCACCAGCGAAGTGTTGCAAAACTACTCAGGTCCGTTTCCCCGGCGTACCACTCCTGCAGGCGCGACCCACTTTCCCAAAGCAACCAGAGGTAGATGGGCACCATGACTAGGCGTAACGCGGTTAGCGCATTCGGGACGTTAAATGAGGAGACTTTTGTTTCCGCATCCTTACTGGCCACGCTTACTCCGAATCTGCCGACAGCATTGCTCAGTATACGGCCACCTTGTGACGCTAACCGGAGAAGATTGCTCCGGTCACCGCGGCCTGGGGTTCCTCTTCGACGTTTTCCTGATCCGGCGCAGCCTCTGAGTCAAACTCATCGTGGAGCGTGTCCGTTTCGCCTCTAAGCAGCGCCAGCACGGCAGCTACGTCTTCTGGGGAGACCAGGACGTCGCGGGCTTTCGAGCCTTGCGATGGCCCCACAATCTCGCGTGACTCAAGCAGGTCCATTAGGCGTCCCGCCCGGGCGAACCCGATACGTAGTTTGCGTTGAAGCATAGACGTAGACCCCAATTGCGTGCTGACAACCAGCTCTGCTGCCGCCAGCAGGTCATCCAAATCGTCCCCAATGTCTTCGGCCGGCCCCGCAGCCTTCGCTGGAGCCGTCACATCCTGCGCGTAATTTGGTGCCATCTGCGCGCGAACGTGGTCGACGATGGCTTGAATTTCGTCTTCGTCAACCCACGAACCTTGAACACGTAAAGGTTTAGCTGCCCCAGCGGGAAGGTAGAGTGCGTCACCTTGGCCAATGAGTTTTTCTGCGCCCGGCTGATCCAGGATGACCCGTGAGTCCGCTAGGGCTGACGTAGCAAAAGCAAGTCTGGAAGGCACGTTGGCCTTGATGAGACCCGTGACTACGTCGACCGAGGGTCGCTGTGTGGCTAGAACTAAGTGGATGCCCGCCGCACGTGCCAGCTGAGTAATACGTTGGACTGACGCTTCTACGTCACGCGGTGCCACCATCATGAGGTCAGCTAGCTCATCCACAACGACCAGCAGGTAGGGGTAGGGCTTCAGCTTGCGCTTGGATCCTTCCCTTGGCCGCACGGTCCCCGCTACAACTGCCGCATTAAAGTCATCGACGTGCTTGAATCCAAAATCCGCCAGGTCGTCGTAGCGTGCGTCCATCTCCCGCACGACCCACTCGAGTGCTTCGGAGGCTTTCTTGGGGTTGGTGATGATTGGCGTGACAAGGTGCGGGATGCCCTCATAGATCGACAGCTCCACCCGTTTGGGGTCTATCAGCACCATGCGAACCTGTTGAGGCGTGGCACGCATCAGGATCGAGCTGATCATCGAGTTGATGAAAGAGGACTTACCTGAACCAGTCTGACCCGCAACAAGCAGGTGGGGTGTCTTAGCAAGGTTCGTCACCACGTAGCCGCCCTCAACGTCTTTGCCTACGCCGACAAGGAGGGGGTGCTGGTTGCGTTTGGCGTGGCCGCAACGAAGCACGTCGCCCAGGGCCACCGTTTCCCTATCTGCGTTCGGTATCTCCACACCAACGGCAGACTTGCCTGGGATGGGCGCCAGTATCCGCACGTCTGCGCTTGCCACCGCGTAAGCAATGTTTGCGCTGAGCGCAGTAATTCGCTCAACCTTCACGGCTGGGCCTAGCGACAGTTCGTAGCGTGTGACCGTGGGTCCGCGGGAGAATCCGGACACGGTTGCGTCCACACTGAACTCATCTAAAACGTTTTGTAGTGCCTCAACCACGGCGTCGTTTACAGCAGAGCGTTCCTTGTGGGGCGCGCCTCGCTGCAAGGCGGTTGCGGGTGGTAGAGCGTAGTTTTCTAGCGTCCCCAGTGTCCCTGAAATTTCACCCGCGTCGCCAATTGGTCGCGCACCCTCCACCACTCCCGCTGGGTCGACCAGGGTCTGTTCAACGTCTACGTCGGTGAAATTTGCAATTGGTTGGGTGGACTCTTCCGGTTCTGGTAGGTCCGGCATTTCCAGGATGGTTGTCGAGGACGTGGGAAACGCCGGCTCGTCAACTTCTTCGGCCGGCTTTGCGGCGAAGGAATCCGCCGTGAAATTCCCCGGTGGGAAGGATTCCAGCTCTGGCGCGACCTTGCGGGCCTTCTTTGTTTTCCTAGCTGGCTTAGGCTGCTCTGCAGCCGCGTTTTCAAGCCACTCATCCCCGGCCGTAGCCAACCCTGCGCTGGTGGCCTCCCGCTTGCTCACCGTCGCATTGAGCGCTTTACTGAACAGCCCTTTCAAGCTCTTTGCAGCCTCACGCACAGGCGTCTGCAAGGCCAGCAGGAAGGAGTAGATGAGCAGCAAGGTAAGGAGAATGGCGGCGCCCCAGCTGCCGAACAATCGCCCCAGCGGGTAGGCAAAGAACCACCCGACCCATCCCCCCGCTGCTTCTAGTTCAGCAAAGGGCCGTAAGGGAGGGTTGCCTTTGAAAATCTGCGCCAGTCCGGTCAATGCGACAGCAACGCCGATAGAACCGGCAGCCCAGTGGACGACCCCGCTGTCGGAGCTTTTTGACCGCAAGAGTGCGACGGCAAAGCCAACAAGGACAGCTGGGACAAAAACAGCAAAGATCCCCAGGGTTCCTGCAACCACATGGTGGATGACGTCCCCGGCGGTACCTGAGATTCCAAACCATTCCCGCAAAGCGATAACCGCCGCTAAAGCCATGAGGGCAAAGGCTAGAGCATCCCGTTTCAATTGGGGATGGACGCTACGCCAACCGTCTCTCAGTGCCGCCCACGGTCCCGACCGCGACTCATCATCGGCATGCGCACTAGAAGATGTCGCAGCCTTTTTGCTGTTTCTTGACATGTCAGGTTAAAGCTACCGTCACGGCTTCGGGGCGATGCCCAGGCACGCGGCCGGTCTTAAGAACCTCATCTACCTGGTCGCGCGTCGGAGCGGGGGCCGCCCCCTCATGTTCAATAGCTAGAGCGCCAGCAGCGTTCGCGCGCGAGCACGCTTCGACCATGTCGAACCCTTCAAGCAGCGCCGCACACATTACCGCCACATGCGTGTCTCCCACTCCGGTCGTGTCGACGGATTCGGAAGGAAATGAGGGCAGCTCAATGGGTTCGGTGTCCCGGGACATTTGAAGGTCGCAGCCAAGAGAACCCAGTCGGCGCACCACCGCCGCCGTGGGGCGCACAATGTCGCGCAGGTCGGTGCCTGGCGTGTGACGCTCAAGAGTCTGGCGCAGCATCGCGGTTTCCCTGATGTTCATGGAAACCACGTCGGCTCGCTCCAGTATTGGGAACCAGATGTCGGCAGGCACGTGCTCCACGGCAGGTGACGCGGCCACCACCACCGTGACGTCATCCGGAATAGTCGGCACCCACCTACCAAGCACAGAGGCTGAAGGTTCAGTTGCTAGATCGGTGCCGTGCACTAACACAACGTCACCAGGGTCTAAAACAACCGATTCCAAAAGCTCAACCGATGTGTCAGCCTCCACCCCCGGAGCGACAACAGAAGCGGTGCGCCCATCCTTCTGGATCATCGACACGCCAACACCAACGTCGCCAACGACGGCGCCGGGCAACACGTGGATCCCGGCCTCATCGCAGGCCCTACGAATGGCGTGCGAATTCGGCCCGGTTCCCAACGGGGACGCACAACAAACAGCCACACCCTGCGCTCTAGCAGCGCTAGCCCCAATGAAACCGCCCCCGGGACTTGCTTCAGTCCCCTTAGACGTAAGGCGCTCACCGATCCCCGGAAAGTGAGGAACACGCATCCCCACGTCCAGGTGAAGCGAATGGGTTGTGACTAGTTTGTTCACAGACGCGTCACGACCGGCACAATGACTGGCCTGCGCCGCAGCCCTTGGCCAGCGAAGCGACCTAGGACGCGTCGCATGACTTGCTCCAACTGCTTGTCATCGCTTCGGCCTTTTGCAATCGCTTGCTGCAGTGCCTTCTTCAGCTCTGGGACGGCTTCTTCTAGCTTGCTGGGATCCTCGGCAACACCAATGGCCCGCACGACCGGGTCCCCTTGGAGCTCGCCCGTGTCTTTGCTGATGGTGGCAAAAGCGCTGAGGAACCCTTCGGAACCCAAAACCATGCGTTCCGCTAGTTCTTCTTCAGAAACTTCACCAACAGATGAGCCGTCAACGAAAACCAGTTCACAAGGAACGGCCCCGACAATCTTGGGCACCCCGTCCTTCATATCAATGACCAGGCCGTCTTGAGCTAACACAATGTTCTCCGCGGGCACGCCAGTCTTGGCGGCCAGAGCCCCGTTAGCAATCAGGTGGCGGACCTCCCCGTGAACGGGCATCACGTTCTTTGGCTGAACGACGTTGTACAGGTAGATGAGCTCACCGGCTGCGGCGTGTCCTGAGACGTGCACTTTCGCATTCCCCTGATGCACGACTCTGGCTCCTAGACCGGTCAACGCGTCAATGACCCGGTAGATGGAACGTTCGTTGCCGGGGATGAGAGAGGAAGCCATGACCACGGTATCGCCTGGGCCAAGGGAAATTTGCGGGTGGGTGCCGCTAGCAATCCGCGCCAGGGCTGCCATAGGCTCCCCCTGCGAACCGGTAACCATGTAAACCCGCTGGTGCTCTGGAAGGGCATTCAGCTGCTTCAGCGTGACAACCACGTCGCCCGGCATCTCCAGGAACTCAAGTTCGGATGCAATGGCCATGTTGCGCTCCATGGAGCGCCCAACGAATGCAACCTTGCGTCCCGTTTTGTAGGCCGCCTCCAAAACCTGTTGCACACGGTGCACGTGTGAGGCGAAGGAAGCGACAACCACTGCGCCTTCCGTTTGCTGGAACACAGAGTCCAGTACCGGACCGATCTCAACTTCGGGGGTGACAAAACCGGGGACTTCCGCGTTAGTGGAGTCCACTAGGAAAAGGTCCACGCCTTCTTCACCTAGGCGCGCCATGGCCCGCAGGTCGGTCAGGCGACCATCAATTGGGAGCTGATCCATCTTGAAGTCACCGGTCGCAAGCACAGTCCCCGCATCGGTGCGTACGAAAACGGCCAGCGCATCTGGGATGGAGTGGGAGACGGAAACCAGTTCCATTTCAAACGGGCCTGTCTGGACCTTTTGTCCCTCCTGCACCACGTGCAAGTTGGGGTCAGCGATCTTGTGTTCGCGAAGCTTTGGTTCCAAAAGTGCCAGCGTGAACCGGGCCCCGTAGACAGGGATGTCTGAGCGAAGCTTGAGTAGGTAGGGCACCGCACCAATATGGTCTTCGTGACCGTGCGTCAAAACCAGTGCCTCAACGTCGTCCAGCCGATCTTCGATGTAGCTGAAATCAGGAAGGATCAGGTCAACTCCCGGCTGCTTTTCGTCAGGGAAAAGCACGCCGCAGTCAATGATGAATAGTTTGCCTTGGGTTTCCAGCACGGTCATGTTACGACCGACTTCGCCCAGACCACCAAGCGCCACCACACGCATCTCATCAGGCTTGGCGGCGGGCGGCAAAGAAAGATTTTCGTAAAGAGACTTCATGACCGTAATCTTGCCACGGTCAGCAAGAACACCGCACCTTAGGTGGGAAGACTCCTAGTTGGCGTCCTCTTGCAGCTCTTCTTCAAGGTCTGCCACCAACTGGGCTTCGTCGCCCCCAACATCATCGGCGTCCTCAACTACCGCAGCATCATCGACCAACGCAGCATCCCCGACTACCACAGTGTCCTGGGTGACCTGGACTTCGTCGACTGTGGTGGGATCAGCCTTGTCGGACTGGGCGTCACGCCTAGGCAGCGCGCCTGTCAAAGCCAACACCCAGGCCATAAAGCTGGACACGGCGACAATGGACAGGAACCAAATGGTTGTTGCAAAGCCCAGCTCAATGCCCTGGGCGTTAGCGATTGCCTTCGCAGCAAAAACGGCCAGTGCCGCCAGGGCAGTGCCACCTGCCATGAGGATCCAAAAGCTCTTCGGTGCAATATCAAACGTGGCCCGAAGCAGTGCCATGACAGTGAGGAGGAGCAGCGCCGGCACAGAGATGACGACCGCGACCGCCACCGTCATGGGTGCCAGCCCCCCAACTTCGGCGCGGGGAATCGTGTGACTGAGCGCCATGATGGCCCAGGCTATGGAAGCCAAAAGAAAAAGTACGCCAAACAACGCTGCATCTGTGAATCGCTTCATATTCGTAGCCTAGCGGGGAAAAGAATAGGAAAAGAAGTGGGGCCGGGAGAAAACCCCCGGCCCCATCTCTAACTATTGACTGCTAGTTACTCTGCGCTCTGATCTGCGTCCGAATCATCGCTGCGACGACGGCGGTTTCGCTGGCGGGGACGACGCTCTTCATCATCGCCCTCCTGCGCGGCCTCAGCCTGCTCATCGTCAACAACTGCGTGCAGTGAGATCTTGCCGCGGTCGTCAATTTCCGCGATCTCAACCTCAACCTTTTGGCCAACCTGGAGCACGTCTTCAACAGACTCCACTCGCTTGCCGCCAACCAGGCGACGGATCTGCGAAATGTGCAGCAGGCCGTCCTTGCCCGGGGTTAGGGAAACGAAGGCTCCGAAGGATGGGGTGCCTACGACGGTGCCGACGAAGCGTTCCCCAACCTCAGGGAGCTGCGGGTTCGCAATCGCGTTCACCATGCTGCGCGCTGCTTCGGCAGCTTCACCGGTGGAAGCCCCAATGAAGACTGTTCCGTCGTCTTCAATGGTTAGGTCAGCGCCGGTTTCTTCCTGGATCTGGTTGATCATCTTGCCCTTGGGGCCAATGACCTCACCGATCTTGTCGACGGGAACCTGGACCGTGATGATACGCGGTGCATACAGGCTCATCTCATCCGCGGAGTCAATGGCTTCACCCATGACTTCCAGGATCTCCAGGCGCGCGTCGCGGGCCTGCCCCAGGGCGGCCTTCAGAACCGATGAGTCGATTCCATCCAACTTGGTGTCCAGCTGAAGAGCTGTAATGAAGTCGGATGTGCCGGCGACTTTGAAGTCCATGTCGCCAAAACCGTCTTCCATCCCCAGGATGTCGGTCAGCGTCACGTAGCGAGCCTCACCGTCAACCTGGTCGCTCATGAGACCCATGGCGATTCCGGCAACGGGAGCGCGCAGCGGAACACCGGCTGCAAGCAGTGACAGCGTGGATGCGCAAACGCTACCCATTGAGGTGGAACCGTTGGAGCCCAAAGCTTCCGACACCTGACGGATTGCGTAAGGGAACTCTTCGCGTGTTGGGAGCACTGCACGCAGGGCCCGTTCGGCCAGGTCACCGTGGCCAATTTCGCGGCGCTTAGGAGAGCCAACGCGTCCCGTTTCCCCGGTGGAGTAAGGGGGGAAGTTGTACTGGTGCATGTAGCGCTTGGATGTCACTGGGCTGAGGTTGTCCAGCTGCTGTTCCATCCGCAGCATCGCCAAAGTGGTTACACCCAGAATCTGGGTTTCGCCCCTTTGGAACAGGGCGGAGCCGTGAACACGCGGCAGGATGTCAACTTCGGCAGACAGTGAGCGGATGTCGGTTGGTGTACGACCATCCACACGAACGCCGGCAGACAGCGTGCGCTGGCGAATCGTTTCTTTTTCTAGGCTGCGGAAAGCTGCCTTGTACTCTTTTTCATCCTCAGGGTTTTCTTCCACCAGCTGGGCCACAACTTCGTCACGAAGTGCGTCAACGGCATCAAGACGTGCCTGCTTGCCCTCTGTTTCCAAAGCCTGGGTCAAACGATCGCCGACCTTGTCTTCCAGCTGCTTGTACTGCTCTGGCGTGTAGTCAAAGAACAGCGGGTAGTCCGTTGTTTCTTTCGCGCAGGCGTCAGCAACTTCCTGCTGGGCTTCGCACAGGGCCTTCAGGAAGGGTTTCGCGGCCTCAAGACCGTCAGCAACAACATCCTCAGTTGGCTTCGTTGCGCCAGCTTGGATGAGCTCCCACTGGTTGTCGCCACCGCCGGCTTCAACCATCATGATCGCAATGTCCTCTACACCCTGGTCATCCTTCACAATGCGACCAGAAACGACCATGTTGAACACGCTGCGTTCCATCTCTGAGTAGCGCGGGAACGCAACCCACTGGTCGTCAATCAGGGCTAGGCGAGTCCCTGCCACCGGACCGGTGAAGGGCACGCCAGAAAGCATGGTGGACATGGAAGCGGCGTTGATCGCCAAAACGTCGTACGCATCATCCGGGTCAACCGCTAGAACAGTCTCAATGACCTGAACTTCGTTGCGCAGCCCCTTGATGAAGCCGGGGCGCAGCGGGCGGTCAATGAGGCGGCAGGCCAAAACGGCCTCTGTGCCTGGGCGACCTTCGCGGCGGAAGAAAGCTCCCGGGATTCGGCCAATCGCGTACTGGCGTTCTTCAACGTCAACGGTGAGTGGGAAAAAGTCGAAGTGATCCTTCGGGTGCTTGCCAATGGTCGTCGTGGAAAGGACAACCGTGTCCTCATCCAGCGTGGCAACAGCGGCACCTGAGGCTTGCAGGGCAAGACGCCCCGTGTCAAAGGTGACCCGGCGTGTGCCGAATGCGCCGTTGTCAATAACAGCTTCTGCGCTGACGTTGCCTAGCGGCCCGCCAACATTTGTGTCTTCCGACATTAATTATCTCCTGTAGACCGGTCCGGCACCGCGGTCGGCCCCCGATCGAAGCCCACGGACTGTCCGGGCGGACTTTCCGTAAGCCACTGTCGACGGCCGCGTTTGCAGTGGTCCGAACCGTTATTTTCTTTTCTTCGTGGCGATGTTCGCCAACAGTTTCGTTACTTACGCAGACCCAGTTTGGAAATGAGTGAGCGGTAGCGCTCAACGTCAATTCCGTTCAGGTAGTCCAACAGGTGGCGCCTTTGGCCAACCAGCAGGAGCAGACCACGCCTTGAGTTGTGGTCGTGAGGGTGCTGCTTTGAGTGTTCGGTGAGTTCTTTGATGCGTTCGGTTAGCAACGCAATTTGAACCTCTGGAGAGCCGGTGTCACCCGGGTGGGTGGCGTACTCTTCGATGATTGCCTGCTTTTGTTCTGTTCCTAGAGCCATGGCTCTTCCTTCCACTAGTTGCGCGGAGCGTCAAGTGATTACTTGAGCAGACTCACCGCGGCCGATCTGACGGCGTCTAGAAGGCTATCACCGGGATGTTCAACGATTCGTTGCAAGCGACGCACATCCCAGCGTTCACGCGTGACTTTCCACACCTGCGGGGACCAGCCGCGCGGCAGGTCTGGCTCCAAGGGTGTCTGCGGCGTCTTGCAGGTCCTGGTCCATTTGCTCTAAAAGCTCTTCCACATGGTCGAACTTTTTCATCGGCCGCAGGCGCTTGGTGAAGACCACCGCCACTTCCTGTCCGTACAGGTCCAAGTCGTCGCGGCCTAAAACGTGGGCTTCGACGGTGCGTTCAACTGCGCTAAATTGCGGGTTGCTCCCCACCGATATTGCGGCGGGCAGAAATTCTTGCGCCTGCCTGTGTCCGGGGACCTCGCGCACCAACCAGCCCGCGTAAACACCATCGGCCGGGGTGAGTACGCCGTCTCCCGCGTATAGATTCGCGGTGGGGAAACCCAGCTGCCGTCCGCGTTTTGCGCCGTGTTGGACCGGGCCAATCAGGCGGTAGGGATGGCCCAGAACTTGGGCCACCGTTTCCACGTCGCCTTCGTCAAGTAGTTGGCGGACCCAGGACGAGGACCAGCGCTGCCCGCTTCTTGCCCGCACATCCAAAACCATGGTGACGGTGAAACCCAGCTCATCACCAAGTTCGCGCAGCGTCTCAATGTTGCCTGCGTTTTTAGCACCGAAGCGGAAATCTTCCCCAACGACCACCTCTTTGGCGCCAAGCCCGTCCACCAGGTACTTGGTGGCAAACTGCCTGGGCGACAGGCTGTACAAGGACTGCTGATAGCGCGCTAAGAACACTGCATCTATCCCGGTGCGTTCGATTGCTTCCAGGCGACTGTCAACAGTCATGATCAGCGGTAGTGGGCTGTCCGGGTCGTGCACCTGCCGCGGATGTGGGTCAAACGTCAGCGCGACGGATTCAAATTCCCGCAGCTTGGCGCTGCGAACGCACGTCTCCAAAACTTGACGGTGTCCCTTATGGACGCCGTCAAAGTTACCGATAGTGACGACGCGCGGACAGTCCTTGGGGACCTGCGAAAGTTCCGTCCAAACTTGCAAGGAAGCCTTAGTTCGCTGTGTCGCTAGCGCGAAGACCCAGGTTTATACGGCCTTCTTCGTCTACGGGGTCTCCCTCACGGCTTCTTTGACCGCCGCAACCGCACCCACCGCAGCCGCAGCCACCTGTTTGCTCTGTAGTCATGAGTCCTCCTTATTGGTTTGCTCCTGCAACAAGAGATGCAAGACGGACTTCAATCTTCCGTCAACCAACCTCACCAGCGCAAACGGTTCTCTTTGGTCGGTATCGCGAGCCACTGCAAACACTGACCCTTCGGCTTCCAGCTTCCTTGCTAACTCAACGTCACCGGGGAGAAAAGACAGGTCACGGTCAAGGCGCTGCCCCTTATAGAAACGCTCAAAACTCTGATCAGTGACTAAGAGGACCGGGAACTGGTCTGCCACTGCTTGGCTCAGGGGAACAAGCACCGGCTCATCTTCGGCGACCGCTTCTTCCAACGCTGGAAGGGTTTTCGCTTGGGTAAGACTAAAAGGTCCCACCCGGGTTCGACGCAGTGCGACAAGGTGGGCGGCGCTGCCCAAAGCTTGTCCTAAGTCCCGCGCTAGCGCGCGAACATACGTGCCACTGGAACAGTCAACTTCAACGGTGAAATCGACCGCGTCTACCCCGCTGCCGTCAATTGGGGTCAGCTGGGAGGTTCGGGTGAAGCTGTTGATGGATACGGGTCTTGCAACAAGGGTCGGGGCTTCGCCGGATCGGGCCAGTGCGTAGGCTCTTTTCCCGTCAACCTTGATCGCACTGAAAGTTGACGGTACCTGCAAGATGTCACCCGTCAGCTCCGCTACAGCCCGGTCAATGTCCTCGGCCGAAATACCGGCCACGCCCGGCGTTTCCACGACTTGCCCGTCGGCGTCTTCACTGTCAGTTCCCACGCCCAAACGGATTGTTGCCTGGTACGACTTCGTGTCAGCACTGATGTAGCCAAGCAGCTTGGTTGCGCGCCCAACACCTAGAACTAGGACCCCTGTCGCCATGGGGTCCAGTGTTCCCGCGTGACCTACCTTTTTGGTTTGCAGGATCCTGCGGACCGCGGCGACGACGCCATGGCTGGAGACGCCTTGAGGTTTGTCAACGACTAACAGTCCAGCCTTCACGTGGGTCAGATCGCCGTAGGTCAGATCGCTGCGGTACCGTCGGGCAGAACGTCGTCTTCAGAGTCTTCTAAGTCCACGGAAAACTCATCGGCGTCAAATTCACTGACCGTTGGTCCTTCGCGGTTTACTTCAACCTGCTCCATGGGACGGCCAATGTCTTTACCCTCACGCCAGTTGCCCCACGCGCTATCTAGCGCAGCTAGTTCCTCAGCCTGCTCTATTTGGGCTGGAGGCTGCTTGTCGCTTTGTTCCAGCTGAGCCGGGGGCTCTTTCGTTGACTGCTCAAGCGCAGCGGGCTGTTTTACCTGTTCTTCACTCACCGGTGAGTCCTTTCCAGGGGTTGTCCAATAACTTCGAATTGCTCGCGTTCCTTAGGCTTCTTCGTTTCCGTCAGCCTGGTCGCGGCGCTCGTCATCACTCTTGTACGGGTCTGCGTCGCCCGCGTACTGTTTGCCAACCGCCGCGTCAGCGATGGCTTTGTCGCGTGCTTTTGCTTCCGCTAAGGCTTCTTCGATTGACTGAACCGATTCCGGAAGGGAGTCCGGTTCAAACGCAATGGTCGGCGTTAGGCGGGTGCCTAGCGTCGCCCCCACCTCACTGCGGATCAGGCCTTTTGCGGAGTTCAATGCGCGCGCTGTCTTCCGCTGCTGTTTCTCATCACCAAGCACCGTGTAGTAGATGGTGGCGTGCTGTAGGTCTCCCGTCACCCGAACATCGGTGATGGTGAGGAAGCCAAGGCGTGGATCCTTCACTTTGCGTTCCAGTGTGCGCGTCACGGACCCGCGGATTCGCTCCGCGACCCGACGCTGCCTACCTTCGTCAGCCATGGCTTCCTCCCCTACCTACCTTGCTCTAAATGTCGCGAGGCTTTTCGACCATCTCCCAGGTTTCAATTATGTCGCCAACTCGAATCTCACGGTAGCCAAGCGTGATACCGCATTCGAAGCCTTCACGAACCGACGTGACATCCTCGGTTTCGCGGCGCAGCGACTGGATCGTGAGGTCTGGGGCCACCACGACATTGTCACGGATCAGGCGAGCCTTAGCGCCACGCTTGATCACACCACTGCGGACAATGGAGCCGGCAATGTTGCCGAATTTACCGCTACGGAATACCTGGCGGATTTCCGCAGTGCCCTGCTCAACCTCTTCATAGATTGGCTTCAGCATGCCCTTCAGAGCATTTTCAATGTCTTCCAGGGCCTGGTAGATGACCGTGTAGTCCTTGATCTCTACGCCTTCTGCTTCAGCAAGTTCCGCAACGCGTTCTGCTGGGCGGACGTTGAACGCAATGATCACGGCGTTGTCAACAGTGGCTAGGTTGACGTCGTTTTGCGTAATAGCACCCACGCCACGGTGGATCACCCGCAGCGCAACCTCATCCGAAACCTCAAGTTTCATCAGAGAATCTTCAAGTGCTTCGACCGCGCCGGCGACGTCACCCTTGATGATCAGGTTCAGCGTGTCAACCTTGCCTTCCTTCAACACTTGGTCGAAGTCTTCCAAAGTGACGCGCTTGCGACGCTTGGCCAGCAAGGCTTGACGTTCAGCCGCTTCACGTTTGGCAGCGATCTGTCGGGCAGTCCTGTCATCGGTGGCAACAAGGAAAGAGTCCCCTGCTCTAGGCACCGACGTCAGACCCAACACCATGACGGGCCTGGCAGGTCCGGCTTCTTCAACAGCATTGCCATGTTCGTCAAACATTGCGCGAACACGCCCGTGAGCGGAGCCAACCACGATTGCGTCACCAACACGAAGTGTTCCGCGTTCAACCAGCATCGTGGTGACCGCACCACGGCCCTTGTCCAGGTTCGCTTCAATTGCCACACCGCGCGCGTCTGACCTTGGGTTGGCGGACAGTTCCAGCGTCGCATCCGCTGTGAGCAGCACGGAGTCCAAAAGTTCCGCAATGCCCGTCCCAACCTTCGCGGAAACGTCGGTGAACATGACCTCTCCACCGTATTCCTCAGCCACCAAACCGTATTCGGTGAGCTGACCGCGGATCTTGTCGGGCGCCGCTTCTTCCTTATCAACCTTGTTCACGGCCACGACAATCGGTACGCCTGCAGCCTGGGCATGGTTGATGGCTTCCACGGTTTGGGGCATGACCCCGTCATCCGCTGCGACCACCAAAATAGCCAAGTCAGTGACCTGGGCACCACGGGCACGCATAGCGGTGAAAGCTTCGTGACCCGGGGTGTCAAGGAACGTAATGATCCGTTCCCCTTCTTCGATCGGCACCGCAACCTGGTAGGCACCAATGTGCTGGGTGATCCCACCGTGTTCGCCACGAATAACGTTCGTGTTTCGAATCGCGTCAAGCAGGCGGGTCTTACCGTGGTCCACGTGACCCATGACGGTGACGACCGGGGGCCTTGGCTCCAGGAAGTCCGCGTCATCAAGCTCTTCCGCAGCCAGGTCAATGTCGAAGCGTTCCAGCAGCTCCCGGTCCTCATCCTCTGGAGAGACAACCTGGACCTTGTAGCCCAGTTCATCACCTAGGACCTCAAACGTGTCTTGGTCCAAGGACTGAGTCGCCGTAGCCATCTCACCCAGGTGGAACAACACCTGGACTAGCGCTGCGGGGTTGACATCAATCTTTTCTGCAAAGTCAGCTAGGGACGCACCCTGACGGATCCGAACCTCCTGGTTGTTCCCCCGGGGAATCTTGACGCCACCAATTGTTGGCGCATCCTGCTGTTCGAATTCCTGACGCTTCGCACGTTTGGACTTGCGTCCGCGCTGACTGCGACCACCACCGCGACCAAACGCTCCGGGGGTCGCGCCGCGGCCTCCACCGCGACTACCGCGAGGTGGGCCAGCGAAACCTCCCGGAGGCGCAGCAGTTGGTGCTCCACCTGGGCGCAGCGGGCCACTGCGAGCCCCACCTGGGCGGCCTCTGCCGCCACCAGCAGCTCCGGGACGTTCTTGGCGCTGTCCTGGCTTCGCAAAAGATGCGGACCCTGGCATCATGCCCGGGTTAGGACGCGTTCCGTCACGTTGGCTACCGGGACGAGGAGCTGCACCGGGCCGTGGCCTGGGCGCACCCGGTCGGGGCATGCCTTGACTGGACGCGTACGGGTTGTTTCCCGGGCGCGGCCCACGCGAACGTGGCGCTGCAGGCCTAGGCATGCCGGGCCGTGGAGCGGGCGGGCGCGGGGTTGGTGCCCCTGGCCTTGGGCCACCTGGGCGCGGACCAGCCGCGGGCCTCGGAGCAGGCGCGGGTCGCGCGGGTCCGGGCCTGGCTGGACCAGGCTTAGCCGCGCTGGGCCCCGCAGGAGCCGGCTTCGCCCCACCGGGCTTAGCAGCACCGGGCGTCGGCGCACTGGGCGTTGCCGAACCGGGTGCAGCAGCCTCAGGTTCTGCAGGGCTGGGCGCTGCCGGAGTCGGCTTGGCGGCAGGTTTGGCAGGGCCGGGCTTGGCTGGACCGGGCTTCGCAGCGGCAGGCCTAGCTGGACCTGGTTTCGCAGTACCCGGCGTCGCCGGAGCCGGTTTGGCCGGACCTGGCTTGGCCGCCGTTGCGCCCTTCGGTGCGGGCTTGGGTCCCGGCTTAGCAGCCGATTCCGCGGCAGGCTCAGGCGTTGCCGCCTGCGCTTTTGACTCATAGTGCTCAGTCACCTGACGAACGATGGGTGCTTCCACCATCGACGACGCTGACTTAACAAACTCTCCGCGAGAATCTAAATGCTCGCGCAACTCTTTACTCGTGATTCCAAGCTGTTTCGCCAGCTCGTGGACACGCATCCTGGGCACAAATACTCCATCTTCGGGTCCACCCCCGAAAATGGAGATGGACAACTACACCTGCTGGCAGCTCATCGCTGGGAACTCATCGGGGACCCATCAGCTTCCAACCCGCTTCCATGTAGGGCGCCAATTGGTGGCGCAACCGTCCTTGTCGCAAACCAGTGTAGACCAGCTGCAGACCGTGTCCTTCCAACTATTTTGAGCGACTGCTCACCCAAGTCAGTCCGGCACCGATGATCGAGAGATCTCTACGTTCTCCTGGTCATCCGCTGTATCGGAGTGGATGTCGATGTGGAACTGAGTCAGGCGCGCTGCGAGCCTGGCGTTTTGCCCATCTTTTCCAATAGCCAAAGACAGTTGGAAGTCCGGAACCACCGCAGTGGCAGTCCGGTTTTGTTCAGAGTGGACAACGACCCTGGAGACGCGCGCCGGCGACAGTGAGTTGGCGACAAACTTTGCTGAATCTTCAGACCAGTCAACAATGTCGATCTTCTCACCACCCAGTTCAGCCATCACATTACGAACGCGACCTCCCATGGGGCCAATGCAGGCACCTTTTGCGTTGATGTCATCCCTTGTTGCCGCCACCGCAATCTTTGTTCGGTGTCCGGCTTCGCGGGCTATTGACTTGATTTCAACCAGGCCCTCATCAATTTCGGGAACCTCCTTTTTGAAGAGGCCTTCCACTAGGGCTGGGTGGCTGCGCGACAAGACGATCTTGGGTCCGCGATCAGTGCGTTCAACAGACACGATGTAAGCCCGAATCTGGTCCCCGTGCTCATAGCGTTCGCCGGGTACCTTTTCATTGTCGGGTAGGACCGCTTCGAATTCGTCTCCTAGTTTTACCAGGGTTGTGCGCCGGTCTCTTGACTGTTGCACGACTCCAGTTACTACAGTGCCTTCCTTTCCCGCATAGGCACCCAGCACCTTGGAATCATCTGCTTCACGCAGTCTTTGCATGATGACGCTGCGTGCGGTCGCCGTCGCGATCCGCCCAAAGTCTGACGGGGTGTCGTCAAACTCCCCTATCTCATTTCCTTCATCATCGAACTCCGTCGCAATGACTTTCGCATGGCCCCTTTTCCGGTCGATCTCAATACGGGCTTTTTCGACGGCTCCGGGGATGTTGCTGTATGCGCGAAGCAGAGCTTCTTCGATGGCGTCAACCAGCGTGTCCAGGCTGATGCCCTTGTCCTGTTCAACCATCCGCAGCGCGGACATATCGATTTCCAACTCACTTCTCCTTCGGAGGCATCACGACTCCGCGTGCCGACTTGATCTTGGTAAAGGGGATCTCTTCAGTGCCCTGGTCGGTCTGAAGTGTCACGGAGTCGACCGTCACCTTCAACAGCTGGCCGGTCACTTTGTGTCCGTTGCTGCGGGTGACGCGCACGTCTTTGCCAACGGCACGACGCCACTGAACCTCAGTGATGATGGCGCCTTCTGCTCCGGGCGTCGAAACCTCAAGGGTGTACTGAACTTCGATTGGGTCACTCTCATCTAGGGCTTTTGAGAACAGGCGCGCCAGATCAGCGACCTGATCCGACTTCAGCGACTCCACGGCATCTTCGCGTGCGACAGTGATCGCCAGCACCGGTGGGTTCACTTTTTCGTTGTAGTTGACCGCGTCAATCATGGCACCTTGGTCAGCAGCCAAGGGAGCCAGCAACTTTTCGATCTTCTCAACCACCTGATTAGCTTCCATGGGCCGACCTTTCTTCGATTTTCTTTAACGAGGATACGCCCGTCCATATTAGCCGCCCGTCGTGGCATGATCAGTGTGTGGACACTCCAGCACCCCGGCGGGCGCCGCGCCTTAGCGCTGCCCTTGTTGCTATGGCCGTTTTCGCGTCGGCTTATTCGCTGCCCGCGAATGCTGCGCAGGACAAGGACCCGGAGCTGCCCGAACCCAACCTTTCGCAGCTGACTGTCTCCCAGCAGCTTCAGACGTGGTCTGCAAACACGGAAGAGGCGCTGGCGCAGCGATTTGGGCTACTTGAGTCCTTAGCTACGCAGTGCAAGTCGTGCCAGACAGCTCTCCTGGACGCGCAGGAATCAGCAGAAGGACGCTTGGAGTTTCTCGGGGGTGTTTGGCAGCCGGGGGAAGCGTCGCAGCGTGAGAGCGCCGTGCCCCCCTTTACCCCCTCAGGTAGCGCCACGTTCGGGGCCCTGTCGGCAAAGGCTGAGCTTGCTGCGCTAGCCGAATGGGAAATGAGCGACAGCCCTGACAGCATTGCTGAGCCTTCGACGGTTCCATGGAACCACGTTGTCGCACTTGCGGCCCCGCTGGCTGAACGCATCGTTTCTTCCGCCCTGCTTCTAAAAGAGTTCACGGAAGACCCGCGGAAAGAACTTAAGGCGCTGGCCGAAGCCCCCGTCCCCGACTACCTAGTGCCGACCCTTACTGCCCCCCAGGCCTCGGATCAGGAACAGGGGTCCAACCCAAGTGATGCAGATGAGAACGATGCAGACCCGGCGTTGGAGGGACTGGAACGCCCAGACCCCGGCGAATTCGCAGTTGCCTTCGACTGCATCGCCGCGACCGTGTTGTTCGAAGGCACTGACAAAGCCCTTAGCTATGCGCAAAGCCTTCGCGACAGGGTTCACTGGCTGGCAGCCCGCGGAATCGTGGAACGACTTCCAGCGCGCTGCGTACTACCCGAATACACCGATGAGGAACTGGGTGTCCAGCTCCTGCAAGCTGACCTGGCCCTGATGACCTCCGGCCAGGTTGTGGTGCGGGAGCAGGCCGCCCAATGGCTCTGGGAGGACTCCTTATCCCTAGTGGAAAAGGGCTGGGTCAAAAGCAGTGACCTTCAGTTAGTGACAGTGCTTGGGCCCTGGGGGAACGATCAGGTGGAGGACGATGATGGGTAGCGAGGAACAAGATGCGCGCGCACTAGCGCAGGCTAGAACCGCAGGGACCGTCTTCGCTGTGCTAGCGCTGGCCCTCATAGCAACCTTCACCTGGTCCGAAAGCCCACTTCTGCGCACCGTCGTCGCTACAGCGACCCTGGGCAGTGGAATGTGGTTGATGTTCGCAACCTTTTGGGTGATGGTGCTCCAAGCTGAACGAAAGCACAAGCGCAAGAAGAGGGGCTGAGACCGTGGAAGATGCCGCCACAGATTTGAAACGCATGATCGACTCGGCCCAGAAAGTCGTCTTCTTTGGTGGTGCGGGCGTCTCAACAGAATCTGGTCTACCGGACTTCCGCTCCCAGTCAACTCTTGAGGCCAGTTTGGAAAACTTCGGGCACACACCGGAAACAATCTTGTCCGCCGACTTCTTTTGGGCAAACCCGAAAGAGTTTTACCGCTACGTGAAGGAAATGCTGCACCGTCCAAACGCAAAGCCGGGGCCTGCCCATCAGGCTTTGGCAGCACTTGAAGAAGAAGGCAAGCTCACTGCGGTAGTCACTCAGAACATTGACGGCCTACACCAACAAGCTGGCAGCACAAACGTGCTTGAACTCCACGGCACCCTAGCTAACTACCATTGCGTGGACTGTGGTGAAGCAGCCGGCGCCCAAGCGGTCATAGGCCAGCTTGACGCGGGCGAACCGATTCCCCAATGCGCCTGCGGCGGGCTGCTGAAGCCCGCCGTTGTTCTTTACCAAGAAGGGCTGCCGGAAGAAACGTTGGCGGCTGCGGCGCGGTCAATTCGTGATGCGGATCTACTGATCGTTGCCGGCACATCCCTGGTTGTTCAACCTGCCGCCTCCCTTGTGTCGCTGTTTCAAGGTGACAACGTCGTGGTTATAAACAAGGAAGAAACACCGCTGGATAGCTACGCCGACCTAGTCATCCACGACAGCGTGGGTGCAGTCCTCCAACGAGCCCTGGCGTAGCTTTAGACACGAGCCGAAGGAGACCCATGTTTGCGCAACTCTTCGACTATCGCGCCCCTTTTTGGCAGGGGGTCGCCCGGCTGGGTGATTTAGTTGTAACCAACGTCTTGTTCTTGGTGGCGTGCCTTCCGGTCGTGACGATTGGAGCCGCCTTCACAGCTCTGTACGACACCGCTTGGCACCTGCACGACGAACGCGGTGGTGGGCCAACCAAGATCTTCTGGGGGTCCTTTCGTACCAACTTTTGGAAAGCTACGGCCATCTGGGCGTTCGTGTTGCCACTAACCGTTGGGGTCGCCCTGCCCTGGCTGCTGCTCCCCATGCGCGAAGCAGTTTTGGCCAAAGCCCTAGGCACCCTTCTCTATCTTCTGATCTTTCCCTTCTTCTTCTACCTGCAAGCGCGCTTCGATAACACGGTGACCGGAACCCTCAAAAACGCTTTCGTCATCCCGTTGGTGCGCTTACCGTATTCCGCAGGTGTCTTGGCGGTAACGGTGCTCCTACTTGTCGTCCTTGTTGCGACAGCGGTGCGCCTTCCGGCCCTGCTCTGGCTCCCGCTGCTGGGAGGGTTCGGGATGGCAGCGTACGCGGTGACACCTCTGCTTAGTCTGGCGGTCAAACCCTGGGTAGTCACTGAAAATGCCAGCGACAACGCCTAACGTCTTTGTTACGACCCGGTATCCGTAACTGAACTGCAACGTGGGCCAGCCCAAGAATCCGCCCTGCCAGCTAGAATATTTGGTGCTAGTGGGGCGTGTTCCATCGCCTCTTGATTTCAAGGAGGAATCCGTTGAGCATGAAAAAACGTCTAATTGCCGGGCTCGTGGCCGGCACTGTCGTCCTTGCGGCTGCAGCTTGCAGCTCCGATGATGACAAGGGGAAAGCAGACGGAGGCGCAGCCGAAGGTGGCGAGGGCCAGGTCTATTTCCTGAACTTCAAGCCTGAGCAAGCTGACGCTTGGGCAGACTTGGGTGCCGCCTACGAACAGGAAACTGGCGTCCCCGTAGTGGTTGAGACGGCAGCTTCCGGCACCTACGAAACCACGCTGAAGTCGGAAATGGCCAAGTCTGAGCCACCCA
>CAYFNQ010000002.1:0-6941 GCA_964344535.1 uncultured Actinomyces sp.
TGGCCTAGTGGAGCTGGGGGGCAAGGTCACGGCGAAATCCTTAGGTGGGGTGGTTGGGTGCCGGGATGCTTTAAGGATAGTCGGCGGCTTACCCTGTGCTTGGGAATGTGTGAAATAAAAGCGTTTCGTACCAAAAAAACAGGGGAGAACGCTTTTATTTCACACATTCTCCCCGAACCCACTAATGGTGGAGCTAAGGGGACTCGAACCCCTAACCCCCTGCTTGCAAAGCAGGTGCGCTACCAGTTGCGCCATAGCCCCTACGGCCAGCGGGCATCCCGCCAGGCTGACCGATTGAATCAAATGGTTGATTCGTGTCTATTTTGTATTCAGTTCGGGTGCTTGTGCCAAGCCAGGTCTGTGTCAACCAGGTCAAAGGCCGCGCGCCCTAGAACTAACGTTACCAACCCTAAGAATCCGAAAAGCAATATCTTCTTCACGTCTTCTCCTGGCCGGTGTGTTGTCCGTGGGCCTAGATGGACTCGAACCATCGACCTCAGTCTTATCAGGACTGCGCTCTAACCAACTGAGCTATAGGCCCGGGCCTAGGAAAGATTACCTGAGCAACACCGCCCTAGCCAAACTTAAACACCCCTCAGACGGGAACTGCGATGGACTTCTCACTCATCCATCAAAGCGACCCGCACGCCCCCAACCAATGCGGCAGTTAAGTTGTACAGCATTGCTACCAGCGCAGACATGGCCGTAAAGATCACCACGTTCGCCACACCAATGATCGTGGCGTACGAAATGACACGCGGAAGGCGGATGTAATCCATCAAACTAAGGAAGCGCTCCGCGTTAAGCTCCTCCAAAAACCCTTCAACCGCTCCAAAAACACCCATGTTGTCCAAAAAGAACCACAGAACAATCGCTGCGACAACAGTTGCAATCCCCAAAGCTATCGACACCAGGAACGCGGTCTTCAACACGCTCCACGGATCGATGCGCGCGATGGTCAGGTCTGCACGCAAAGGTTCATCGCTAACCACCGGCTGCACATAAACCTGTTGTTCAACGTATTGCTGCGCACCGTCGCCGATTATGGTTTCTTGAAAATCAAACCCTGGCGGTGGGGGCTGCGTTACCTGTGGATTTACCGAGGCTTCAGGCATCCGGGGCCTCCTGTGGTTCGTCTGGAACTTCCGGCTGGTCTAGCACTGCGTCAGAGCCTACCTGAGACTCAGCGTTACGAGTGATGGCGCTGACCCGATCATTATCGCCGGGCCTGGTCAAGATGACGCCCTGAGCGTTTCTGCCCATCGATGGCACGTCCGACACTAGGACCCTGATAATCTTGCCGCTTTCCATTATGGCCATGATTTCTTCATCAAGATCCGTGACTAGAGCCCCAGCCAGGCCACCGCGTTTTTCCGTGATGGTGGCAACCTTGATTCCGTATCCGCCGCGACCTTGAACACGGTAGTCCTCAAGCGGTGTGCGTTTCGCATAGCCGCCCTCCGTCACCACCAGCAGGTCCGCGTCGGGATCCACCACCTCCATGGTCAGCAGCTCATCGTCTTCTCGAAGCCGCATTCCCCTAACGCCCGAAGTTGAGCGTCCCGTGGGCCGCAAGGCCTCATCCGAGGCATGAAAACGCAAAGACTGCCCGTTTCTGGACACCAGAATCAGGTCATCCTCCGCCGACGTAATTTGAGCGGACACCAGTTCGTCCGTCTGGCCACCCTCATCTTCACGCAAGTTGATAGCAATAACGCCAGCCTGCCTAGGAGAGTCATACGCGCTGAGCGGAGTCTTTTTCACCAGTCCGGAACGCGTCGCTAACACCAGGTAATCCCCATCCTCATAGCTGGAGATGGCGATTACCTTGGCGATTGTTTCCTCTGGCCTAAACGCCAACTGGTTTGCAAGGTGTTGACCCTTCGCTTCCCGACCACCTTCTGGCAATTCGTATGCCTTGGTCCTGTAGACCTGCCCACGGTTTGTGAAGAACAACAACCAGTCGTGGGTGCTGGTGATCAGGAAGTGCTCAATTTCGTCGTCATCCCTAAGACCTGTTCCGCGCACGCCTTTGCCGCCGCGTTTTTGGGCACGATATGCCTCAACGGGAGTGCGTTTCGCAAAGCCACCGCTGCTGATAGTGACGACAGCGTCTTCTTCGGGAATCAGAGATTCCATAGAAATCTCCGGACCGTACGGCACGATCGGCGTGATCCGGTCATCACCGAAGCGTTCCACAACTTCGGCTAGTTCCTCACCGATTATTTTCCTCTGTTTTTGAGGGCTGGCGAGGATGCCCAGCAGCTCCTGAACCCGCGCTTTCAACTCCGCGTGCTCATCAAGAATCTTCTGCCGTTCCAAGGCAGCAAGGCGACGCAGCTGCAAAGACAAAATCGCATCTGCTTGAATGTCGTCAATGTCCAGCAGGTCAATCAGCCCCGACCTGGCCACATCGACCGTGGCGCTGGCACGAATTAGCGCAATCACCTGGTCAAGCAGGTCAAGCGCACGCAGATACGCTTCAAGAATGTGCAGGCGCTCCCTGGCTTTCGCAAGCCGGAACTGGGTGCGGCGCACGATCACATCCAGCTGGTGCATCACCCAGTAGTGGACAAAGCCATCCAGGCTCAAAGTTCTGGGGACCCCGTCAACCAAAGCCAACATGTTCGCAGGAAAAGAGTCCTGCAACGCCGTGCGCTTGTACAGGTGGTTCAGGACAACGTTAGGTGTCGCGTCCTTCTTCAACACGATTATCAGACGCTGCCCGTTATGCCCTGACGTTTCGTCCCGAATGTCGGCGATACCGTCAATCTGACCGTTACGCACCAATTCGGCAATACGCGATGACAGGGTGTCGGGGTTGACCTGGTAGGGCAAAGACTTGATTACCAAACAGGTGCGCCCGTGAATTTCTTCCACGTCGACCCGGCCGCGTTGAACAATTGAACCGCGGCCCGTACGGTAAGCATTTTGGATGCCCTCCGTCCCCAAAATGGCAGCGCCAGAAGGGAAGTCTGGCCCCTTGATGAAACCAAGGAGAGCCTCTAAAAGCTCTTCGCGACTTACGTCTGGATGGTCCAGGTACCACTGCACACCGGCTGCAACCTCACGAAGGTTGTGGGGCGGGATACGCGTCGCCATGCCGACCGCAATGCCTTCAGACCCATTGACCAAAAGGTTTGGATACCGGGCTGGAAGCACGACAGGTTCTTGGTTGCGACCGTCGTAATTGTCTTCAAAATTAACCGTATCCTCATCAATATCCCGGACCATTTCCATGGACAGCGGCGCCATTTTGGCTTCCGTATAACGAGGGGCAGCAGCGCCCAAATCTCCCGGCGAACCGAAGTTGCCCTGGCCGGACACTAGCGGGTAGCGCAAAGACCAAGGTTGAACCATCCGCACCAGCGCGTCGTAAACGGAGGCGTCGCCGTGCGGGTGGAAGTGGGACATTACGTCGCCAACAATGCGCATTGACTTATAAAAGCCGGCGTTTGGCCGGTAGCCGCCGTCGTACATTGTGTAAAGGATGCGCCTGTGCACCGGCTTCAGGCCGTCCCGCACGTCGGGTAAGGCCCGACCCACAATGACGCTCATCGCGTAGTCCAGGTAGGACCGTTGCATCTCTTTTTCTAGGTTGACCGCAGCAACCCGACCGCCGTGGTCTACCTGCTCAAGTTCAACATCTAGCAGCGGTTCTTCAAGATCGGCGGCCGCCGTGACAGCTTCCGCGATTTGGCCGTCATGGTTGTCATCGGAGACTAAAGCGTCCTTTTCGTCCGCCTCACTTGGAAGCTGATCATCCGCTTGCGCTACAGCAGGGCTGCCCGCTTCTGACCAGTCCTCTCCCTCTACCGGGCTTTCGGGCTCAACAGGGTCGCTGGGTTCGAAGCTGCCGTCATCTTTATGCTTATCAGTCACGTCGTTTTCCTCAGTTACGCGTCAATGAAGCGAACTTCACGAGCGTTACGTTGAATGAACTGGCGGCGGGACAGGACATCGTCGCCCATCAAAAGTGAAAAAATCTCATCAGCTGCTGCGGCTTCGCCGACCTCAACCTGCTTCAGTAGCCGCGTTTCTGGGCTCATTGTGGTGTCCCACAGTTCGGAGTAATCCATTTCTCCAAGCCCCTTGTACCGCTGGATTCCACCCTGCTTGGGCAGGCGGTAGCCCTTTTGGCTGCCCTCTTCTAAGAGCTGGTCACGTTCCGTGTCAGTGAACGCGTACTGGTGGGCGGCGTTAGTCCACTTCAGCCTGTACAGGGGAGGCGTTGCCAGGTAGACGTGGCCGGCTTCAACCAGCGGTCGCATGTACCGGAAGAAAAATGTCATCAGCAACGTTGCGATGTGCTGCCCGTCCACATCGGCGTCCGCCATGAGGACAATCTTCCAGTAGCGCAACTTTTCAGGATCCAGCTCTTCGCCGATACCCGTTCCCAAGGCGCCTATTAGAGCCTGGATAGTGTCGGAGGCCAGCGCCCTGTCCAGCCTGGCTTTTTCAACGTTCAAGATTTTGCCGCGTAGGGGCAGGATCGCCTGGGTGTCGGGATTACGGCCGAGGACCGCGCTGCCACCCGCCGAGTCTCCCTCAACAATAAATAGCTCCGACACCTTCGGATCGCGCGAGGAACAGTCGTGCAGCTTTGAAGGCAGGGACACGGAGTCCAAGGCACTCTTGCGCCTAGTAGCTTCACGGGCCTTTCGGGCTGCAATCCGTGCCCGTTGAGCAGACTGAGCCTTTTGTACAACAGCTTTTGCCTCTGCAGGGTGAGCGTCGAACCAGTCACCCAGCAGGGCATAAACCTGCTGTTGCACAAACGACCTGGCTTCTGCGTTACCCAGCTTCGTCTTTGTCTGCCCCTCAAACTGAGGTTCCGTCAACTTCACAGACAAGACGGCAGTAATGCCTTCGCGGATGTCATCCCCACTGAGGTTTTCGTCCCGCTCCCGCAAAATGTTCTTATCGCGCCCGTACTTGTTGACGATGGTGGTGAGCGCTGTGCGGAAGCCTTCCTCATGCGCACCACCTTCTGAGGTGTTGATGGTGTTCGCGTAGGTATAGACGGTCTCAGAGTAGGCAGTGGTCCAACGCATGGCGATTTCCATGCTCATCGTGTCGTCAGCGTTGTGTGCGTCCAGGCTAATGATCTCCGGGGTCACAGGAGTTGCGCGCTTGGTGGCGTCCAGGTAGTCGACATAGTCCACTAGGCCCTGGTTGTAGAGGTAGGACACCTGTCGCGTCGCGTTTTCTTCCTTGTTGTCTACCGGATCCCCGGTGATGTCGTCTTGATTGACGTCACCTTCACGCTCATCTGTCAGCGTGATGCGCAACCCCTTGTTGAGGAATGCCATTTGTTGGAAGCGCTGGCGCAGCGTTTCAAAGTCAAAATCGACGGCATCGAAAATTTCGGGGTCGGGCCAGAAAGTCTGGGTTGTCCCCGTTTCAGTCGTCTCCCCAACTTCGGTCAGCTCAGAAGCGACGTTGCCACCGTTCGTGAAAGAGATTTGGTACGTTTTGCCGTCCCGACTAACTCGGGTATCAACGCGCCTAGACAACGCGTTGACCACAGAAATTCCAACACCGTGCAGACCGCCTGAAACAGCGTAGCCGGCTCCGCCAAACTTGCCACCGGCGTGAAGAACGGTCATTACGACTTCCACTGTTGGACGGTGCTCACTGGGGTGCATGCCTACGGGGATTCCACGGCCGTTGTCGCTGACCCGGATGCCCCCATCTTTCAAAATGGTCACATCGATTTGGTCACAATACCCGGCTAGCGCTTCGTCAACAGCATTGTCTACGACTTCGTACACCAGGTGGTGAAGCCCGCGCTCCCCGGTTGAACCGATGTACATTCCCGGACGCTTACGTACCGCATCCAAGCCTTCCAAGACCGTAATGTCGGATTCGCCGTAGTGATCCGTTCCTGCAGAGACGTCCGTTGAGACACCCATCGAAGTGCCTGAAGACGGCTGGGTCACTAGTTCTCCCGATCCGCACCGCCATGACCGGTGATGCTAATGCTGACCTAAAACTCGGCCAGTAAGCCAAACCCCGAACCGTTGTTCGAGTCACTAACAAATCCGTTTGTTAGCTCGTCAATCCTACCAAATTCCTTCCCTAATCCCCCGATAGGGAAGTTGGCGGGCGCCGACCTGGGGAAAATCTCTCAGCACTAAAGCATGGGAGAAACCCCAGGTCAAGCGGTGTTAACCGTACGTGTCCCTGGGGCCTCTACCGGGAACGTGACGGGTGCCATGCCGCCACGATGGGGGCCGTGGCCCAACAACGACGATGGAGGTTACAACTCCCGGTCCCACCGTGTTGTCAACACGGGCAAGGATCTCTGGAATCAAAAGCCTCAACTGCTGCGCCCAGGCTGAGGAAACGGCTCTTGCCACCAGCTTTCCTTCCTCAAAGCTCTCTACCTGACAATTTTTAGCAATCAGGTCCCCAACTATCTGCGGCCACAGCCCAACAACCGAACCAACTTTGAGCTGTTCTTCCCACTGGCGTTTTTGGACTTCACTGCTCAGTACGCGCCCCAATCCCACCGGGTCGTACTTCGCTGATCCGGGTCGGTCTTTTCCTCGGTGCAGACCGGAGCCGGGGGTCCATTTGAAGCTTCGGGTAGTCCCCGACGGGCCACTTGGTGTCGTTTCGCCGTCGCTCTTTTCGAGCTCATCGACTAAAGCCCAATCAAAGCCGCCCCGCGACGATTCAGCCGTTGAGGGAGACTGCGCACCCGGCTTGCTTGCAGGCGCCCCGAACCTTTTTCGGGGAATGAACGTGGCGCCCCTACCCCGGGCTCTGTAGCGTTCATAGGCTGCCGAAAGAACCTGTTCTTCAAAGTCCGCTTCCACTGAGTCCGGCTCTTGCGCTTCTTCCCTATCCATCGGCGGGGGCTCCGACCTTGGTTGGCCCGGACACGGTGGTAAGTCCGTCGTCACCGCGCACGACCTTAAAAACAGTTGCGTCCA
>CAYFNQ010000002.1:7041-39362 GCA_964344535.1 uncultured Actinomyces sp.
CGGGCAATTTCTGCCCCCCTACGCTGTTCAATTTGCTCATCGTAAGCACGCTTTAAAGCTGCAATGCCCTCTTGTCCACTTCCTTCAAAACGGCCGTCCACAATGCTCAGGTCCGACACCGAAACGTCCTGCCCTAAATGTGACACGTAGGAAAGTGACGCTCTTCTGTCACTGTCAGTCAAAGAAGCGTACGCATCACTCACCAGGGGCTGCAAAGATTCAACGACTGCTGATCTGTGTGCGGCCACCGTCGCACTGAGCAAGGCCAGCTGGTCATCCCAAATCGAAAGTATCTCCAGATCCGACTGACTTGGCGTGAATTTGCGTTGCAGATCTTTGAGGTGTGCGGCCCTTTGACGCTGAACCTTTTGGAAGTCACGTAAGACACCCAAGTAGTGGGGTTTCAGCTGCACCGAAATCTGGTCCAAAAATGACCGCCGAAAAGACGGTTCGCCCCGCAACAACTCCAAATCTTCCGGCGCAAACACAACGGCTCTCAGCTGCCCCAAAACATCTCTTGGTCGCACCTTCGCTCGGTTCAAGCGAGCCCGATTTGCGCGGCCACGAGCAATTTCTAGCTCAATTAGGCTTGAGCGCCCCTGCGCTTCAACCCGAGCCCGCACAACCGCTCCCCCGGGACTATCCGCCCCAGTTCCAACCCGAACTAGGTTTGCGGTAGGGGCTCCGCGGTGAGAAGACAAAGCCGAAACGTATGCAATCGCCTCAACCAGATTCGTCTTTCCCCGCCCGTTTTTTCCCAGCAGGGCCACCACGCCTGGGGGCAGGCTCAAAACCGTGGAACTGTAAGAGCGAAAATCTACTAGTTCTAAGTCGGAAACCCGCAAACTAGCTACCGAAGCGCACTGGCATCAGAAGGTATTTGAAACTTTCATCCGGCTCGCCGTCGACGTCCGATTGCCCCATCAAAACGGCTGCTTTGTTGGCACTTACGAACCCGAACCTGACGTAGTTTGTGTCCAGTGCTGCCAAACCGTCTTGAAGAAAGCCCGGATTGAAAGCGGTGCGCAGTTCTTCATCTTCGGTGTGCAGCTGGACGTGTTCCCGGGCTTGCGCGTTCTCAGCTTCTCCAGCTTCCAGCTTCAGCGTGCCATCGCCAAATGTCAGGTTGACAGGGGTTTTGCGTTCGACGACCAAAGAAACGCGTTTGACCGCATCAAGTAGCTCAGTTCGCGAACACACGTAGTGCAAAAGCGTGTCTTTAAACAGGCCGCGCACGGGCGGGTAGTCCCCGTCCATGAGCGAGGACGTAGCCTCCCTTTCACCAGAACTAAATCCAATAATCGCTGAGCGGTCGGATGTGCCAGAAGAGTTCAGCCGCAACTCCACATCTCCGCCGGAGGTTAGGTTCCTAGCTACATCTGAGAGAACGCGCGCTTTCACGAGCAATGAGGAACTGAAATCCAGGTCGTGCGGATTCCAAAAAGCTTCGCGCTGCGCCAGTCGGTAGCGGTCTGTGGCCAAGAAAGTAATCTTCGGCCCCTCCACCTCAACCTTCACCCCGGTTAGAAGTGGGAGCGTGTCGTCTTTCGACGTTGCAATGGTGACCTGAGAAACGGCATTTGCAAGAGCTTGAGCGTCGATCGTTCCCTGCTTTTCTGGCAGGACTGGCAAAGGAGGATAGTCATCCAACGGCATGGTCAACAATCCGAATTGGGCCCTGCCACAGCGCACTTCGACGCGGTTGTCTTTGAGTTCCAAGCTGACATCAGCATTCGGCAGGACCTTCGCGATCTCGCTCAGCATCCGACCGTCAACCAGAGCTTGGCCTTCTTCTTCGACGCTCGCTTCTACCCAGCTTCGGGCAGAAACTTCGTAGTCGAATGAGGAAAGTTCTAGCTGCCCGTCGCGTGCATTCAAGCGCACGGCGGCCAAAATAGGGAGCGCGGGGCGCTGTTGAACGGCATGGGAAGTCCATTGAACCGCGTCTGAGAACACGTCTCTTGAGAGCTTAAGTTTCATGAATCCTCCAAAGAAAGCCCCTATTACTTTACCTGAGACAACAAGCTGCATTCCCTGCATCAAGCAATCTGCGGGTTGTTGATGATCTTCTATTTAATTAGTTGGTAGTAGTAGTAGGCCTTGTGGAACCTGTGGAGATCCTGTCTTTCACCGGGCCTGTCAATAAGTTGAGTGTTGAGTCCGGGGTGGACAAGTAGAGGCGAACTGTGGGCTGTTGTGTAGTTCGCGCCTCTCGCTGAGTCCCTTTCGGGGGTAGTCAACGGCCCTCCACAAAAAAACGCGGCATTTTGACAGGAATGAGTCATTTTGCTTCACAAGGCCAGCGTTTACTGTGGCGTTGCTGGGAATTACACGGATGGAAGATGTTGAGAAGCTAGTTTTCCCGAGCTTTTCGCTTGATCCGGTTAGTGAGCTCAGTGATGTTGTTATAGGTCTCGCGCCGTTCGGCCATAAGCTTTGCGATTTTCTTGTTGGCGTACATGACCGTTGTGTGGTCGCGTCCTCCGAACGCATCCCCGATTTTTGGTAGGGAAAGGTCCGTTAGTTCCCTGCAGAGGTACATAGCTGTTTGACGGGCTTCAACGATTGGTCGCGAACGGTCAGCAGAGCACATCTGGTCAATTGTGATTCCAAAGAACACCGCGGTTTGTCCCATGATCAAGGAGGGCGATACCTGCGTGTCTTCAGGGTCGGAAAGAAGGTCTTTGAGAACGCGCTGGGCCAAGGCTAGGTCCAGGTGCTGACGGTTTAGTTTCGCAAAGGCGGTCACACGAAGTAGGGACCCGTGCAGTTCGCGGATATTGGATGAGACTCTGGATGCGATGTACTCAAGAACGTCCCAGTCCACTTCTATGCCGTCGGCGTCTGCTTTCATTTGCAAAATAGCGATACGTGTTTCTAGGTCGGGCGGCTGCACGTCGGTGACCAACCCGGATTGGAAGCGGGACAGGAGGCGATCTTCGAAACCGGACAAATCCTTTGGGGGAACGTCTGAGGTGATGACGATTTGTTTTCCAGCGTTTTGCAGTGCGTTGAAGGTATGGAAAAACTCGTCGATAGTTTCTGGTTTCCCCTGAATGAACTGGATGTCGTCAATTAGCAGGATGTCGGTTCCGCGGTAGCGGCGCTTGAAGGCTTCTTTTCGCTGACCGTCTCGAATGGCATTGATGAATTCGTTCGTGAACTCCTCGGAATTCACGTACCGGACGCGAAGGTGCGGGTACAGGGAGATCGCGTAGTCGCCAATGGCGTGCAGGAGGTGCGTCTTTCCCAGGCCGGAATCTCCGTAAATGAATAGCGGGTTGTAGGCCCGGGCCGGCGCTTCGGAGACCGCAAGTGCGGCAGCGTGTGCGAAACGGTTTGAAGGGCCAATCACGAAGGAGTCAAAGACGTATTTGGGGTTCAGCTGTGGCCGCCCCTGACCGCTTTTTGCGTCATCGTGGGGAGTGAAGGCGGGGACCGGGGACGCATAGTGGTACTGACGTACGGGTTCCTGCGCACGTTCCGGCTCCTGTGGGCGTTCGGGTCGGGAGGGCGCGGGAGCATCGGGAGTGGTGTTGAACTCCAACGAAGGGTCAACGCTGACGGCGATCCTGATTGGGCGTCCCATCTGCTCCGAAAGTGCGGCCGTCAGATCAGTTGCTAGGCGCGTCTCAATGTAGGTTTTCGTAAAGTCGTTTGGTACAGCTAGAAGAATCGTGCCTTCGATATCCCCCAGGGGTTTGACCATCCGAATGAAAGCTTGATACGCCGGGCCAAGCTCTTCTGGGTTCACTTGGGCAACGGCGTTTTCCCACGCCTCTCCCAAAACTGAACCTTCCACAAGCTGCTCCTTTACGGCTAGTAGGTGAGATTCAACACCGCGCAACAGTTGTTCGCGACCCAAAGTCTATCCCCTACGAAGAGTTTTCCAGCGTTGTGGATGAACCTGTGGAATAAGCGGATCAAGATGACAATGCTGTAGTTTCAAGCGTTTACGCAGGTTGTCCACGGGTAGCTTCTCCAATCTGTGAATAGTTTCCCCAGATGTGTGGATATTTAAGATGCTGAACTCACAGGACGATCCACAGTTGTGGGAAGCCTTCAGGTTGAGAGTTAGCTTTAGCTTGATTGACCGCTTTGTTGTCCCCAAGTAATCTCGCGGTGCGAGTAACCTGACCAGACCGGCTAAGGGCTTGTGTCGGGTGAGAAGATTTGGGGCAGAACCTACCTGCCAATTTGAGGAGTACTGATGTCGAAGCGAACTTATCAGCCCAATAACCGGCGCCGTAACAGGGTGCACGGTTTCCGTTTGCGTATGAGAACTAGGGCGGGGCGCTCGATCATGAGCAGCCGGCGCCGCAAGGGCCGCGCCCGCCTCTCGGTTTGATCCCAGGCCCTTAGGTGTTGGCCTCGAAGAATCGGCTCGGGGCTCGCGAGGGCTTCACGCCAATACTTAGGCTCGGGTCCCGTAGTGGGAGCCGAGCCTTTGTGGTGTCTTTGCAGGTCCCAGTCGATGGGCGTGCTTTTGAGAGCACGAAGGTTGGCATCAGCGTGGCGAAGAGGCAGATTCCGCTGGCAACGCAGCGCAACCGGCTAAAGCGCCAAGTGCGACACCAGATGGCTCGAATAATTCCAACATTGCCGGGCGGCAGCAAGGTCGTCATCCGTGTCATGAGAGGGGCCGCTGGGCTGCCCTCAGACCGGGTGCGTAAAGAATTAGAGCGCCTGATTGCTTCGGCACTTGGCAAGGAGAAAGCGAAGCTTTCCGGGAGTTCCGAATGAGAAATCCGCTGTCCTTCCTACTTGCTGCCCCAATCCGTTTCTATAGGGCTTTCCTTTCACCCCTGTTGCCAAGGCGTTGTCGCTACTATCCCTCTTGCTCCGCGTATGCGATAGATGCGTTGGGTGTGCACGGGGCCGCCAAAGGTTTTCTCCTAGGGACCTGGCGGGTTTTGAGGTGCAACCCGTGGAGTCGTGGCGGAGTTGACCACGTGCCGGAGAAAGGCCAGTGGAAGGCGCCACCGTGGGTGGCCCCGGATGACTGGGTAGGGCACGAGATTGAGTATCAACCCGGTTTCTTTGAGAGGGCATCCGCTAGGTTTAGGGACCTGCCCGATGAAGGCTCTAAGGTAGTTGAGGTGCCTTCACACCCGCGAAGTTTGCGCGGCAGCGCTGATGGTGACAGGCCTGAGAGTAAGTTTAAGGAGTCCTGAGTGGACGCAGTATTACACCCGATAATTGTGGTCTTCGCCTGGCTATGGGTGAACATCCACAGCTTCTTGACTTTGCTGGGTATGCCGGATGGGCCGGGTTTTGCCTGGGTGTTGTCAATCATCCTGCTCACGGTCTTAGTCCGTGTGGCGATCATCCCGCTCTATCTGAAGCAGATTCGATCTCAGCGAAACATGCAGATGATTCAGCCTGAGCTAAAGAAGCTGCAGGACAAGTACAAGGGGAAAAAGGACCAGCTTTCCAGGCAGCGCCAACAAGAAGAGATGATGGCGCTCTACAAGAAGAACAACACATCCCCCTTCTCTTCGTGTCTGCCGATGCTGGTGCAAATGCCGGTGCTGTTTGGCCTCTACCGCGTGATTTTTGCCGTTGAACAGATCATGAACGGCACCTACCGCGGTGGCACGGTTGATCACCTGGGTCCTTTGACGGCAACCGTGGCGAAGGATATAGACGGGTCGACTGTCTTTGGGGTGGGGCTTTCGCAGTCCATGGGCACTACGCCCGAATGGTCGCAGCGTGCCATTTTCATTGTTTTTATCTTGGTCATGGTTATCCTGCAGTTCCTGACTATGCAGATGTCCATGAAGAAGAACATGGTCACCCAGACCGATAGCGATAACCCAATGGTCCGCAGCCAGAAGACCATGATGTACCTGATGCCGCTGATGTACGTCTTCACCGGGCTCATCTTCAAGATGGCACTGATCATGTACATGGTGACGACTGCCGCATTCAGCTGGGCCCAGCAGCTTTGGGTGGTGAAGGTGATGCCGACACCTGGGGCACCGGCGTTTGATGAGTTGAAGCAGAAGCGCGAAGCGTCCTACAAAGCTTGGGCGACCCCTTATTTCGAGGAGTACGACAGCGCGCTAGGTGCTTTGGATGGCGACGAAGATGCGACGGCCGAGCTGATTGAGACAACACTGGTTGAGGTCAAGAAGAAAGCAAAGAAGCAGAAGGTTGCCAGTGACTTCCCAGAGGACTGGGAGCCAAAGGAAGTCGTGGCCACTTACCGTAAGTTGGCTGTAGAACCGTGGCCAACGGTGCCGGACGACCTGTGGATGAAGGAAATGGTGCTGAAGAAGACCTCGCAAGAGGCTGCGGAGGCAGCCAGAGCGAAGCGTCCAAAGAAGCTGTCGCGGGAGCAGCGTCTGCGTTTAGCGGAGCGTGAACGATTGGAACAGCAGGCTGCGGAAAGACGTGCAGCAAAGGCAGAGCGACGATCAGCGGAGCGTGCAAAGCGCGGGGGCGACCTAACGCCTGAGGAGATCGAGCGGCGTCGTGCTCAAAGGCGGGCGGAGCGCCGTGCAGCGCAGCGAAAGAAGAGCCAGGGCAAGAATTAGCCGGCAGAACAGTAGGAACTGGAATGAGTGAAAACAGCCAAGATCAGATGGAGCTTTTGGAAGAAGAAGGCGACATTGCCGCCGACTATCTAGAAGAGCTTTTGGATATTGCTGATCTAGACGGTGATATTGAAATCGGTGTTGAGAATGGGCGGGCGGCCGTCGCCGTAATCAGTGAAGACACTCCGTCCTCACTGCCGTCACTTGTGGGCGACGACGGAGAAGTCCTGGAGGCCCTCCAGGAACTTACGCGTCTGGCGGTTCAAGCTTCCACCGGAGAGCGCTCCAGACTGATGCTGGACATTGCGCAGTTCCGTGCTAACCGCAAAGAGCAGCTGCGGGCTGTGGCTCAAGAAGCGGTTGAGGTAGCTAAAGCACAGGGCCAGCCGGTGGAGTTGGACGCTATGAACCCCTTTGAGAGGAAGGTTTGTCACGACGCGATCGCGGATGCAGGTTTGCTATCGGAGTCTAAGGGCAGCGAGCCGAACCGACGGGTGGTTGTTTTGCCTCCGTCTTCCGACCAAGACGAAGAAGACCATGGCTGAAAACCCCTCTGAGTTGGTGCTGGCGGCATTCGGCGCTGGCAGCGAAAAGGTTCAGCAGTTTGCGCAGCTATTGCAGGAAGAGGGCATTCTTCGCGGGCTCATCGGACCAAAGGAAACTGAGCGAATCTGGTCGCGCCACCTGGTCAACTCAGCTGCTGTTGCGGGCTTCCTCCCGGATTCTGGAACCGTGGCAGACGTCGGATCGGGTGCCGGTCTTCCGGGCATAGTCTTGGCCTGTATGCGTCCTGACTTGGAGTTCTTCCTAGTGGAGCCGATGGAGCGTCGTTGCGACTGGCTCAACTACGTGAAGGAACAGCTGGACCTGACCAACGTGCAGGTGATCCGTTCTAGGTCAGAGGATCTACCCGCAGACTTCCACGTCGACGCCGTCACAGCTCGAGCTGTTGCCGGGCTGGCTAAGCTTCTCCGACTCACCTCAAAACTATTGGGCCCCAAGGGCTGCCTTGTCGCTTTGAAGGGACGTCGCGCGTCGGAAGAAGTTGCGGCCGCCAAGAAAGAGCTGTCGAAACTCAGGCTCACTGCGAAGGTTCATGAGGTTCCATCTTTGATGGAGGAAGAGGCAACCTACGTGGTGCAGTGCTGTCGGCGGGACTGATGTTTCACGTGAAACATTCCTGAATCAATTAGTTCCCGCGCATGGCTAGACCATGCAGGGCTACTCCGAACAGAGCTATTCCGAACAGGACCATTCAGCACAGAGACACTCCACGCAGGCACTGCTTTAAACAGGTAGGGGGACGTTAGTGGATGACCAGGAGAACCCCAGTTCACCGCTTCTAGACCAGTTGGTGCGCAACTACGCAAAGCTGGAAGAGTTGGACCGGGCGACACTTTCCGAACCGACGCAAACACAGGTCATTTCGGTGGCTAACCAAAAGGGTGGCGTCGGGAAGACCACCACGGCCGTGAATTTGGCGGCTGCCCTGGCGCTAGGTGGACTGCGCGTCATGGTGATCGATGCTGATCCCCAGGGGAACGCCTCTACGGCATTAGGTGTCGCACACCCGCCGGGAACACCATCAACGTATGAGGTGCTGCTTGGGACAGCCTCGCTTGAAGACGTGTTGGCTGATGCCCCGGATCTTCCCGGGCTCCAGGTATCTCCCGCAACCATTGACTTGGCGGGCGCTGAGGTGGAGCTGGTGGATGAGCCAGACCGTGCTCTGTTCCTGCGCCAAGCAATAGAGGAGCACCTAGAGGCGACCGATCGTACGCCCCACGTGGTGATTATTGATTCGCCTCCGTCACTGGGACTTCTCACTTTGAATGCGCTCGCAAGCGCCGACCGCGTCTTCATTCCTGTCCAGGCCGAATACTACGCGTTGGAGGGCTTATCCCTGCTGCTCGGTACGATCGAAAAGGTTCGGGCAGGGCTGAACCCTGAATTGCTCGAGCCTTTGATGCTGATGACTATGCTGGATAGCCGAACCAGGCTATCGGCCGAAGTGGCGGAAGAGGTTCGCTCGCACTTCACCGACCAGGTTCTCACAACCGAAGTACCGCGGTCAGTGCGAGTTTCCGAAGCACCTAGCTTTGGCCAAACCGTACTGACGTACGACCCCAAGGGTGTGGGCGCCATTGCGTACCGGGCGGCCGCGGCGGAGCTTATGGATAGGCTCGCTAAAGAAGAGGGTGGAGGGAAGCGGGGATGAGTCAGGGAACAGGGGCGCGTCGCCCACGCGGTGGCGGTCGCTTAGGCAGGGGCTTGGGGGCTTTGATCCCCGACGCTGAGCCTCCCGTGGAGCCGGCAAGACCACTTGACGTTCTACTGCCGGACAAGACTGGAAGTGGGACACGTAGGGACCGCGGTGGCTCAGCTAAAGACCTGCTGGGGCCCAGGAAGGCCCCGGTTGTTTCACGTGAAACATCGCGACCAAGCTCAGAATCCAGGGCGGGTGAGACCCCCGAACGAGGCAGGACGGCACCCACACCGTTAGCTCAGGTGCCCGACACCACCTTTGGCTTGATCGATACCGAATTGATCGTGCCAAACCTCAAGCAGCCGCGGCAGGTCTTCGATCCTGAGGAGCTTGCTGAGCTGTCCGAATCGGTGCGTCAGGTCGGGCTTCTCCAGCCAGTCGTCATTCGGCGCATCACGCAGGCCGTGTTGGAAGAGGACGCACAGAAAGATCGACTTGCAACCATCCTGAGGGATCAGCCTGATGCAAAGTATGAGCTGGTCATGGGAGAGCGGCGCTGGCGTGCCGCGCAACTTGCCGGGATGGAGCAGATTCCCGCGATTGTTCGCTCCACAGACTCGGATGATCTTCTACGTGACGCGCTGCTTGAGAACCTGCACCGGGTGGCTCTGAATCCCCTAGAAGAAGCGGCCGCTTACAGCCAACTAATGGAGGATTTCTCCTGTACGCAAGAGGAACTCTCAAGGCGCATTGCGCGTTCACGGCCACAGATCGCGAACACCCTTCGCTTACTGAAGTTGCCGCCTGCCGTCCAACGCCAAGTCGCTGCCGGAACGCTCTCGGCGGGTCATGCGCGCGCGCTACTGGGGTTAGAATCCGCGTCGGACATGGAAAAGCTTGCCGCAAAGGTCCATGCAGAAGGACTGTCTGTGCGCTCGACTGAGGAACTGGTGAAGCTGTGGAAGGGCACCCAGCCCGCCCGTCGCCGGCCGCAACCTCAGACCACGGCTAGGGGTCAAGAGGTTGCTCGCGAACTTGGAGACCGACTGGACACCAGGGTCACGATTACCGAGGGCGCCAAAAAGGGCCGGCTAGTCATCGAGTTCGCCGGCCCTTCTGACTTAGAGAGAATCGCTGAAATTCTCAGGCTAGAGGCTTAGCTCTCCCCGCCTGTCTGAGACTCAAAGAAGTGCTGTGAGTCTAAGGCGGCTTTGCATCCAGATCCTGCTGCTGTGATTGCTTGCCTGTAAGAGTGGTCCACCACGTCTCCACAGGCGAACACGCCCTCTACAGAGGTTTTGGTGCTGGGCTCATCCACCTTGATGTAACCGGCATCATCTACGGCCAACTGGTCTTTGAATAGGCCGGAGCGGGGGTCGTGTCCGATCGCAACGAAAACTCCCTGGGCAGGGACTGTTTCTTCAAGACCGGTCTTCACGTTCTTCACGCGTACGCCCGTGACCGCATCTGCACCCTCGATCTCCTCCACAACGGAGTCCCAGACAAAGTCAATCTTCGGATCACGCAGGGCACGCTGCGCCATCACTTCAGATGCACGCAGCTTGTCGCGCCGGTGGATCACGGTGACTTTCGAAGCGAACCGAGTGAGGAACAGGGCCTCTTCCATTGCGGAGTCACCGCCACCCACTACGACCAGTGGTTTGTCCCGGAAGAAGAACCCGTCACAGGTTGCGCAGTAGGAGACGCCCCTTCCTGACAGCTTTTCTTCGCCTGGCACGTTGAGGTGCCTGTATGCCGCACCCGTTGCGACGATGACGGACTGGGCCTTAATTGAGCCTCCGTAGACGTTGAGCGTGAAGGGACGCGAGCTGAAGTCCACTGACATCACATCGTCAAGCTCAACGCGTGCTCCAAAGCGTTCGGCCTGCTCTTTAAGCTTATCCATCAGCTCCGGGCCCTCAATACCGCTAGGGAACCCCGGGAAGTTCTCCACCTCTGTGGTGGTCATGAGAGCGCCCCCGGCATCCAGAGACCCTGCGTAGACCAGCGGCTCGAAGCCGGCCCTTGCTGCGTAGATTGCTGCGGTGTAGCCGGCTGGTCCAGACCCAATTATTACCAGCTGCTCGACTTTTTCCTTCATTTCTTCCTTCATCTTTATTCGACTGCTATTGAGGCGATTTTAACCCGGTTCCTGCCTTCATCATCTATTGGAAGTTCCGTGAACACCAAGGCTAAGGAGCTTACAGGCGCCGGATCTGTCACGGGGATCACGGTGGTGCTTGCTAGGGCGGCTGTGCCGACAACCTGTCCTTCGCGGGGGTTGTCTCCGTCGGGAACAACTACCGTCACCTCGCCGCCCGCACCGATCACTTCAAGCACAATCTGAGATACAGACGCTGGCTCAGCAAGGTTCAACACGATCGCGGCAGGGGCACCTTGGGCATAAGTGTTTGGGTCGAAGTAGCGTGTTCTCCAGTATGTGCTGGAGTCGGCATCCGACATCAATGTGGCCAATTCTGGATGGTCTCCGCCATCGTCTGACCAGGAAAGAATCCTGGTTCCGGCAATTACAGGCAGTGCTGAGGGTTCTCCTTCGGCTGCCGAGCCGGGGTCGCTTTCTGCGATCGGCTCCGATTGTGGTTCGCTTTGAACTTCTTCAACCACGATCACTTCACTTGGCTCCGGGAACAAGTTCTGCGACACGTACCATACGCCGCCTCCCACGACCAGAAGACCCACGATTAGAGCTGGTCCGGTGGCATTGAATTTGCCGTCTCTGGGACGCCTGGCTCTTCCACCTGTGTTGCTCACTATCGGCCTCCCTGAAATCCGATCGGCGTCGAACTGCGGTGACTGGACCGCGTTACTTGACTGTTTACTTACCGTACTACCCGCGTTTGCATCCGGTTTGTCTCTACTTGGCGTGCCCTCTTCTGGAGCTACCCTATTGAGCCACTGAGCTAATGACTCGCCGCTCTTTGATTCATCCGCCATCTCTACACCGACGCCGGTAAGAACGGGTAGTGCTCCCGTGACCGACGGTTCCTGGAGTGCCGGTAGCTGGGCGACCGCAAGGGCTTCAGCCTCTGGCTCTTGATCCTCCTCCCCTTCACGACCGGTGTCTTTCCTGCCAAGGCGGGCTTGAACGGCGCCCCAGAGGTCAGCGAATCCCTTCGGGTTAAGAATCCGCATCAATGCCACGAAAACCAACAGGATAACGGCGGTGGTTACTGCCGTCTTGACACCGGCTTGGAGACTTCGCGCTAGTCCTGAGGCGCCTTCCGTGCCCGGGCCAAGCAGGTGCAGAACCCCCCAGCCGACAAGGGAGCTAGCAGCAGTCGCCATCCCATAGACGCCGATCTGGCGCAGTGCGCGCCGGGCCTTCACCAAGGGGATGGCCCGGGAGACAAGGTAGAGGCCTATGAACCCTTGCGTCATCCGGGCGACCGTTTCCCCGGCACCCGCTCCAGCGGTCCAGTACTCCGGCGACGCACTGAAATAGACACCCCAACCTACGACTAGCTGCAAAGCCATCGGCACCAGACCCATTAGAAAGACGGGCCACGCGTTTTCCATCGCGTAGAAGACACGCTGGCTGAGCATCGTGACCGCTGAAAAGGGAATTGCGGGGGCCAGTGCGACCAGCACGGTTCCGTAGAGCGAGGCTGCCTCCGCCCCGAACGTCGGCATGGTCATCTGCATGAGGGGGGTAGCGGTCACCATGAGGATCCCAGTGCTGACGGAGGTCAGGGCGATTAGTAGGTGCGTGCCCCGGTGGTAAGAGGCAGCTACCCCAGGTAGGTCCCGGTTGCTCATCGATGTCGCCAACCGTGTGAATATGGCGGTCACCAGCGTGACAGTGATCAGCGACTGAGGAAGCATGAACATCATGAACGCGTACTGATAGCTCTGGATTCCAGCAACAACCTGGCCGGTCACGTCAGTCCAAGTGTCGGCCCTAGTCGCAATATTCGTAGTCGAAATGACCCCGATTTGGCTGACCATCAAGGTGGCAAACGTCCACATCGCCACCTTGGGGGCTGAGCCGAAGGACGTGCCTTTCAGCTTGAAGTCGATGCGTAGCTTCACTCCCGCCCGGCGTATCGGGATGATGAGAATCAGGGCCTGGGTTATGACACCCAACGTGGCGCTGCCCGCCAGCACAACCGTTTGGGTGCTGGTGAAATCCTGAGCTGGGAATACGGGTCCCGACGTTCCCCACGTTGCTAGAAAGAACCCCAGGGCAGCAATCGAGACAACGTTGTTTGCGACGGGCGCCCACATGTAGGGCCCAAACACGCTCTTCGCATTCAGTAGTTGGCCGAACAGGTTGTAGACGCCGTAGAAGAATATTTGGGGAACACACCAGATCGTGAAGGTTATTGTCAAAGCTCGTGTTGCCGGCTCAAGCGTGGGGGCGAACAGGGTAACTAGAAGTGGAGTAGCGACCAAAGCTGCCATTGTCAGAAGGAAGAGGATTGATCCAACCGCTGTGATCAGCTTGTTGACATACGCGGAACCGGACCGGTCCCGCAGGGCTTTCACAATTTGGGGGACCAAAACAGCATCTAACACACCCGCAGCAAGCAGGTTGTAGACCATAGTCGGCAGGGTGTTTGCTAACTGGAATGAGGCGGCCGCTCCGGCAGTCACTCCCAGGGCGGCGACAAGCATGGCGGATCTGACGAACCCAAGAACTCGGGAGACCAGGGTCCCTGAAGCCATCAGGGCGGAGGCCCTCAAAAGTGACTCCTGTGCAGGTTTTACAGCTTCGCCCGAACTTTCCTCACTCAACAGACCCTCCCGTGTGAAGCGTTGTGGTTTGTGTTCCCCGTCGGCCCTGTTTGAGCGTCCTGTACAAGCCAACTAGGAACAGGACTGCTAGGGCAGCGCCGATAGACCAAGTCACAGTGTCTCCAAGGTTTGGCCGTACGCGCACCAAAAGCGGTTCAGAAGAACTAAGGATAGTGCCGTCGTCCGCCTTCACTACCGCCGTGATGCTCACATTGCCAGAGCCGATGGCGGAAATTGGGACGTTGGCGGTTGTCGATGAATCCGCAGGGATCGTGGTCCCTACCCACTCGTCGCCGCGTAGACGCGGATCGTCTGTGACAATGCCCGTCCACACGTGAACCTCATTGCTTCCACTGTTGACGACGGTCACAGGAAGTTCCGCGCTAGTTCCAACCACGTTCACTGTTGGGGACGGGGCAACGCTAACAACGTCGAATTCCCTAGCCAGTTGCGCTGCTGTTGTCCGTGCCAAACTCTCACGGTCAGCATCCGACAGTCCCAGTGCCGTCGGGGCCAGAGCAACCGGCGCCAGTGAAGAAAGTGGATGGTCAGCACCGCTTGAGGACAGCAGTCCTTGCGCCAACGTGACAGATTCGATGAGCGGCTTGAAGATGAGGGCCATCTGCGCCGTGTCCCCCCTGGGGGCAGCGGGAACTTGCCCTTCATCCAGGGTGTTGAAAGGTCCTTCCAAAACATCGTCCAACCCGGCTGTGCCCACCCACGGAGCTACTAGCGCCGCTTCTAGGGACTGGGTTTGGGCGCCACTCCAGGAGACGCCCTCAAGATCGTTTGGATCAAGTAGGTTCACGAAAAGGGAAGAGCGGTCCAGGACAGTGTTTCGGGCTGTGAGTGCCGTCAGTGTACGGATTCGTTGCTGGGCGTTCAGCGCTTCGTTTGGGTCGTCCGGGTCGAAGCCTTCCAAGATTAGCTCTTCCAGCTGCGCCCACCCGTACAACACGGTGTTGTAGCTTCCCGTAGGTTCGCTCAGTACCTCCCCGTTTTCGCTGTTCACGGCTAGTTTGGACGAGGTCCAAGGAAGGGGATCTAAACTGTTTTTTGGGGCAATGACCGCAACGGTGGAGGCCCTCAGGGTAGAGGTGGAAAACCAGTCTTCACTGGCTAAGATTGCGGCCGTCGTGTTGCGGGCCGCACCGGGATGTTCAGCTAACGAGTCCAGGGCCAGCTCTGTGAGAGTGTCGGCGCCGATCGCCGCTGTCAGCGACACGTCGGCGCTGTCCGCTGGAAGCTGGAGTAGATAGTTGTTGCCATTCGTGGCAGGGCCTGTGTTCTCTCCTTCTCCGCGTTCTTGAACCGCTACAGACGGGACCGTAAGCAGGAGGTCCGGGTCCGCATCTGCGGCTGCTGAGGCCGGGACCAGCGCACTGACTTTGAGTGGCTGTAGATTCTGGTGAGCGTTCCAAAGCAAAATAGTGCGGGCTAGCAGGGTGCTACTGTAGGCGCCCTCAGTTTCCGTGAGTACTCGCAGTTCCACTGCGTACGGCCCCCAGTCATCAGGGTTCCAAAGCGGCAATCCTTCAAACGGCAGCTCTAGTTCCAGCTCAAGCCCCTCACTGGTAGCGGCCTGGTTTTTTTGTTCTGCGTCCAACCACTGTTCGGTGATGTTCCAGACGTAGCCGCCGTTATCCAAGAATGCGTCGACAGCGTCCAAGGAGGGAAGAGAGTCAGCGCCCATGAAAACGGCCACTCGCGTCGTTCCCTCCTGTGAGACGTTTTTCAAGTGAGCGCGGACGGTGACTGGACTTTCATCGACCAGGATGGCCGGGGTCAGGGAGACAATTTGGACGCTGGGCTCAGGTGGGTCAGCTTTGGCCGGTTCAGCTAGGAGCACAGTGGAGACAATCAAAACCACGGCGGCTACCAGTGCTTGCCAGTGACCTAAACTGCGGGGTCGGGAGCTATCACGCGGCCAAGTCAACTTTTGTCCCCATTGGTGTTTTGGGTGGAATAAAGCAGGTCAACGGCCGTTTGAACAATTCTTCTTTCGTTGGCGTAGGACAGGGACATGGTGGCTTCGCGCAGTTCTAACCACACCGCGTCCTCGGCCTCCTGGTCAGGGTCGTTTTCGGCCGTAATGTCTCCGCTTAGGTATTCCGCTAGGAAGTGGTGGACGCGTTTGTGGATGCGCGCGGTAGATCCCGAAAACCAGTAGTCCACCGACCCTAAGTGCAAGAGTATGCGGGTGGTGATCCCGGTTTCCTCAGCGATTTCTCTGGCTGCCGCTACAGGCGCCGTCTCATTTGACTCCAAATGCCCTTTGGGTAGGCACAGTTCCTTTTGGCCGCCGCGGCCGCGCCTGATAATCACGGCGACGTACGCTGTCCCATCTATGATCCGCACCGCCACTCCACCGGCCGACGTTTCGTGCACGGTACGGACTTTACGGTTTTGAAAGGCGCGAGATTGCACACGCTGAACGTCGGCAGGGGACTTGCCTGCAGAAACGCTGTTGGTTGGTGTGTGCATTCTCCCAGCCTAGAGGGTGACCTGCCGGTGACCCACAATTACTCTGGTGTGTGGCTTCACCAGCTATGAGGGGACTCCATGACAACTGCTGACTTACCACTCCTAGGCGGCGACGATGTTCCCGCCCTACTGCTGCAGGGAAAGCGCTCTTTCGAGGATCTGCCACCTGAACTGTTCGCCCTAGCTGACCTTTTTACGCAAGCGGGTCATGAGTTGGCGCTGGTTGGTGGTCCGGTGCGTGACGCATTCCTTGGGAAGACTCCTCAGGACATTGACCTAGCGACATCCGCTCTCCCCGATGAAACCCAGGAGATACTCACGCGCTGGGGCGCAAAAACTTGGGATGTGGGGCGCGCATTTGGAACGATTGCGGGTCGAAAGGCAGGTTTGGAGGTTGAGGTCACCACGTACAGGACCGAGGAGTATGAACCCGACTCCCGAAAACCTTCCGTGGAGTACGGCAAAACCCTTGAGGGAGATCTGTCCAGAAGAGACTTCACGGTAAACGCCATGGCCATGCGTCTGCCGCAGATGGCCCTAGTTGACCCATTTGGGGGTCTGGAAGACCTGGCACAAGGTGTTTTGAAAACCCCCGTCTCTCCAACCCAGTCCTTCCGGGACGACCCCTTGCGGATGATGCGCGCCGCCCGTTTCGCGGCGCAGCTGGGAATTGATGTGGACCTTGCCGTAATGGAGGCCATGTCAAGGGAAGCTAAGCGTTTAGAGATCGTCTCCCCGGAGCGGATTAGGGACGAGTTTGTTTCGTTGATGGTGAGCCCAGATCCTCGCCGTGGTTTGGAGCTAATGGTTTATACGGGCGTTGTTGCGTACGTTCTTCCAGAGCTTGCCGACCTGGCAGCTACCGTGGACGAACACGGCCGCCACAAGGACGTGTACCAGCACACTTTGACTGTTGTGGATCAGGCAATCGACTTGGAAACCGGTCCCGACGGGCCAGTGCCTGGGCCCGACTTCATTTTGAGGTTTGCCGCCCTCATGCACGACATTGGAAAGCCCGCAACCCGACGTTTTGAGGGAGGTAAGGTCAGCTTTTACCATCACGACGTTGTCGGGGCGAAGATGACGCGCAAGAGGATGAGGGCGCTGCGCTTCGACAACAAGACGACAAAGGCTGTTTGTGACCTTGTGGCCGGGCACTTACGGTTCCACGGGTACGGGGATTCCAGGTGGACAGACTCGGCGGTACGACGCTACGTCGCTGACGCCGGGGACCAACTTGAGCGGCTTCACCGTCTGACCAGGGCTGATTCCACTACGCGGAACCAGCGTAAGGCGGCCCGCTTGTCGCAGGCTTACGACGATCTGGAACAAAGGATCGAAGCCCTGCGTGAACAGGAGGAACTAGACGCGCTTCGACCGGACCTTGATGGAAGCCAGATCATGGAAATCCTCGACATTGGTCCCTCACCGCAGGTTGGCCGCGCATACAACTTTCTTCTCCAACTGCGCATGGAGGAAGGTCCCCTTACTCCTGAAGATGCCAAGGCGCGTCTCTTAAAATGGTGGGAAGAGGCGCAGGGGTAGGCTGTACGAACAAATTGGAGGAGGCCGCGTGAGCAACTTTACTTACGGGCAGGGTGGGCAAAGTCCCTATCAGGGCGCCCCGCCAAGCCGCATGGAACGCTTGCACGGCGCCGCCTCTATGCCACCGCCGCCAGAGGAAGTCCCCGCTGCGCAGGATGAGGGAAAACGTAAGAAAAAGGCCGCGGCAAACGGGAAGAAGAGCTGGCCGAAGCGAATTGCGCTGGCGCTCTTAGTCTCTTTCCTTCTGCTGGTCATAATTGGGGGAGCCGGCTTCTTGTGGGCGTACAGCCGCATCACCATTCCCCAGCCTTCGCAGTTCGCGTTGGCGCAGGCGACCACGGTCTATTACAACGATGAGGAAACGCAGCTGGGACGGTTCGCGGAGGTGAACCGGACCATCGTCGATGTGCAGGAACTCCCCGACTATGTTCCCAACGCCATTGTTGCGTCCGAGGACCGCACGTTCTACACGAACACCGGCGTGGACTTTCGCGGGATTTTGCGGGCGCTAGTAAACAACGCTAGTGGTGGAGCTAGACAGGGTGCCTCAACCTTGTCGCAGCAGTACGTTGAAACCTACTTCGGTAGAGAAACGGCTGGCTACAAGGACAAGTTGATTGAGGCTTTGACTGCGCTCAAGATCAACCGGACCCAGTCCAAGGAACAGATCCTGTCCAACTACATGAACACGATCTACTTTGGGCGCGGCGCGTACGGAATTGAGGCCGCATCTCAGTCTTACTTTGGAATCCCAGCAAAGGATCTGGACCTTTCACAAGCGGCTCTTCTTGCCGGGGTGATTCCCGCACCAAGTGCGTGGGATCCGGCGATCGATGAGGAGATGGCTAGGGCTCGCTGGGAGCGAGTCCTGGGGCTAATGGTTGAAGATGGCTGGGCGACGGCAGCAGAGGCCGACTCTGCTGTTTTTCCTGAGACCTTGCCCCTTCGGGATGGGACCTCCTACATGACCGGCTGGCAGGGCTACCTACTCCAGCAGGTGCGTCAAGAGCTGTTGGATACGGGCTCTTTCACCGAAGGTGACCTGGATGCGGGTGGCTTGACCATTGTTTCAACCCTGGATCCACAGATGCAGGAAGCCGCACTGAACGCGGTCACGGTAATGCCTGAAGACACCCCGGAAAGCTTGCACATTGCCCTGTCAGCAATCGACAACTACACGGGCGCGATCCTGGCTGAATATGCGGGCGGCGACTATGAAAAGGTGCAGATAAACGCCGTCACCCAGGAACAGGCTCAGGCCGGGTCGACCTTCAAGCCGTTTGCTCTGATTCCCTTTCTAGAGGATGGCGGCTCGATGCAAGAGAAGTTCAACGGGAACTCTCCCCAGGACTTTGCCGGGCTGACCGTACGAAACTCCGGTGGGGTTTCGTACGGCGAAGTGACAGTAGAGACTGCGACAGCAAAGTCAGTCAACACAGCCTTCGTTGAGATCAATGAACTGATTGGTCCAGCAGCTTTGATTTCAGCTTTGGGAGAGGCCGGGATACCGGAGGACTCCCCGGGCCTAAACGTTGAGCTGTTGAATGTGCTGGGATCAGCCTCAGTCCACAACATCGACCTGACAAGGGCCTACGCAACGCTCGCAAACGGTGGTTACAGGCTGGACCCGCACATAGTGTCAGAAGTGAAGGACGCTAACGACAACATCATTTACCAGGCGGTTACGCCGCGTGAAGCAGTCTTCTCACAGAGCATTCTTTCCATGATGTTGCCGGCGCTGCTGGCTGTCGCGGGACCGGAAGGAACGGCTAGCGACCTAGTTGGACTCCCCTGGCAAATCGGAGGAAAAACGGGCACCTCTGATGATTTCAAGTCGGCCCAATTTGTTGGATTCATACCGCAGATGACAACGGCTGTGTCGATGTACAACGTGGGGCCGAACGGTGAAGAGCTGGAGCTGCCGGAAATAGGCGGCGTGGCTGGCTTTTACGGCGGCGACTGGCCGGTGGCGGTTTGGAGGGCGTTTATAACACAGGCTGGCGAAGGGCTGCCTGTCTTGGGGTACGACTGGTTTGACCCTTTGGCTGTCCAAGACCCAGCGGTCAAGGAAGAAGAGCCTGAACCCGAGCCTGAGCCTGAACCGGAGCCCGAACCCGAACCGGAGCCTGAACCAGAGCCTGCACCGGAGCCGGAACCAGAGCCGGAACCGGAACCTGAACCGGAGCCCGAACCCGAACCCGAACCAGACCCGGAAGGCTAGGTAGGTTCCGGGCCGGTTTCATCGGCCACCTCTTTGACATAGCAAGAAGCCTGACCCACACGGATTTTTGTGTGGGCCAGGCTTTTGCTGTTGTTTGGAAGTTCTAGTCTTCTGGTTTCACTTCAATTTCAACCTCAGCAACAACATCGCCAAGAAGCTTCACTGTCGCCGGGTAGTTGCCTACGGCCTTCAGTGCTTTCTTGGTGTCGATGTTGCGCGGATCGAAAGGAACACCAAACTTTTCGGAAAGCTGCTGAGCAATTTCTTTCGGGCTTACCGCACCAAAGAGTCGGCCCGCGGTGCCCGCCTTCTTCACGATTACCACCGTGGGTGACTCAGCAATGCGGTCGCGCAGTGCAGCTGCTTCCTCCTGGGAAGCAATCTGGTTCTTGCGAAGCTGCTCTAGAGTCTTGTCGATGTGGCGTTGCGCCTTCTCAGTCCACCGAACTGCGTAGCCGCGAGGTAGGAGGTAGTTGCGTGCGTAACCGTCTTTTACCTGGACGACTTCTCCAGCCTCTCCAAGGTTTTCAACTTCACGGTTCAGGATTAGTTTGATTGTCATCTAGTCTTCTCCTGTCTTTAGCGTCCGGAGGATGAGTAAGGAAGCAGCGCCATTTCCCGCGCGTTCTTGATCGCTTTAGCGAGCTTGCGCTGGTCTTGGACGGATACCCCGGTGACGCGGCGGGCGCGGATCTTACCGCGATCAGAAATGAACTTGCGCAGTAGCGCGGTGTCCTTGTAATCAATTTCGCCAAGTTTCACGGTGCGCACTGGTGCGACCCGCTTCTTTACTGGCTTACGAAGAGATGGCCTAGCCATTAGTTGGTCTCCTTGTGAAAAGCTCTATGGTTTGATTTCGCCACTAGAAGGGCGGTTCTTGGTCAAAAGTCCCGGTCCCCGGTGTTCCCCAGGGATCGTCGACGCTTCCGCCCGTTGGGGCTGTGAAGCTACCGGTTGCAAAGTTGTTGGACGGGCTGGCTGCTTGGCTGCGGTTTTGCTGTCCGGCGCCTGCACCGGAATCCCCGAAGCCCCCGCGTCTTGGAGTGCGCTCAATTTGCGCTTTCGCCCAACGCAATGTTGGCCCAACCTCATCTACCTGCAGCTCAACAACCGTGCGCTGCTCCCCGCCGTCACGGGGGGTGTAGGAGCGTTGGACCAGCCGTCCTTGCACAATCACTTGAGTGCCCTTCGTGAGGGACTCAGCAATGTTTTCGGCATACTCACGCCACGCACTGCAGCGAAGAAAAAGGGTCTCCCCGTCTTTCCACTGTCCGGAGTTGCGGTCGTAGCTTCGCGGTGTCGACGCCACGGTGAAGTCAACGACTGCGACACCACTTTGCGTGTAACGCAAGTTGGGGTCGGCCGTCAGGTTCCCAATGACGGTGATTACCGTATCTCCAGCCACTTGGGCTACTTTCCGTCGCGGCGCAAAAGCTTCGTGCGCAAAACGGACTCATTCAGGTTTAGCTGACGGTCAATTTCGTTAGCCACGGCGGGAGTCGTCGTGAAGTTAGCGACGACGTAGACGCCCTCACTGTGCTTCAAGATTTCATACGCCAGCGTGCGCTTGCCCCACACGTCGATGTTTTCAACGGTGCCGCCAGCTGCGGTCACCTGGCTTAGGACTTTTTCCATCGACTGGGCAGCGTCTTGATCACTTACTGCCGGGTCGAGGATCACCATTAGTTCATAATTACGCAAAGGTACCCCACCTCCTACGGTCTTCGCGGTCACGGACGTTCCGTGACAGGAGGGTTTTGCGGTTGGCCTACGTTCGAAACCGTAAGCCAACGGCCAACTCTACCGCTTTCCAACGCTTCTGCCGGCGCAAAGGCACCAGAATCTACGTCAAGCTGGTCACAGCGCAGCCACCTGGCGTTGTCCAAACTTGCTTGAGAAAACGCGCCACAGGTTCGCTAGGGCTCGCAGCAGCATGAACCAACCTGCAAAGAGGACCCAAAGCCAAACTAAGGCCAGCTTTTGAGCTCCAACACCAAGGGGCTCGTTTGCGCTTATCCAGTTCCCCAGCAGCCACAGTCCCGGCAGGTACAAAAGCAGGGTGACGACACCTAGGCGAGCTAAGTAAGGTCCCTCGGCCGCCCCAATCAGAACTCCGTCAAGGACAAAGACCACGCCGGAAATGGGCATGAGAAGGCCGGCTGCAAGGAGTGCCGCAGAGGCGACCTGATGCATCTGGGCTGAGGGACCAAACAGGACTGGCACCCAGGGTGAAGTAAGCGCAACAACGGCTCCTAGGAGCGCGGCTGAAAGAAGACCCCACCAGGTGAGCGTGCGCACACCCCTACGTAAGGTGTCTTTTTGCCCGGAGCCTAGGGCAACGCCAACAAGGGATTGGGAGGCGATGGCTAGCGCATCCAAAATGAACGCGGCCAGCGTCCAAATGGAGTTGACTACCTGATGCCCGGCTAACGCGTCGGTGCCGGCACGCGTCGCGATCACGACCGTCGCCAGCAGGGCCGCACGCAACGAAAGCGTCCTGATAAAGAGGGGCAGGCCCTCGCTTGCAGTCCCCAACACCCCCTGGAGGGAGGGTTTCAGGCTCACTTGGTGACTGCGCGCTGACCGCACCACTTTCCACACTAGAGCGCCTGCCATCACTGTTTGTGTGAGGGCTAGTGCTATCCCGGCACCTTGGATTCCTAAGCCCGCCCAGTAAATGAGCACGCCGTTTAGAGCCACGTTTAGGACAGCCCCGCCCGCTAGGACATACAGCGGCGTTTTCATGTCCAAAAGGCCGCGCAGCGTTCCCGTAGCGGCCAGGATCACCAGCATTCCGATAAGGCCGAAGCTGGCGGAGTGCAGGTACGTGACCGCAAGGTCTGCCACCTGTCCGGACGCTCCCATCCAAGCCACTAGCCTGTCCGCGAACGCAAGTGCGGTGAAGGCCAACACCGTCCCCAGGGCTGCGCCAAACCACATTGCCTGCACTCCACTTCGCACACCCAGGTGACGCTTGCCGGCACCCAGGGCCCGTGCAGTGATAGCCGTCGTGGAATAGGCCAAGAAAATGAAAACACCAACTGCCGTCGTCAGGATCACCGACGCCAAAGACAGCGCAGCCAGACTCTCCGTTCCCAGATGACCAACCATTACAGAGTCGATTAGCAGGAGCAACGGTTCAATAACCAGGGCACCCAAGGCCGGGACTGCTAGCGAAAGAACGCCTTTTGCGGAGAAGGTCGAACCGCCCACGAAGCTCTCAAGTGAGTCTTGAGACTTTGGCCTTGCGGTCTCATTGGGGACAGGGTCTGTTTCCACGGATCCTAAAGGTAACACTTCTCCACAAGCTGTGGAAAGGTCTGTGGAGATTGGCAAATGGCGCGGACCGCGCCATCACTGGAAATCTGGGAGCGAGCAAAGTGACCAACGCCGCGGTCCCACAGGTTCTCAGTCCACACTTTCTCCACATTCTTTCCCCCAGACGCGCCGAACACCCCGCGACTTCTCCACACTTTGTACACATTGAGGAGTGGAACTTAGGGGAAAAGCCACCTATCCTGCCCACGCGACCCGTATGCGATTGGGGCATGCGGTAGGCAAGCAACCGAAGGAGGATTATGGACAGCAACGCTTTTGACCGGATCCCTCCACAAGCCAGTGACGCAGAAGAGTCGGTGCTGGGCTCCATGCTTTTGTCAAAAGACGCCATTGGGGACGTCGGAGAAATTGTTACCAGCCGCGACTTCTACCAACCGGCGAATGAAACCATCTACGACACGATCCTGAGCTTGTATTCGCGCGGCGAACCAGCTGACCCCATCACTGTCTCCGCTGAGCTTTCCAGGCAGGGAAATTTGCAAAGGGTTGGCGGGGGCACCTATCTGCACCGACTTTTATCCTCGGTCGACACCGCAGCCAACGCCACGTATCACGCCCGCATTGTTCGTGAAAAAGCGATCTTGCGTCGCCTAGTGAGCGCAGGAACGCGGGTAGTTCAGTTGGGCTATGCGGAGGATGGCGGCGACGTTGACGCGCTCTTGGACTCTGCGCAAGCAGAAATCCATGCGGTTGCTGACAGCCGCGGAGGCCAAGACTACGTGCCGCTGAACGTGCTCTCTGAAGAGACGCTGACTGAGCTGAACAACATCGCCGCGAACAAAGGTTTACTTTCAGGGGTGCCCACTGGGTTTTCTGACCTTGACCGCCTCACACAGGGGCTCCACGGCGGACAGATGATCATCATCGCCGGCAGACCTGCAATGGGGAAGTCAACGCTGGCAATGGACTTCTCTAGGGCCGCGGCCATCCACAACAACATCACGGTAGCGGTTTTCAGTTTGGAGATGTCGCGCTCAGAGATCGCGATGCGGATTTTCTCTGCGGAAACGGGGGTCTGGCTGTCAAAGATGCGCTCCGGCGACATGACTGCCAACGACTGGGCCGTCATGTCCAGCCGGGTCGCTGAGATCTCCCAGGCTCCCTTATTCATTGACGACTCCCCCAACATGTCGATGACTGAGATTCGCTCCAAATGTCGCCGTCTCCATCAGCAACACAACCTAGGGTTGGTGGTCATCGACTACCTGCAACTGATGAGCAGCGGTAAAAAGGTGGAGTCCAGACAGCAGGAGGTCAGCGAGTTCTCACGCTCGCTCAAACTGCTAGCAAAAGAGTTGAACATTCCGGTCATTGCGGTCGCCCAACTGAACCGAGGCCCTGAAGCGCGCGCCGACCACCGACCTTTGCTGGCGGACCTGCGCGAATCCGGCTCTCTAGAGCAAGACGCAGACGTTGTCATGCTGCTAAATCGCCCGGAATACTACGACCAGGATGACAGACCAGGCGAAGCGGACATCATCGTGGCTAAGCACCGTAACGGGCCAACGGACACTATTCCAGTCGTGTTCCAAGGCGCCATGTCCAGGTTCGCCAACATGGCCCGCATTTCTGACTCAGCAGATTTCTAGGCCCGGGTTCTCACCCCGGTTGCACTGTGCGGGCGGCGGGCGTTTCTGGACCGGCTAAGCTGGTAGACGGTCGTTGACCTTCCCAGTCGTGTAGAGGCGGTGGTTCGCATGCGTTTTTCTAAGAAGCCTGATCAGTTCGCGCAACAAAATTCTGCTTCGCTGAAACAGTTGTTAGTGACAGCGACCCCGGCACGGCTGTCACTGTGGCTAGCAAACGCAGACCACGACGTCATGGATGAGGAAGTCGCGGGTCTTTCGAAAGAGGAAGCGCAAAGGTTAGCGCACCTGCTCACCCCAATTTCGGCGGGGGAGCTCCTGGAGTCCGTGACCCCGCACACCGCTGAAGAGCTCTTGCACAAGCTTCCGCTTGCGGTTGCTGCGGGACTTTTGGATTCTGTGCAGGCGGACGATGCGACGCGCATCATCGAGCTGATGGACGTGGAAGAACAGCACACCATGCTTCACGCCATGAAAAGCTCCCACTCAGCCATGGTTAGGGGGCTGCTGGCCTGGCCTGAAGAGTCTGCGGCTTCCTGGATGCGTCCCGAATTCCTCCACGTTCGCAGCGGGTCCACCATGGCTGATGCTGTGGCTGCGGCGCGCCGTGAACCCGAATACTTGGAGGAGGGCGTCTTCGTTGTCACCGGGGTGGGTGCCGTGCCCGCTTTGGTGAAGCTTCGGGAGGGTGCGCCTGAGCGTAAGGGAGAGGACCTCTCAGACGAAGAGTTCGAAGCCCTCCTTGACTACGGAACCGGGAAGACTGTCGTTGGCTGGTTGTCCCACCAGTCCATGGTGTTGGCTAGGCGGGCAGCTTCAGTTGAAGACCACATGGTCCCCGCTAGTCGTGTTGAGCAATGGTCAGTCACCCCCCTAGACGACCAGGAAAAGGTCTCTCACCGCGTGCGTGAGCGTGATGCTGAAGTCGTTGCGGTCATGGACGGGGACACGATCCTAGGGGTAATCACTGACGATGCTGTTCGCGACATCTTGTCGCTGGAGGCCAGTGAGGATGCCGAACTTCAAGGTGGTTCATCACCCCTGGACGTCCCGTACATGCAGGCGTCACCGGTGAAACTGTGGACGAAACGCGTCCTTTGGCTGCTGGTGCTATTTTTGGCCGAAGCCTACACGGGCAACGTTTTGAGAGCGTTCGAGGATTCTTTTGAACAGGTAACCTCCCTTGTCTACTTTATTCCGCTGCTGATTGGCACCGGCGGTAACGTGGGTACGCAAATCACCACGACACTGGTGCGCGCAATGTCTGTTGAAGGGGTTCGACTAAAAGACGCCTTCACAGTTCTATGGAAAGAAATACGCACCGGAGTCCTGCTGGGTTCCACCATGGCTGTAGCTGGGGTTATTCGTGCGTGGACTTTAGGCGTCACGGGACCCATCATGCTTACCGTTGCGGTGTCGCTAGCCTGCATTGTCTTGTGGGCGTCGCTGGTGGCCTCAGTGCTGCCGCTGATCCTGCGCAGCCTTAAGGCTGACCCGGCCGTTGTGTCCGGACCGATGATCGCGACCCTTGTCGATGGCACCGGCTTGATCATCTACTTCATGGTGGCTCACGCCTTGATCCCCGGCCTTATCTGATCCCCGCAGCTACGGCCGGTGCGGGGCCCTCAGTCTGCGCCCTAGAAGGGACCTGAAGCGGGTTGTCCGCGACTGGGCCAACAGCTCATAGCCGTCCTGTCCGGTGATCACCGGGACCCCGGCGGGCACCGCCAGCCTGTCCAAGTGGCTCTTACTCACGGGGAACCCGTGCGTAGCTAGGTGCTGATCGAACCTCAAAGTCCGGATCACTATGGCCGCCAACAGGTCCGGGTGCGCTCTGGCGAACTTGCTGTACGTGTCCGGGTCTTTCTGGCCGTTGTCACCCACTAGGATCCACCGCACGTGGGGGAGCTCCGCAACGATTTCCTCTAACTGGGCTAGTTTGAAGCGCTGGCCGGTCATGGGTGCGCCTCGTCCCGAAAACCACCAGGCCCGCAATAGCAGTGTGCCCTTGGGAAAACCCGCGGTTTTGAGGAAGTGGCGCAACACGGTGATCGTGTTCCATGCCCCTGTTGAAAGGTAGATGAAGGGTGGGCGGACATTTCGCTTGAGGCTGCCGCCAGATAAGAAAGCTGCGTCCTTTTGTAAAGAGCGCAAGAACTTCCGCATTCCCGGGACTGCCTGGCGGGTTGAAACCCTGTCAACGAATGCGTGGCGAACTGCCAGCAGTGGGCGCGGGACCATTGTGATCATCACTGTGTCATCGATGTCGGAGATGATCCCGACCCGCTCTTCATCTCCGACAATGCGTACCGGGATTGTCGTCGGCGGCCCCAAGCGCACACCGCACTGTCTTGCCGCGGCAGCCAAAGCTTGTCCCTCTAAGCCCTGTAGAGCCTCTTTATGGCGCTGGTAGTCAACGCGGTGAACCGGGTAGACGCGGGCTGTGTGCCAGCCCCTTTCAAGGTTGTGGTTGGTCAAAGCCGCATCGATGTAGCCGCCCTGGTCTGAATGTAAGAGCGTGAGCGAATCTCCCAGTTGGATAAGTGCAGGATGGCGCGGAACCTGGATGTCAAAGAACTGCCGCCAGCCACGCTTTTGGGTGAGCCACTCCCAGCCGCTTGGGTGGCGGGTCATTAGGACTCGACCAAAAACGCGGGCCCTGCGTGTTGAGCCGTAGCCCCCAAATCCAACGACTCCGGGCTGCCATTTGGCGGCGGAAAGGTATGAGGCTTGGAGGCGGCTGATCAGCTCAAAGTACCTGCCAACTAAGCCCGCGCCCATAGCGTGATCATACAAGCGATCAATCTGAACGATCGTCTTTTGGTTCCTGGGGTGGCAGGTCGTCAAACTGTGCAGCTTCTAAGCCGGTTGCCCGTTTCTGCAGGCTCCTCTTCAGTGGCCCGTAGCCTAGGGCCGCGAACGCTGCCATAGTCCAACCGAAGACTAGGACAACGATAAAGCCGCCGTGAGAGCCGGACTTGTCGATAACGGGGCCTGTGAATGCACTACCGAAAGACAGCCCCAAAGTAAGGGCCGTGGATGTCCAAGTAAGTCCTTCGACAAGCCGCGGAGCCGGCACTACCTGCTGAACGATCGTGTTGACATTCGTCATGGTCGGGGCGATGGCCGCTCCCGCAATGAACATGAGGACACCCAAGACCACTAGGTTTGGTGCCAAGAAGAATGGTGACACCCCAACGGCTAACAGCGTGACACCAAGAAAGAACAGTTTCCACAGGGGAACGTTCCAAAGGCGCGAACCGTAAACCAGAGCCGCCAACATGGACCCCAGGGACATTGTCGCCAAAATTACGCCAGCCAGCCCGGACTTACCAGCCTCTTCCGCACCAGCAACTACTGACAGGTCTAGCGCCCCAAACAAAGCGCCCGTCCCAACGTAAGTGAACGCCAAAACGATCATGGCAGGGTTGCGCATTACCGATGCCTGACGCTCTCCCTTCACCTTTGGGTTCACTGGCGGCTCAGTGCCTTTTTGAAGCAGGAACCACAGTGAACCCGAAAGCATAAGGACAAGCGCCACCCACAAGCCCGCAGTTGGGTGGACGCTGGCGGTGACAAGGGTGGCAATGACCGGCCCCAGGACGAACACGAATTCGTCAAAGGCTGCCTCAAGCGCGTAAGCCGCTTGCAGCTGTGCTGCGTTCTTGGTGACGTACGCCCATCGAGCCCGGACTAGGGCGCCCATTGACCCGCCCGTCGCTCCCGCAATGATTGCTAAGGCCGTAATGATCCGCGGATCCACAAGTCTCATTGCGCCAAAGATGATGCCGGCGACAGAAGCTGAGGAGACCAGGATTGACGGGATCATGATCCGCGCCTGCCCGTAGCGGTCCACCAAGCGCGCCAGTATTGGAGCGCAAATTGCGAACGTAACAACGCTGGAAGCGCTGATGAAGCCCGCTAGGGAGTAGCTGCCGTAAAGCGTGCGGACCATGAGGATTATGGAAATCCCTTGGATCGCCATGGGGGCGCGCGCAATCACTCCAGCAATGGAAAATGAGAGGGCACCCGGAAGTGAAAGAACTTCACGGTAGCGGTTGAACACGGCCCCAGTTTCCCCGTGGGAACTTCACTAGTCAAAGCTTGAAGCCCCCACGGGTGCTATCTCACAGCGGTTTAGCCTTCCTTAGCTAAAGCTGCAGACACCACCTGTTTGGCAGCCTCTTGGACCTCTTTTAGGTGTTCTTTACTGACGAATGATTCCGCATAGATTTTGTACACGTCTTCTGTGCCAGAGGGCCTGGCAGCAAACCAGGAGTTTTCTGTTGTCACCTTCAGGCCACCGATTGGCTCATTATCTCCCGGGGCACGCACCAGTTTCGCCGTGATGGGTTCCCCGGCCAGCTCAGTCGCCGTCACGTCTTCCACGGAAAGTCGAGCCAGTTTTGCCTTTTCTTCTTTCGTGGCCACCTGGTCAATGCGCGCGTACCAGGACTTACCAAACTCCTTAGTCAACTCCTTGTGGAGTTGTGACGGGGTTTTCCCGGTAACCGCCATGATTTCGGCGGCCAGCAGGCCCATGACGATCCCGTCTTTGTCCGTCGTCCAAACGGTCCCGTCTTTGCGGAGGAAGGATGCGCCGGCTGATTCCTCGCCCCCAAAACCCAAGGACGCGTCCAGCAGGCCCGATACGAAGTACTTGAATCCGACCGGCACCTCCATCACGTCCTTCCCAATCGCGGAAGCTACCCGGTCAATGAGCGAGGACGATACAAGCGTCTTGCCCACCTGCGCCCCCGTGGGCCAGTTAGGCCTGTGGGTGAACAGGTAGCTGATCGCGACCGCCAGGTAGTGGTTGGGGTTCATCAGCCCGTCACTGGTGACAATTCCGTGGCGGTCGGAATCAGCGTCATTTCCAGTGGCGATGTCGTACGGATAGTCGCCGTCTTCGTCCGCCTGCATCTTTTCTAAGAGGGAAGCCATGGCGTGTGGAGAGGAGCAGTCCATCCGGATTTTGCCATCCCAGTCAAGCGTCATGAACGACCACTGCGGGTCGATCGTTTCGTTCACGACGGTCAGGTTCAGCCCGTAGCGTTCCCCAATTGCACCCCAGTAGTCCACGGCCGCACCCCCTAGAGGGTCGGCTCCGATTCGCACTCCTGCTTCGCGGATAACGTCAAAGTCGATGACCGTGTCCAAGGCGGCCACATACTTGCCCAGGAAGTCGTAAAAGTGAACGTTGGGGACGGAGGAGACTTCCGCTACTTCAAAGCGAGGTACGTCGCGCCACCCTCCTGCCAACAGTTCGTTAGCGCGCTTGGCGATCCAGCCCGTTGCGTCTGAGTCAGCGGGTCCGCCTGTTGGCGGGTTGTATTTGAAGCCGCCATCTGTTGGGGGGTTGTGGGAAGGCGTGATGACAATCCCGTCCGCAAGGTTTGGGCCTTCCGTGCGCAGGTTGTCTGGGGCCCCGTTTGCTTCAAGGATCGCCAGTGAGACAGCGGGCGTCGGGGTCCAGGAGCGACGCTGGTCCACATAGGTCTGCACGCCAGCAGCACTTAGCACTTCAAGGGCTGTGCGCCAGGCGGGCTCTGAAAGGGCGTGGGGGTCGGCTCCAACAAACAGGGGTCCGTCAACACCCATTTTCTGTCGGTACTCAACAATTGCTGCGGTCGTGGAAACAATGTGGGCTTCGTTGAACGTTCCGTTGGTGGATGTCCCGCGGTGCCCTGAGGTCCCGAAAACGACCAGTTGGTCTGGAACATCCACGCTGGGAACAATGTCGTAGTAGGCCGACAAAAGGGCCTCAACGTCGATCAGGTCTTGTTCTTGTGCTAATTGACCGGCTCGCTCATGCATCGTCGCATCCTTGCTTTAGTGGTTTCGTTAACAGGTTCATCGTGAGCTAATGCGCACCCACTAGTGATTCTAGGCGGGAGAGGCGAAGTAGGGACTAACCTGTCTGCCATGGGTAAAGCAAGTCGCCGTAAGAAGATGTCTCCTGCTAAAGCCGCTGCCTACAGGCCAAGGATCCCGTTTGTGGAACGCCCGTTTGAGGGTTTGGCTGTCGAAGGGGAACTGGTCGCCATGCGCGAACTGATTCCGTGTGCGGTCCTACCAGCCAAAACGAACGCTGCGAACGGGTCTACTGAATTTGATTTCGTCACGCTCCTTCCCGACGGGGCCGCGGCTTTGGTGCGCCCTGACGGTCGGATCCTGATTGGTTTGCAGACACGCTTTGCGTCCGGCGACCTTTCCCATGACCTGGGTGGGGCGCTCCTGAAAGCACTGGAAGCAAAGCAGGCCGGTGAAGAGGGGACGGTGTCGTTCGATGTTCGCGACCAAGCTCCAAGACTGCAAGAGCTTCTGGACGACCAGTTTTTAGGCGACAAATTAGCCCAGTCTCCCCTGGTCATCGAAGAGAACTTTTCGTACTGGTTTGACCCCAACGAAGCACAGGATGCGGACACGCTGGCAGCTTTGGAACAAAACACTGCGGACATGGTCCCCACTGAAGCAGTTCCGAACGCTCCCGGCGCCTACTGGTGCGAAATGAACAACAACTTCGTCCGCTACGTGACTGACAAGCCGGAAGATGACCTGTTCACGGCGTTGGCCCGGCTTCAAGATGAGGGCAAGGCCAGCCTTGGGGAGGGTTCCAAGTTCGTGGGCGCCTTCCGGGCCTCAGGTCTTGCCATCCCTGTTTTCCAAGTTGCCCCAGAGCTGTCAGCAGCAGACTTGGAGGAGCCGACCAGGACGTTTGAGGAAGACTTGCGGGCAGCGCTGGATAACCCTGCACCGCTAACGGAAGCTCAGCGCCGCATCCGCCAGGGACTGGTTTCAAGACAGGTGACAGTCCGGTAGTCCTAGCGTTGGGCTGCGGGCTATAGTTCTGATGTGAGCCACAGCCCAAACGGTCCTTCAGCACGTCCCGACGGGGCGCCCTCAGGGCCGCAAAAAGTGGCGGCAGTTATTGTGGCTAGGGACGACCGGTCAACGGTCGCTGCCACTGTTAGAGCCTGCCGCGCTATTCGCGGCGTCGACCTTATTGTCGTCGTCGATGACGGCTCGGTTGATGACACGGGCAGCATTGCAAGATCGGCCGGAGCCGCGGTTGTCCGCCACTCTGTACCCAGGGGCCGTGCTTCAGCGCTTGAGACAGGGGTCAAGGTTGTAGCAATGCGCGATCGCGCGGACTGGCCGCAGCGGCACATCCTATTTTTGGATCCTGACTTAGGGGATTCGGCGGTGGAGGCTTCTACGCTAGTTGAGGCCGTGAACCGTCATGAAGTTGACTGCGCTATCGGTGTCTCAGAAGAGGACTTGGGTGTCCCCAAGAGCATCAGTGCGGCCCGGGCCATTCGCAAGTCCGGTGGGTGGTTGCCGCAGGACCCAACGGCACCGAACCGTTGCTTAACGCGCGAAGCCGTCGACGCGATCATGCCGTTTCGCGGGGGAACAGCAGTGGATGCCGCAATGACCCTTGACCTGCTTTCGCAAGGTTTTGAGGTGGAAGAATTTAGCTGCGATTTTCACCGCACTGAGAATCCAGAGAAACGTAGGGCGTCAAAGTTTCAGCCCCGCCGAACCGACGCTTGGCTGGTGGCTCAAGCAGACAGGGTAAAGCGCTTGGGGCGCTTCACCTGACAGTTCGGTGGCCGGCTGGCACTGCAGTTAGCCGGCACTGC
>CAYFNQ010000002.1:39462-52912 GCA_964344535.1 uncultured Actinomyces sp.
GGCACTGCAGTTAGCCGGCACTGCGAAGTCGCAGTGAGTTCAGGACTACGAAGACTGAGGAAAACGCCATCGCTGCCGCCGCAATCATCGGATTCAGCAACCCCATGACGGCTAAGGGGACCGCTAGAACGTTGTAGAAAAACGCCCAGAAGAGGTTGCCTTTGATGGTGCGCAGGGTGCGTCTAGAGATGCGGATAGCGCGTGGAGCTGACTCTAGGTCTGAGTTGACCGCAGTGATGTCAGCAACGGCCATTGCCACATCCGTGCCGCTACCCATAGCGATCCCCAAACCGCTCTTTGAAGCCTGCGCCATGGCCGCAGCGTCATTGACGCCATCACCCACCATTGCGACCACTTTTCCTTCGCCCTGGAGACGTTCAACCTCATCGCGCTTTTGTTCCGGCAGCACTTCGGCAATGACGGTTTTGATGCCGACCTGTGCCGCCACATGGCGGGCGGCAGAGTCATTGTCGCCAGAGAGCAAAATGGGTGTGATTCCCAATTCCCGCAACTGGTTGAGCGCTGCTTGCGCGTCGGGCTTGATGGTGTCACGTAGCGCTATAAGGCCTAGCACCTGTGCGTTTTCAACGCGGTCTGGGAGATCAAAAGCGGGAGCGGCAGCGGTGGGAAGTTGTTGCGCGACTTCTTCCCGGCCGACGACCAGGCCTTCGTAGCCTGCTTTGTTGACGATTTCTTCCAGTTCCTCATTACTGTGGTCCTGATCCAGCGTGACGGTGGCTGTCTCAGTGGCCAAGTTGACCTGGGCTGTCACGCCCGGAACTTTCGCTAGCTTGCGTTCCACACGTCCCACGCAGGAGGCACAAGTCATGCCCTTCACGGCCAAGGTGACCCGCACTTGACCGTCCTTCACCGCGGTGGGATCCAGCGCAGAGCGCAGCCACTGCGACTCTGCTTCAGGGCTGCGGCCCAGGGAAGCAGGTGGTGCGACAGCAAGGACAACCACGGTGGCTCCGGTTGCTTCAAGAAGGTCTTTTTCTTCCTGAAGTTCCGCTGGTAGTTCCACTCCGTGTTGTTTCAGCCAGCGGGGACCACCAACAACGACCCCTTGAGTTCCCTCTTCCAAGCGAAGGTTTTCAGGCAGTGAAAGGTTTTCCAACAGCGCTGAAACGCCTTTACCCGCATGGTTCATGAAGTTCGTGACCGCAGGCGTCGTCTGTCCTTGGCTGACACTTTCTTTGACAATGGCCCTGGCCAATGGATGCTCAGACCCCGCCTCAACTGCAGCACTTAGCGCCAGGACGTCCTGTTCGCTAAGAGAAGTTGCGGGTGCCGGAACAATCTTGTCGACCGTGAGCACACCCGTGGTGACAGTCCCAGTCTTATCCAAGACCGCGGTGTCAACCTGGCGAGTTTGCTCCAACACCTCTGCATTCCTAATCAAAATGCCCAGCTGTGAGGCCCTACCAGAACCCACCAGTAGCGCTGTTGGTGTGGCTAGGCCAAGTGCGCAGGGGCAAGCAACGACCAGCACCGCCACGGCTGCTGTGAAGGCAGCTTGAACGCCGCCTCCTGTCAGCAGCCAAGCGATCAGCGTGATCAGGGAGATAGCAATGATGGTGGGGACGAAGACCGAAGAAACCTTGTCGGCCAACCGCTGGACCGGAGCCTTGGTGGCCTGTGCTTCCGTGACCATCTTGGCTATTTGGGACAAGGTTGTGTCTTTACCGACCCGGGTTGCCCTTACAGTCAGTGATCCCCAGGTGTTGATGGTGCCACCGGTGACGTCCTCGCCCACCGAAACATCGACGGGCACGGATTCGCCCGTGAGTAAAGACGTGTCGATTGCTGAAGATCCCTTGACGATCTGGCCATCCGTCGCGATCTTTTCACCGGGCCGAACCAAGAAAAGATCTTCGGGCTGAAGATCTGCGGCCGGGATCGTGCGCTCAACAAAACCGTCCCCACCGTCGAGGCCCGTGTCGCTGGGGATGAGGAGCGTGGCTTCTTTAGCGCCCAAATCCAACAGCGCTCGCAATGCGTCACCAGCCCGGTAACGCGTTCGGGCTTCTGCCCACCTACCCGCTAAGAGGAACACGACGATCATCGTCGCAGCCTCAAAATAAAGCTCAGCATGCCCGCCGTGAGAGGTTCTGGGGATAAACGACATGTTCATCTTCATCCCAATTTCACCCGCATTGGTGAAAAACAGGGCCCAGTAACTCCATGCGGATGAGGCAATGATGCCCAAGCTGACCAGTGTGTCCATCGTGGTCGCGCCGTGTTTGGCGGCGGCAAACGCGGCCTTATGGAAGGGCCAAGCACACCAGGTAACGACGGGCAGTGTCAGCGCTGCGACGACCCATTGCCAACCTGGGAACTGCAAGGCCGGGACCATCGACAACACCATGACAATGGTTCCCAGTGGTAGTGCAACTAGGAACCGAGTCCGAATCTGACGGGCACGCTTCTTCGCGTCCTCCCCGATCCCAACGTCCTGGTAGGGATCTGTGGTTTGGAGCGCGGGTAGGGTTTCAGTAGACAAAAAGTTGGTCCGTTAGCGACGAATCTCAGCTAGCTCGTAGCCTGCTTCGGCCACTGAGTCACGCAGTGAATCATCATCCAAGTACGTGTCGCTAATGACGGTTACCTTTGACAGTCCGTCTTTCACAAGCTCAACTGAAACGTTCTTTACCCCGTCCAGTTCCTCAAGTTCTTCCGTGACGCTAGCAACACAGTGGCCGCAGGTCAGGCCCCCAACCAGTAGTTCAAGATTGTTCATTGGTCTCCTCACAGATAGGGCAGCAAAGCCGCCAAGCGTGTCCACTGACTCTTATCCACACCGGCTTCGATAGCAAGGCTCGATCACGGCCGGCGAAAGTTACAACTTGTTTGGTCTACTGCTTTGCGATCTGCTCAGCGAGCCCGGTGTAGCTGGAGGGCTCAAGGTCAAGCAGGCGGGCGCGCAACTCTTCCGGCAAAGCGCCGGTGCGGACCTGGGCGTGAAGGTCTGAAAGGTTTACGTCGTGACCGCGGGTTAGTTCGCGCAGGGCGGTGTATGGATCGGAGTGCTCGGGGGCGCTTTCATTTTCCACGCCTCCACCACTTTCCACGCCCAGGAGAACCCCAACTCTTAGTGCCTGCTGGATCGCCTCCGAAATCACTTCCGGATGCGCGTCTAGTTCGCCCGCCATGAGTTCGTCGTTGGCGGACAGCCTTCCCAGGCCGGCCGTGAGGTTTTCTAGGGCGACAAGGGAGTATCCGAACGCAACACCGATGTTTCGCTGCAGCGCTGAGTCGCTTAGGTCGCGTTGCATCCGGGTTGTTGACAGAGATTTCGAAAGCACCGTGAAGATGGCGTCGCTCATCTCTAGGTTGGCTTCCGCATTTTCGAACCGGATCGGGTTCACTTTGTGGGGCATGGTGGAAGAACCCGTCGTGCCCTCAGCTTGCTGCTTGAAATAGCCCAGTGAAATGTAGGACCACATGTCCGTGGCCAGGTTGTGGGCGATCCTGCCAAAGTGTGAGCAGCGGTCGTAAAGCGCGATTTGCCAGTCGTGCGGCTCAATTTGGGTTGTCACGCTCTGCCAAGAAAGACCTAGGGACTCGACAAAAGTCTTGGATAACTCTTGCCAAGGAGCGCCAGGAAATAAGGCTAAGTGGGCGGAAAAAGTGCCCGTAGCTCCGTTTAGTTTCCCAAAGATAGGGGTCGCCTCAATAATTTCCAACTGGTTTTCTAGGCGGGTTGCGAACACTTTCAGTTCTTTACCCAAGGTCGTTGGGGTTGCAGGTTGCCCGTGGGTTCGGGCCAGCATTTTGGTGGCCGCAAACCTTTGGCTCATCGTTTGAAGTGTTCGCGCTAGTTCCTTTGCCTTCGGGAGCCACACCTGCTCTAAAGCAGCCTTGACGCTCAGCGCATAAGCCAAGTTGTTGATGTCCTCTGACGTGCATAGGAAATGGGCCAGTTCCACATATGCGGCAAGTTTCGGGTTGCCAGAGTTTTCCAAGTGGTTGCGTAGAAGGTATTCGACCGCTTTAACATCGTGGCGCGTTTCGGCCTCAAAAGCAGCCAGCTGCGTGCGACTTTCGCTACGGAAGTTCCTTGGCAACGACAAAAGGTACTGCATTTCTTCCTGCGTCAGCTTGGGCAGGCCCTTGATCACCTCAGCGTCCAAAACAAACGCCAACCAGCGAACTTCAACATAAAGCCGGGCCCGGTTCAGTGCTTCCTCGCTGAGCCACAGGCTGAGGGGAGCCGCATAGCGGCGGTACCTTCCATCCAACGGAGAAAGTGGGGGCTGGAAGTCCTCTTCCCAAAAACCAGGTTCTTTCACGGCGCCTCCTGACGTCAGCTTCAAGACCGCCTCAAGGATAAGACCCACAGGTTTTTCTTTAGGAGCCTTTCCACAGGCACAACTGTTCAAGGTAGCGCCGGGGGATGGTCGAAGCAAAGCTATCTGCTTATGAATGCTGGGTTGTTGGGTGCGGGCGCCCCGGTTGCTGGGTCTGCTTTTACTGGGTCTGCTTTTTCTGGGGCCAGCGGACTTAGCTGGGGGTCTTTAAGTCAAAGTGGTGTGCAAGCTGCCGGAGCTAGCTTGAATGAGTGTTGGGCACTGGTGTCCAAGGCGGGCGTAACCAGTTGGCAAGGTAGCGGAAGCGACGCTGAGGCGGCCAAACGCAAACAGCTTTTAACCACGGCGGCGGTCCTGCATGAAGAAGTGCTGGCACTCTATGCCCTAGTAGCTGCTCGCGACGCACAGGTGTCGGTGATAGCCCCACATGGGTGACTCATGGTTTTGGGTCCGCGACTCCCACACGCGCGTTGACCCCCACCAACTGCTCCAAAGCTCACAGACCATGTTCTGGGCTTCACAAGCGGTTACTGACGGCACGTTAGCGCTGTCTCTGCCTTCCGCAACTGCAGGAGTGGGAGCGCTCCAAGACCCCGCGTTGCTGGCCCTCAACGCACAAATTCGGGGTAGGCGAAATGAGCTAGTGGCACTCATGGTCCGGTTCGCACGAGACCTGGAACGTCATGGCAGTTGGCTCAGCGTTGCAGCATCCATTTATGCCTCGGCCGAATCTGATGCTCAGATGTTCGCGGCTGCGTGCAATGAGGAGGCCACGGGTTGCTCCGCCAACTCTTTGGCTTCCGCGGGATCTCTGTTTGCGCGTCTTCCCAGCTACGCCTTTTCAATGATTGGGTCCAACAGCGCAAAGTCTTCGCTTGCAGGTTTAGAAGCCCAACAGCGGATTGCGGCCCTTACTGGACCACCCGACGGCTTAGGAGGTGCCTTAGGGATTTCCGCCATTGCTGGCTTCGCAGCCTCAGCGTGGACTGCTGTGGGGAGTTTTCTGCACCGCTCCAAGGGTGGAGCCTTCAGTGGTGTCGCTGTGGAGCGTGGAGACTTCAGCCCAGAACAGACACCGCGCAGTGCCTCAGGACTACTGCACGCGCTAGACCAAGTGGAGGACCACAAGGGAACCGGAGAAATAAAAATCCTGCGTCACGAACCATCGGGACAAGGCAGGCCTTCTTGGACCGTCCTGATCCCGGGGACACGATCCTGGCTTCCTGGGACCACCGACACACAGGACATGCTGTCGAACCTTCAGGAAGTAGCTGGCCGAACTTCTGACCAACAAGTGGCTGTTCTTGCGGCCATGGATTTGGCGGGGATTCGCCCCGGCGACCCGGTAGAGCTAGTGGGGCATTCGCAAGGTGGCGCTGTCGCTTTATCGATTGCCAGCAGTGAGGAAAGTAGCCGCTTCAACTTCGTCTCGGTACTCACAGCTGGGGCACCAAGCCCGGGCTCACCAGCTATCTCCGTCCCAGTTTTGTCTTTGGAAAACACGGCCGACATTGTCCCTGCACTAGATGGAAAGAGTGCCTTCTCAGACGGGTCTGCAACGGTAATCCACTTTGACGCGCGTGACCTACCGAAAGTCGGATCCGGAGCTCACGGCACCAAGACGTACGCAGCAGCAGCAGAAAAACTAGAGCAAAGCAACGCTTTACCGGACTTGGCAACCTTCCGGGCGTGGGACGACCACCGCACCAGCGCTTTAGGGCTGGCTGGGGCGACCACCACCGGAGCCGTCTTTCTGGCCAAGAGAACTGGAGTGTCAAACCTGTCCGCAAACGCAAAGTCGGCGGGTCGCGGCATGACTGTCAGTTCCGAGCGCTTGGAACAAACACGCTTAAGACCATCACAGTGAAAGTCGAGACGACGCTTGTGACTACGGCTCCCCACAAAGCCGGCCAGAACCCCGTCACCATAAGGGGCAGGGACAGCGTTTGGCTGACCCATCCCAGCAGCATGAACATGAGGGCACTGGTGACAAAACTAAACACACCCAGAGTTATCAGGTACAGGAAGAACGTGAGTGTTTTGAAGGCTGGCCGCACAACCCTGTTGATCAACGCCAACAAAAACGCCAACAGAAGGAGTTCTAAGAGCGTGACCTGCCACGTAGACCCTTGGAAAAAGAAGATTCCGGGAACCCAGAGGACGGCACACCAAATCCCCAGCATGTTGCCAATGACTTTTATCAAGAACCGCATTGGATGAGTCTGTCACGGCGGGCCACTCCACGAAGGACCCGCGAAAGCCTAGTTAGGATTGTCGAAGGGAGTCACAACTTATGGAGGTTCCATGAAAATCCACATAGCGGCAGACCACGCCGGGTTTGAACTCAGGGAAGCACTCATAGAGCACTTTTCTGCCCAGGGGTATGAGGTCGTTGACCATGGTGCCTATGTCTACGACGCACTGGATGCCTACCCGCCAATGTGCATTGCCTGCGCCCAGGGCGTAGTGGCTGACCTAGAGCAAGGAAACGATGCGTTAGGGATAGTGATTGGCGGTTCCGGCAACGGTGAGCAGATGGCTGCCAACCTGGTTGACGGGGCGCGCGCTGCCCTCATTTGGAACGAATCAACAGCAGCGCTAGCTAGGGAGCACAACGACGCAAACGTTGGCTCCATTGGGGCGCGCCAACACAGCATCGAAGAAGCGGTGCGGCTAGCACAGGTGTTTGTGGAGACGCCATTTTCGCAGGATCCTCGTCACATTGAACGTATCGAAATGATGACGGAGTACGAGGACGCAAGGTAGCCGCTACGGCAGCAGGATCGCCGCAACAACAATTGCGGAAAAGAGAAACTCGCTGATCCCAAAAACGGCCGGGCGAAGCTGGCGGCGGTTTGCGACGTAAGGGAAAACGATTGCGCGAACGGTGAGGATGACCCAGCAAATAAACACCCACCAGGTGAGCCTTCCTGTCAACGCACCAGCTAAGGCCACGACGGTGAACGTCGCGTGGTAGCTGATAGAGAAGTTCAGCCACCACTTGTTGCCCTTCTCCCGCAGCAAAGTCTTTATGTAGGGGACAGTGCCAACGAAATAGGCGATCAGCAGGATCGTCGCCGTCCACATGTGCTCCCACTGCACCGGGTGGCTTCCCAACATGAAAGCGGCGGGGGTCAGTAGCACTGAGGCTACTATCGCACTGCTTCTGGCTAAGAAACTGGCTGGGCGCCGCTGCCACATTTCAAAAATGGAGATCAACGCTAGGGGCGCGATTCCCAGCCCCAGCCACAAAAGTCTTGGTTCCCTCATGATCAGAACGGCCGCTGTGCTTGCGGCCACGACCGAGTAGGTCAGGATCGCGTTCACGTATTTGCGTCCGCGAGCCAAGGTCAATTTGTTTTGCGAGGCACTGCCGCTTCTGCTTTTCCTAGGGGCAACCGCTTGCACCCATAGACCAAAGGCATCGAAAGCCTGGAAGGCAATCAGCCAGCTGATGCCAAGGAGTAGTTGCCACCAGGTGAAGCCCCCTAGGGCGCTGCCGACGAATACTGGAACCAAGGTCATGGACCATGCGCCGTGCTGGCGGGTAACCCATCCGGTCCTGGTGAGTTTCTTCAGTCTGCTTTGTGTCGAAGAGCGCCTACTGGGCGCCACTTTCGACCTGCTGTTGATTTGGGACATGATGCCTCAAGGTTAGGTGTGTGCGGCGGTGGAAGCTAGGGGTCCTGGAACGCAAAAGAGTCGGTTGTGGACGGAAAAACGACCGATAACCCTGTTTTTCTGTCCACAAACGTCGTTATTGAATTCGAAGATCCAAGGATGCCACGCAACACCCCACAAGGCCATAAGGCGGGCAACAAAAAAGCGAGACACCGAAAAGGAACGGTGTCCCGCTACATGACAAGAGTCGGGGTGACAAGATTTGAACTTGCGACCTCTTCGTCCCGAACGAAGCGCGCTACCAAGCTGCGCCACACCCCGAATCTGAGTTTGGTCAGACTTAGCAAGTATAGAAACAGTGCCGCCCAGTGACAAACAAAAAAGGTGAGGTGTTCAGCACCGCGGCTTAGACAGCGGGCACAAGGTTCAAAAGTGAGACTTCGGGCCGGCAGAACAGGCGGACTTGCGCGAACCGTGACGTGCCAAGTCCAGCTGAGATGTTCAGCCAGGAACTCTTCCCGCGGTACTCCCAGCGGTACAGGCCTCTTGAAAACGCAGCGGGAATGTCGGTGTTGTTCACCAAGGCACCAAACCCGGGGACTCTGATTTGCCCGCCGTGGGTGTGACCGGCTGCGATGAGGTCGGCCCCCTGTTGCGTGAAGGTGTCTAGGATTCGTCGGTAGGGGGCGTGCGTGAGGGCAAGGCGGATAGCGTCACCACTGTCCCAAACCGGGCCGGGTGTTGGAACCCTGTCACGGTGGATGTGCGGGTCGTCCACCCCTGCCACCGCAACTTCTACGGGGCCGTGCGCGGTGTCTACGGTGAGAGCGGTGCTCTGGTTGGACAAGTCGACCCAGCCCCGGTCGATTAGAGCGTTGACTGTCTCCACCCACGGCAAATTTGGCGTAAGGTGCTTCGCTTTTTCTGCGGCTTTGCGGTGGTGGCTGGGCAGCAGGTAGGCGGTCCAGGGTTTCGGGTTCGGGAGGTAGTAGTCGTTTGAGCCTAAAACAAAAACCCCAGGTTTTGCGGCCAGTGGTTCTAAGGCGTCCAAAAGTAGGGGAACACCGCTGAGGTCTCCCAGATTATCCCCGGTCGACACTACAAGGTCGAATTGCTCCTTTCGTGCCACCCGCGTTAGAAAGCGGTGGAGAAAGTCCTGGCCGGCAAACATGTGCAGGTCAGAGAGATGAAGGATGCGTAGGCCGTGAAAACCAGGCCTTGGAAAAACGGGGACATCGAAGCGTCGCACCACAGGGAACTTAGATTCGATGTGTCCTAGGCCAAGTAGTCCCATCCCACCTGCGGTAGCAGCTAGACCCATGGCCCCCAGTGTGCGCATGAGGCCAACAAAGCGCGAACCTAGGAGCGATTGTCGGTCACCAATTTGGTGGAGGAGCTGTGGCTCAGTCACGATCAGTCCGAACTATCTTGCCCTGGCGCAGCATTATCTTCGCCAGCGGAAGCTTCTGGGGCTGCGGGTTCTACGGGTTTAGGTTTAGGAAGGGGTTTGTTGCCAATGAAAACCTCGGGTATCGGCTCAACCGGAGTTCCTTCCAGCGCCTGGGTCATGTACTGCGTCCACATTGGCCCGATGAAAGTTCCGCCGTAAACGTTGGCGTAGAAGACGCCGTCAATGACAACATCGCGGACCGGTGTTGAGGATGACGCAGCGTAGCCGGCCCATCCAGCTGCAGCTAGCTGGGGAACGAAGCCCACCATCCAGGTGTTGTCGTTGAAGTCGGTGGTCCCTGATTTCGCAGCGAACGGCCTGTCCAATTTGTACGGGTAGGTCGCCGCAGTCTTTTCCAGCACCGTGGAGACCTGCCGGGCGACGACCGGGTCAATCGCGGGCTGACAGACCGGCAAGTAAGTCTTGATTAAGGTCCCGTTTGAGGCTTCAACTTCCATGAGGGGCTGAGGTTCGCAGCGCGTTCCGTCGTTCGCCAGCGTTCCGTATGCGCTGGCCATTGCAAGCGGTGTTACTGACGCGGTCCCGATGATGTTTGACGGGTAGGCATCGATCCTTTCGCCAGTCGTGGCGTCAACGACACCCATAGCTTCAGCGCGAGCGAAGATCTCACAAAAATCAACCTGAGTCGCCATGTCCGCAAACGCTTGGTTCACTGACTGGGAGGTTGCGCCGATGACGTCAAAGGTTCCGTTTTTTCCAGGGAGGTCCCCCACGGTCCAGGAGTCCGTGGCTATGGGCGACCCCCCGCATTTGAAGGCTCCGTTTGGGTAGGTGCGGTTACCGCGACCCACCTGTTCGTATGCGGAGTGACCGGCGCGGAACCATTCGACCAGTGTGAACATTTTAAACGTCGATCCTGGTTGGAAGCCGGTTCCACCGCCGTGAGCTTCATCCACCGAATAGTTCACGGGGGTGGCTCTGGGGTTCTCATCAGTCGCCAACCCATAGGGCGTGTTCTGGGCCATTGCAACAATTTCACCAGTCTGAGGCACCAGTGACACTAGGACCGTATTTACTCCCGAAGGGTCCTGCACAGGAACCCGGTCCGTCACAGCTTTGTATGCGGCGCTTTGTTTGCTCCGCTGCAACGTTGTCCTGATTGTCAGGCCGCCTGTGTTCAGCAGACGTTCTCTGTCGGAACGTTCCGCTCCGAACGCGGGGTCCTCTAGGAACCTAGAAAGAGCGTACTCACAGAAGTATGCCGAGGACCCAGCCTTCGAACACCCTGACACAACCGTGTCTGGGTCCAGCATCTCTTCAACGGGGATAGCCTTCGCTTCGTTCATTTCCGAGCGAGTGATGTAGTCGTGTTCGTACATCTTCGCAAGAACAACGTCCCGTCGCTCTTGCGATTCTTCAGGGTTAACTAGGGGGTCGTAAAGGGAGGGGGACTGGACCGCGCCAGCCAGTAGAGCCGCTTCTGGAATGGTCAGCTCTGAGGCGGATTTTGAAAAGTAAGCTCTGGAAGCTGCCTCAACCCCATAGATGTTGACTCCGAATGTCGCTAAGTTCAGGTATCCGGTGAGGATCTCATCTTTAGACATCTGGGCTTCAAGGGAAAGCGCGTAGCGTGCTTCTCTTAGTTTCCGTTCCACCGATTCTTCCTGCGCACTGTCGATCATCTCTTGGTCGCCGGCTTGGATCCCTTTGTCAACCAAGATGTTCTTCACGTACTGCTGCGTGATCGTGGAGGCACCTTGAGTGGAGCCCCCTGAGAAGTTACTGACTGCCGCACGCATAATCCCGTCCGGATCCACCCCGTGGTGGCTCATGAAGCGCCAGTCCTCAACCGCAATGATTGCTTCCTTCATGACCGGTGCGATCTGCTCCGAAGTGACAAGCGTGCGTCGTTCGGTGAAGAACTGGGCTAAAACCCTGCCGTCGGCGTCCAGCATGCGCGAACCCTCAGAGGGCTTAGGGACTTCCAATTCGGAGGGCATTTCATTGAAGGTTTCTGGCAGTGCCCTCACTGCAGCTCCTGCCGCCCCCACAGCTGGAACAGCTAAACCTGCGGTGAGGAGACCCAGGATGGAGCCAACAATGGCAAGGGAGACTAGCAGGGCAAGGAACTGCAGCAGGCCCATGCGCCTGCCTGCGCGTTTACGAACCGAACTAGGCATGAACCCAGTCTACTTAGTAGGGTGGGAGTAAGTGAACTAGAGCTAGAGGTCACAGTGTGGTGACTTTCTACTGCGGAGGCGACTGTTTTGATCGTAGATAGGATCCAGTCTGACGACTGGGTTGGCTCGGCGTTGTGCGCGAATGACCACCCGGATGCACTTTTCGTGCAGGGCGCAGCGCAGCGACAGGCAAGGATGCGCTGTATGGGCTGCCCGGTAAGACTGTTGTGCTTAGCTGAGGCGTTGCAATGGCGCAGCGACTTCGGTGTTTGGGGAGGTTTGACGGAACGCGAACGCCGGGCACTGTTGCGCGCCGAACCTCACGTTGAGAATTGGCTGGCTTGGCTGACGACTTCATCCGACCCTTTGGCGGAGTCGATCCGTAATGACAGGGAACCGCAGGTGTTGGCGCACGTGCGTAGGCAGACACGAACTGTTCCTGCCTGACTAGTGCCGCTACGGTTAGCTCATGGAAAAATGGGAATATGCGACGATTCCGTTGCTGATACACAACACCAAGGCCATTTTGGACACCTGGGGTGAAGATGGTTGGGAGCTGGTCCAGGTTGTTCCCGGACCAAGCAACCCAGAATCTTTGGTCGCTTACCTAAAGCGACCAAAGATCTAATAACCGCTACTGGGTTAACTGCTACCGGGCCCGGCGGGACAGCCGGTCTACGTCAAGCAGTGTGACAGCGCGACCTTCTAGGCGTATCCACCCGCGCGAAACAAAGTCGGCTAGCGACTTGTTTACGGTTTCGCGGGAGGCTCCAACCAGTTGAGCCAACTCTTCCTGAGTGAGGTCGTGCGGTACGTGCACGCCAGCTTCGGAGACGGTGCCGAACCTGTCTGCTAAGTCCAGAAGAGACTTTGCGACACGACCGGGAACGTCTGAGAAGACCAGGTCTGAAAGTGATTCGTTAGTGCGGCGCAGTCGCTTCGCTAGCGCCCGCAGCATGTGCTTGGCAACTTCGGGGCTGTTGTCTAATACGGCGATTAGGTCGGCATGGTCCAAGGACAGCAGGGACGCGGACGACACCGCGGTCGCAGTTGTGGAGCGGGGGCCCGGATCGAACAGGGTCAGCTCCCCGATTATTTCTCCGGGTCCCAGGATGGCTAGCAGCGACTCCCTGCCGTCTTCGGAGCTGTGTCCAAGCTTGATTTTTCCCTCTGTGACTATGTAGAGCTTGTCCCCCAGCTCTCCTTCTTCAAAAAGCACTTCTCCGCGCCGAAGCGACGTGCTGCTGGTGCGGGCTGCCAGGGCCGCAAATTGCTGTTCGTTCAGGCCTGCGAAGAGCGGCACGCGACTGATGAACTGGTTGTCTAGGCTCATCCCTGCTCCGATCCGGTTGTAGTAATTGCTATGTCAGTGACGTTTCCCACGTCAATCCTAGAGCCTATCCTGCACGTGTGGTGCTGTTACGCACGAAGCTTGCTCGTGTCGTCATCCTAGGGAGAAGGCCGGCAACCCGCGTTTTCTCAGCGGCCGGATTTCTTAGCCCACCGGGCTTTTACGCCGTCTGGGTTCACGGACACCACCATGACGCGTGTTGCTTCCTCCTTGCGGCCTGCCCGTCGGCTGGTCGCGGCAACGATGCCCGCCAGCAGCATTGCTACGCCGGCGCTGAGGAGAATTCCAGTGAAGCCTGTGGCTTCCAGGCAGCGGACAACGTTCCCAAGCAGCGGGTTGGCGTCCGGGCTTTTCCAGCTCCCTAGGTAGCTGTCGATTGCTTGCTGAGTCATTGCTGGGACTGCAAGGAAGGGAAGCGACACTAACGTGAAGAGGATGCCGGAGATAATCAGACCCAGGCCAGATTGGGAGGCGATCACGGCGATCAGGATCAACAGCGCAATGCCACCTCCAAGCTCAATGAGGGCCCCGGGGTTGATTACCCCAGTTTCCCAGGGGTTGTCGGTTGCAAAGGCTA
>CAYFNQ010000002.1:53012-55130 GCA_964344535.1 uncultured Actinomyces sp.
CCCACAAGTTCAGTTTCGTGAACTTCTTCCGTCAGTTCGACTTCATCTTCGGGTTGGATCTGCAACCCACCTTGTCCAGCGTCGAAGTGCTTGTCCGGCATGGCGCCTCCTAAAAAGCTCCTATCCCGCTTAACATACTTGGCTGCGTGGGAGCGGACACTCCGGCACTCCGACGCACCTAGGAAGCTCTTTTTATCCGGTTACGGTTAGCACATGGGCCATTCCTTTGATGCCGCACATAAAGCTTGCTCGCAACTGCGCTTTTCAAATGGCTTGCGCAGAAGGTGGGAAGAAGCGCGAGCCGAAGCTGCGATACAGGAGGCGGTGTTTCTGGCCTGGCTTGAAGGAGCTCGGGGGACGGCCCAGGAGCTGCGTCAAGCAACCATGGGCTTCCTGCAAAACCAGAGTTTTGAGGCCGACCCGGCTCTGGCCTTAACCGTTGGGCTTTGGAGGGCTGCCTGGACAATCCAAAATGAGCTACCGCCCCTGAACCAGAAGGTTCCCCAAATGTTTCGCCCGCGTCCGGCGCCAGCTGTCTTGGCGACCTTGAACCGCGAAGCCACTTCCTGGCTGACGGCCAGCGGCAGCGTACCGGTGCACAGTGTTGCCTTACCAGCCGACCCGGAGCGGTTGCAGTCCATACTCAAAGCCGCGGGAGACACGACCCAACCTGCTTCCAAAAATGCCGCATATGTGCTGCAGCAAATGCTGAGCTTGCCTTTGTTCAGCCACGCGAATACAGCGACCGCGTTCTTGTTTGTGAAGTGGATGCTGTCAACTAGGGGTGTTGAGCCAACGGGGGTTGCGGTCCTTTCTTACTTCGCGAGCCAGGACCCCAACTTACTTCCGGCTCTGCGGGAAGATCCGGACTTGGACCGGTGGGAGTCATTCTTAGCTTCGTCGCTGATTGAGGGTGCTCGCGTTGGTGAGCTGATTGCCCGCAACGTCCAGGCCGGCCAGACAGCCCACATAAACACCAAGCAGTAGCTTTCCACAGGCAGACAGCTGGCGGCCAAGACAGGGCTCCCCCTACTTTGTTGAATGGCGCCATGGGCGCAAACATTTACCTGCAGCTTGTCGACCCAACGCTGCACCGAACCGTCACAGACCTTTGTCTTCTGGCGGGCAGCCCAGTTCAGGGAGAAGTTAGCGCGGGCTTTGAGGACAAGTTGGACGAAGGGTGTGTGGTCTTTTCCCAAAGCGGGTGTCAAACGGTGAGCGCCGGTACAGCCATCGAAGTGAAGGTCGGCCTAGATGGAGACGACCAGGCGGACTTGCGTTTGCCAAGTGAAGGTGCAGCACTACTTTCTTTAGTGCGAAGCCTGAAGGAAAAGGGTAATCGTGACACCCAGAACACGCCGGTTGTGCTTGTTTGTTCTTGGCACGGTGGGGGTGGTGTTACCACTTTTGGCTTCAACTTAGCCAGACACCTTGGCAGTCCGCTGGTGTGCTGCTCTTCTGCCTTCAGTTTTCCTCGCCCAGCAGAGGACGACGGCTTGGGATGGGACAGCCTGGACCCGAACGATCTTCCCAGTGGACGCCAGCTAGTTAGGGGATTGCCCAAGATTAGCCAGGTGCCGGTGCTTACAGGTCAAAGCGCGCCCGGTCCCAAAATGGGCCGGGGAAGAATGAGTCAGGGAGAGCTGGTGTCTTTGCTGTCTTCACTGCCAGATGGGGCAGTTGTCGATTGCGGAACCGATGTTGTTCGTGCAGCTAACCTTTGGGACCGTTTGGTCCAAGCTGGCGCCGATGTCTTTGTTGCGGTTGTCGGAAGAGGCGACGATCGGTTTGCAACTGGAGTGGACCGGAGCCTGAAAGCTCTAAGTGTTGATGCTGGTGCTTCCGTAGCCGTTTTTCTGAGCGGCAACGCGTCGACTCTTTTCAAGATGGTGTTGAATCAGTTCGGGATTGTGCCAACCCGGGTCCCCAAACGCTGGAACAAGAAGCAGGCGGCGAAGTTCTCCCAGCGTGTTCTTCGACTTGGGAGCTGACGATGGATCCCGCGGTGCGACGTTTGGTTGCAGCTGGCGTAAGTCCGGCCCTGGCAGTCGGGTCTGCAACACCTCCGCAAATGGGCAATGTCGGCCAAGCTAACGCATTGCGTGAGCTGGGCGCCGG
>CAYFNQ010000002.1:55230-61677 GCA_964344535.1 uncultured Actinomyces sp.
CGACAAATATGGTGGACCGCCAGCTTGCCCCTCGACTAGAAAAAGAGGTCCAAAGCGGCCGCTCACTTCTCATTTCTGGCGGAACAGGCGTCGGCAAAACCACCCTGCTGGCAGCGCTCTTGGGATTAGTTCCCAAAGACCAACGGATAGTTTGCATCGAAGAAGTCAGCGAACTAGCAGTTGACCACCCCCACGTGGTTCGTCTGCAAACCCGACAGAAAAACGTGGAGGGAAAAGGTGAAATCAAACTGGAAGAACTAGTGCGTGCTGCGGTTCGGATGAGGCCCGACCGTCTGGTGTTAGGTGAGTGCAGGGGAAGTGAAGTGCGGGAGGTCCTCACGGCAATGCACACGGGACACCGCGGTGGTGGTGCAACGATCCACGCCAACTCCATTCGGGACGTGCCGGCAAGATTGATCGCTTTAGGCTCACTTGGAGGTTTGGACCCTAAAACGACATCCCTATTGGCCCAGCACGCATTTGACCGTCTGATTCACGTGGAACGCCAAGGCAGCCACAGATACGTGCAGGCTTTAGGAAAACTGGACGTCGTAGACGGGGTCCTAGTGGGTGTGGAGACCTGGAGTGCAAAGCGTAGTTCTAGGACCCGGGGATGAACACCGACACCGCGCTACTACTTTCAGCCGCAGGAATCATGCTGCTCATGTGGCTTTGGTGGCGCCAACGTTTTCGTCAGGCAGTCAAGGTATTTGACAAGGACACTACGAACTTCCAAAAGAGCAAGAACAAAGGTGTCCAATCCAAACGGAAACCACCCGATTTTGACCAGGCGTTGCTTGGTGAGGTTTGCATAGAAGTTGCCGCTAGGTTGCGGGCGGGGAGCACGCCACAGCTGTCTTGGAAAGGCGCTTTAGAAAGGCGGGGGTTTCTTTTTGACCAGGGCACGCTGAGCGACCTACTTGCTTCGGTCGGCCCGCTTGGAGACGTTGTGAACGTGGGGGTGCGGTTCAGTGATCACACCGGAGCGCCCCTGGCGCAAGTGTTAGAGACACTGGCTCATACGATCGCTGAAACTCAAAGGGTACAAGAGGGTGCGGACGTAGCCTTTGCAGGGCCGCGCTCCTCTGCCCGCGTGCTCACCGCCCTACCTCTATTGGGCCTGGTTGGCGCCCAACTTCTGGGTGCGAACCCACTGGCCTGGTTCTTTAGCGGGGCTGCGCCCGCTTCGCTTGCGGTCCTGGGCGGTGCGCTAGCAGTGGCAGGTCGGGGCGTGAGCGCAAAAATGATCCGCAGAGTCAGTGATTTGGGGGCGAACTACGCTTTAGCTCCGGCATTGGCGGACCTGGTTTCGGCCGGAATCAGTAGCGGTCAGAGTGTTCCCCTGGTGCTTCAAGCTTTATCTGATGCTGGTGCGGATGGACGGTTCGGTGAAGTTGGACGTGAGCTGATCCTGGGAGCAACTTGGTCCGAAGCGTGGGATGACGTGCCGGCCGGGGGTGACCTGTTGGAAAGGGCCCTGGAGCCGGCTTGGAATGACGGTATCTCTCCGACGGCAATGCTAACGGGGCTTGCCGTCCAAGATCGTGCAGTGGCGCTGGCTCAGGTGCGGGTGGCCGCTGAGAAAGTTGGCGTGAAACTAGCGTTACCCCTGGGGCTGTTGATGCTGCCCTCTTTCGTAATTTTGGGCCTACTCCCCGTGTTTTTCTCTTTGGTTGGAGGGTCGCTTTTAAGCGGCTAGAAAATGGTCGGTCTTTGGTGGGCCGCCAACCAGTGGCAAACCTATTTGGGGAATCCACAGGTTTCTAGAGGGGAGTCATTCCACACGTGTGAAGGATTCGAAGCCGGTGTCCGTCGCAGTCAGGTTTTCTTCTCTTACGGGTCCACCTGGGTCTGACTGGGGGATTTGAATGGAGGAAAGAGGGATGGGAACAGTGAGGAACAAAGTGATCTTGGCTTATGTAGCGGCGCGCGTGCGAACACAGCGTCTATTGGAGGTGCCTGCGGACTGCACCGATACATCGGAAGAGGGGTCCACGACCGTTGAATACGCGGTGGGTGCGGTAGCGACGGCAGCGTTTGCGGGGCTGTTGCTGGCAGTTTTGAAATCCGGTGGTGTTAAAAACATGCTCAACTCCATCATCCAAACCGCATTGTCGATGTGATGGAGTTTTACGTTGCGAAACCCGGATCATGGGCAGCATGAGGAAGGAATGGTCACGGTTGAGCACGCTGTAGGTTTCATGGCTCTCAGCTTTGTCTTGGTGTTGGTGCTTGCAGCACTTGGCGCTACGCGAGCTCAAGCAGACCTCTGCCAAAATGTGAGGAACGCGGCCCGGGCATTCAGTGTTGGCTCCCACCACCTAGACCCCAGTGTTGAAATAACGGGAAGCGCTGGGGCAAATGGGGTGTTCAGTGCGGTGGGGACCGCCCCCGCGGTTTCGGTAGGTTCTATGAGCTTTGGGAGCTTGCGCTGTGAGGTGGCGGGGTGGCGTGAGCAAACCATTTGGGGCAGCAGTGAGCGCTGACGGCGGCGATGAAGGGCTAGGTAGGGGACAGCTGGGCAGGGGGCAGCTGGGCAGTGGACAGCTAGGCCGTGGAGAGCTGGGTAGTGAGGAGGGAAGCGCGACTGTGGCGCTTCTTGGTGTCATCGGTGCCGTGCTTCTCATCTTCACTGTTGGCCTTGCAGCCTCAAGTATTCAAACCAAGCGGGCGTGGCTTCAAGCGGTGAGCGATGCTGCGGCATTGCAGGCCGCTGACGCGGGTCCGGTCAGCATGGTTGCGTCGGGCCAGGTGACGTCCTTTTCCACCATTGGCTGTGAAGCGGCAGCGAAGGTGGCGCTAGCGAACGGAGCCACCGTTCAAGAGTGCCGGTCAGTGCCAGAAACCCCGGGGGATTTCGTTGTCACTCTTGCCGCCGGACATCCTGTGGCTGGGTGGCAATTTGTTGTCACTGCAACTTCAAGGGCTGGGCCCGCTCTCCCGCTGCCGACCACCCCCTAGGTCTAACCGCTAAGCCCGATGGTTGCGGAGGGGTTGCCTTTGCGAGGGGGCTTCGTTGCCTGGGCGGTGTTTGCTGGGGCCCTAGTGGACAGGAAGCGCAGCAGAGCTATCGCCCCTTCCTTTGACAAAGGCTCATTACGGTTCCCACACTTTGGGCTTTGAATGCAAGATGGGCAACCGGCTTCGCACGCACAGTTCTCCACGACATCAAGGGTTTTTTCAATCCACTGTTTGGCGCTGCGAAAACCGGCGTGTGCGTAGCCGGCGCCTCCTTTGAAAGCGTCGTGAACGAAGACGGTTGGCTGGAAGGTTTGCGTGTGTTCGGTGATGGACAGCCCACCTAGGTCCGACCTGTCGCAGTTGGCGACTAGCGGCAGCATCCCGATCGCAGCATGCTCTGCAGCGTGCAACGCACCGGCAAGGTCCGCGGAGTCAATGCCAGCAACCGCTGTGGCGCCGGGAGCTAGCGTGTACCAAACGGAATCGGTTTCCATGATCCGTTCAGGCAGCCTCAGTTCGTGGTTGGAGATGTACTCCATGTACGGAAGTCGCAAAAGGTCGTAGTCGGTCACCCGGGTGCTGACTTGTGTCGTCCCACTGGACCAAGTCACCAGGTTGTCCTCGCTAGTCCAAGACCTGTACGTGTCCTCTATCCTCACCTCAGTGTGCTTACCCGGACGTGTCCGCAAAGGAGTGGTCACCCTCTCAACGACAGCAACCCTTTGCTTCGCTTCTGCCACAACGGCGCTCAGTTCCAGCACGTGGAACGTTTCGCCCTGATGCACATAGATCGCGTCAGGGTGGACTTCTGCATCCGCTTTGTCCTCCGGAACCGTGCCTATGACGGCTCCCGTGCGCACGTCGATAATCTGCACGTCACCGCTGCCGCCGCGGATATCAACCTGGTCGTGCGGGCGTCCTTCAAGTCCGAAGTTCCAATGCCACCGTTCACCGCGTTTGCGTAAGAATCCCTGAGCTGCAAGTTCATCAACCAGGCGTGTGTCCGACAGTCCAAAAATCTCTAAGTCGGCTGCACTCAGAGGAACCTCAAGGGCGGCGCAGGCTAGGTGCGGAGCCAAAACGTACTGGTTCGTCAGGTCCAACACGTTTGATTCCACTTCCCCTAGCAGCGCTTTGGGGTGGTGAACCAAATAGTTATCCAACGGGTTTTCTCCGGCCACCAAAACGCTCACGCCGGGGCGCCCAGCGCGCCCTGCCCGCCCGACCTGCTGCCATAAAGAAGCTTTTGACCCTGGCCACTCACAGGTCACGGTGGCGTCTAGTCCAGCAATGTCTATTCCCAGTTCTAGTGCGTTTGTTGTCGCTAATGCTCGCAAGGTTCCACTGCGCAACTGCGACTCTAATTCGCGCCGTTCTTCCGGTAGGTACCCGCCTCGGTATGAGGCAACCTGGTCCATCAGGGGAGAACCTTTTTCCGCTAACCGGTCTTGAATTTGGCTTCCCACCCCTTCGGCTCCGTAGCGTGAGCGAACAAACGCCAACACGCGGGCACCCCGCTCCATAAAAGCCGCTGACAGTTTTGCTGTTTCAGAGAAGGGAGAAACGCGCAGTGGAGGGATCGGGTACGACGGAGCATCGGCCGTCCCACCTAGTTCGATTTTCAGTTTTTCTGCAGGGTTCAGCGCCGGCTGCCAAAGAGCCAGGTGGTGTGGTGCCGCTGGAGACCCGTCGTTCGTAATAGCACGGACTGCTTCTCCGCTCATGGCCTCACCCACGAAAGCCGGGTCCTTGACCGTCGCGGAAAGCATGATCACCTGCGGGTTCGCCCCCAGGCTGCGGGCAACACGAAGCAGCCGGCGAAGAGTTAGCGCTACGTGTGTCCCGCTCACCCCTTTCCAGTAGTGGAGCTCGTCAACAACGACATAACGTAAGGACCGCAGAAACCTCACCCAGCGCTCATGGCTGGGGAGCAGGACGTGATGGAGGTAGTCAGGGTTCGACAAAACGATGTCAGCGTGCGCCCTAGCCCACTGCTTTGCTTCCTTCAGGGCGTCTCCGTCTGCAGGTGCGACCCGCACTGGCGTCCGGAACTTGGCCAAAAGGTGGTTTAGGGCAGTCAGCTGATCCGCTGCCAGAGCTTTAGTCGGTGCCAAGTAGAGGGCTGTTGGGCGGCGGTTGCGCGCAGCCAGCGAACTTTGGTCCTCTGCTTCGACCAGATCCGAAAGGATGGGCGCCCAGGCTGGAAGGGATTTTCCAGAACCGGTTCCCGTAGCCAAAACAACACTGCTGCCACCTTGTATCGCATCCAACGCTTCGCGTTGGTGGGACCACAGCTGGGTGACTCCCTGAGTCGCGTAAGCGTCAACCACTTCGGGTGGAACTGAACCAGGCCACGGGGCAAGCTGTTCCTGTCTGCCGGGAATGTGTTCTAGGTGAACTAACCTGTCGTCTTCTTCCCCGACCTGCTTGAGGTACTGAAGCAGTCGGTCCGTAACCCGATTCGTTGTCGACAAGGTCTCCCGCTCCCAAGAGTTGCAGTGACTGGACTACTCTAGCGAAGGCAGGTTTGACTACCTTCTAGCGAATTGGGGCGGCGATGGTTGCAAAGCATCCGGGTACGCACGCGGTCGGATATCGACTGTTCTTTTCGCTAGTCAGTTTGCTCCTGTCAGCTGTGATCACCGCTTTGGCACTGCGCACTGCGAAAGGCCAAGCAATAGATTCACTGGCGATGGAAGCGGTCAGGGTAAGACTCCAGAGCCTGTTTGTCGTTTCCCGCTGGCTGTCAAACACCCCAACAGAGGTCGTGTTGGCGGTGTTTGCCGTGGGGGTCCTGGGTCTCACATTTTTGCAAAAACGACTGGCGGTCGGTGTGCGTGCCCTAGTTTTCTTTGCTTTGGCGAACGTGAGCGCCCAGATTTTGAAGGCTTTCTTTGAGAGGCCGAACCTAGGCATTGGCTACGCTTTAGCGAACTCACTGCCTTCCGGCCATGTCACGGCACTGGCCTCTGCCCTCATTGTCCTCCTGGTAGTCACGTCGGGCGGAGCACAAGGTGTGATTGCAGTTGCTGGCGTGTTCCTCACCAGCCTGGTTGGGGTGAGCGTCGTAGCTCTGGGCTGGCACCGCCCTGGCGACGTGTTGGTGGCCCTTCTCCTGGTCATCGTCTGGGCGATGGTTGTGCTTCCGAATGCGCTTGGACCGAAACGGACAGCTCCCGCTTACTTCTTGGCAGTCGGCGTCACGGGGTTCATTCTGGCCGCGCTGACTACGGCCATGGTTGCGGTCGACTTTCCGGACGTTTCGACCGGCGCGCCCGCAGACCTCTTGATCAGTCTTGGAGCCGCAAGTTCCCCGGGCGGTCTGCTGGCGATCGCTTCGATCGTCGCGATTGCCGGGATTTCAACCACGCTCTTTGGGGCCGTGTTGGGGTTGCTAAGCGCTGGGTCCGCCCGCGACAGGACAATCGTCCCAGGTCAAACTACACGCGTGTAATACAGTCTCCTAGGCACCATATGTAGGGGTAG
>CAYFNQ010000002.1:61777-92510 GCA_964344535.1 uncultured Actinomyces sp.
TTTTCTTCAGCCGCCGGGCAGATCGTGAACTTCCTGGGAACCCTCCAAAACGAATGGGCTGGCGCGCAAGCCTTCAGCTCCTTCGACACCTACATGGCGCCTTTCGTTCGCCTGGATGAAATGACGTTTGATGAGGTGAAGCAAAATCTCCAAGAGCTGATCTTCAACCTCAATGTTTCAAGCCGCTGGGGCAGCCAGTGTCCGTTCACAAACCTGACGTTTGACTGGACATGCCCAGAGGACCTTCGTGACGAATACCCACTGGTTGGTGGGGAGGTTTGCGATTTTACATACGGCGACCTTCAACCCGAAATGGACATTATCAACCGCGCTTTTATTGAAGTCATGTCGCAAGGTGATGCGGACGGGCGGGTTTTCACGTTCCCCATCCCGACCTACAACATAACGAAAGACTTCGACTGGGATTCCCCGAACACGCAGCTCTTGTTCGACATGACCGCAAAGTATGGTCTGCCCTATTTCCAAAACTTCATCAACTCCGACCTGGACCCGGGCATGATCCGCTCAATGTGCTGCCGCCTTCAACTGGACCTAAGGGAGCTACTCAAGAGGGGTAATGGCCTGTTTGGTTCCGCTGAGTTGACCGGCTCAATTGGCGTAGTCACCGTTAACACGGCCCGCCTGGGCTACAGGTTTGCAGGGGATTGGGACGGGCTCCTAAAAGAGTTGGACCGTCTCATTGACGCAGGCGCAGCTAGCTTGGAGATCAAGCGTGAAGTTATTCAAAAGAACATGGATCAAGGACTGTTCCCCTTCACGCGCCACTACCTGGGCTCACTGGACAACCACTTCTCAACCATTGGAATCAACGGTGTGAATGAGATGATCCGAAACTTCACGGGGGACCGGTTAGACATCACTGATCCTGAGGGGCACGACCTGGCAGTAGAGCTCTTGGATCACATCCGCGAACGCATGGTGGCCCTTCAAGAAAGTACGGGACACATGTACAACCTTGAGGCGACCCCGGCTGAGGGGACTACCTACAGGTTCGCGAAAGAAGACAAAGCAAGATTCCCTGACATCCTGCAAGCAGGGACGCAGGACCAGCCCTACTACACCAACTCCTCCCAGCTGCCTGTCGGCTACACGGCCGACCCCTTTCAAGCTTTGGAAGAACAGGTCGTCCTGCAGGGCAAATACACGGGTGGCACGGTTTTGCACCTCTACATGGGCGAACGTGTCAGCAGCGGAGAAGCCTGTAAGGAAATGGTCAGGCGAACCCTCACGGCTTTCAAAGTCCCCTACATCACCATTACCCCAACGTTCTCTATCTGCCCCGTGCACGGGTATCTGGATGGGGAACAGGTGACGTGCCCAAAGTGTGCGGAAGAATTCCCTGCCAATCCTGCCCAAGAATGCGAAGTCTGGACCCGTGTCATGGGGTATTTCAGGCCTGTGTCCGCGTTCAACATTGGTAAGAAGGGTGAGCATGCAGAGCGTGTTCACTTCACTGAGCAGGCTGCAGCGGAGCACGGCAAGTTAGAACCCGCATTTCAGTGAAGCCAGCCAGTGATTTGAACATCGCTGGCCTAGTTCCATTCTCAACTGTTGACTGGCCGGGAAAGATTGCTGCTTCAGTTTTCTTGCAGGGCTGCCCTTGGCGCTGCCCCTACTGCCACAACGCGGAAATCTTGGAGCCTAGGCAAAAGGGAGCGGTGGCCTGGTCTGAGGTGCTCGATCTGCTCAGCCGGCGCAAAGGCCTACTGGACGGTGTTGTTTTCTCCGGAGGGGAAGCACTCATGCAGGCTGGCGCGGGGCCATTGACTTTGGCCATGAAGCAGGTGGCTTCAATGGGGTTCCAGGTTGGCTTGCACACGGGGGGAGCATTTCCAAAGCGCCTGCGGGAACTGCTGCGTGAGGGAGTAGTTGACTGGGTTGGTCTTGATATAAAAGCAATGCCGCAAGACTATGAGCGGGCCACAAGACGCCCTGCTAGTGCCCGTAAGGCTGAGGAAGCGCTTAGCGTCCTTGCGGACTACGACGCCTCACGGAACTTCCAGGGTAGGGCGTTTGAGTGGGAGGTGCGCCTTACCCTTTGGCCCGGCCTGCTAGACGCTGGACCCCCCGATGCCGAATTTGTAGACGCCGAACTTACAGAACCTGGTCACGTGACTTCTCAAGATCTGCTGGCCTACGCAAGCGAAGTTGCGACTTGGGCTCGTCAGCGTGGAGCCCGCAACTTCGCCTTGCAACGCTATCGGAAGCCAGAGTCCCCCCAGACAAATCTTGGATCATCCGACGCGGCCTGGTTGAATGAGGGACCCGTGTGGGGTGAGTTGGATGCGAAGCGACTCTTGGCGGACTTGGGCTTCCAAACCCTGTCGGTAAGATAACGACATGCGACCTTTTCTGCTTGTGTCAACCCGCCCCGAAGAAGAAGCGCTGTCTAGCGAACTTCAAGCGTATTTGAAAGCGACGGGTCTGGAGACGCAGCGCCTTGAGTTGGCTGAATTCGACCTGGTGGGCCTTCCTACCATCGAGCCCCAAGCCTACTGCGGTGTGTTCGTTGCAGGGTCGCCATACGGGAGCACGGCTTCCGGCTACGTCTCCACCACCCAGCAGTGGGTGCAAGAAGAACTTGCCCACCTATTCACCCAGCTTTTGCAGGCCGGCACTCCGGTGTTGGCAACAGGTAACGCGGTTGGGGTACTGGCGAAACAGCTGGGCTATGAGCTTTCAAATGAACTGTCTGAAGTTGGGGAAATAGCGGAGATTGAGCTTACGCGTGAGGCGCGTGAAGATCCCGTGTTCCAGTCCCTCCCGGAGACCTTTCCCGCATACGTGAATCATGGCGAGGGCATAGTGAAGTTGCCGGACACAGCGGTGCGATTGGCGCGCTCACTAAACACCCCCGTCCAAGCATTCCGCACGCGCGGAAACGTTTATGGCCTGCAGTTCAACCCAGAACTAGATGCGGAGCTCATTGCGCAGCAAATTGCAGCGTTCTACGACGCTGGAGACTCTGGAATAGGGGACGCCGAGTCCTTAGTAATGGTTGGGCGCTACTCACAAGGTGAGCACGCAGCCGCCCGCATTCTGGCGAACTTTGTTGAAGTTTTTGCCTGTTCCTAGTGCCACCAGAACTGTCCTGGGTAAATGGGTCCACTGTTTCCGGTCATGAACCCTTCGCGGGCGACGGCAAACCCTGAACCGGTCCGTACATCCCAGCAGCTGAACCCAGACATGTCAGAAAGGCAAGCGCCACCCTCAAAGGTCGCGTAGTCGCCGTACGCCAGCGTCGTTCCAGATGTGGGGACCATCGGGGTTGTGCAGTCAATCGTTGCTCTAGGCTCCACTGTCTGCATGGTTGCCGGTTGCGAGTCACATGCTCGCAGTGAGGGCTCGTCAAAGTTGTACCGGTAAATGGTGCACGTGACACCCTCTTCCCCCAGCTCACAGGCAATGTTCCCGCTAGGGGCCACGATCGCTGGCACGTTCAGCGCTGAAGCGGGTGCTGGGAAAAGGATGGGAAGCTCTTCCTCTACCTCTTCTTCCTGAGCTTCTTCTTCTAGGCCCGCCTCAGGCAGCTCCAGAACCTGTTCGTCGTCAGCTTCTAAGTCAGTTGAATCTTCAATCAGCCCAATTTGGTCAGCGTCCTCAAGGGCGTTTGGCGAATGGGAGGTACCAAACAAAGTCCAAAGCAAGAAGCCCAATCCGACCACCAGCACGGCGCCGGCGGCAACTAGCGCCAAGATGGCCCCACGGCCAGTCTTGGAGTCAGGGAGAGGTTGGATTGCGACCTGGGTTGGGATCCGGCCTGCGTCCTGTGGTCCAGGGGTGGCAACGGGTTGCCACCGCGGTGCGTTACTTCCCATGACCGAAGCCCGTTGAACGGCGCCGGTGTGAACTGCAGCAGCCTGCAGCGTTGCTTCCCTTTGCGAAAGCGCCAGCGTCACGGCCGGATCATCCAGGGTAGCCAGCCATTTCAGTAGTCCCGGGTAAGCGGACGGGTTCATGGCGATCAGGGGTCGCAAGCTTGGGTGGTTTCCCGCTAGCTCCTGTAAAACTGTGGGAGGCGTGTCGGGGTTTTGTGCGACCTCTTCTAGATCTTCAACCACGCCGGTCCACCCTCCAGATTTTGGCTAGTTTTTCAACAGACTCTAACGACCGCTAATTGTAGGCACAGGTCAATTTCGGGAATAGTCGTACCTATCGTCACTTACCGTCTTCTAGCGCGCAACCTTGGCCACCCTAGAGAATAGGACTGGTAAGCACTAGACAACCACCTAGCCTGGGGTTCCGACAGATGTCCCGGGCCTGGCCCCCAACTGATCGGTGATCAATGAGCGACAAGCACGCATTATTTAGATGGAAACTGCATGGCGACGGCGCAAAAGTCGGCCCCGGAGAAGTAGTCCTTCCACACGAGCGGCTCACGTGGAGTCGGACCACCGGAATTGGTTTGCAGCACGTGGTTGCCATGTTTGGTGCCACGTTCCTAGTCCCACTCATCACAGGCTTCCCGCCTAACACCACGTTGTTCTTCACGGGTGTCGGGACGATTATTTTCTTCCTGGTGACAGGAGGCCGAATCCCCTCATATTTGGGATCATCCTTTGCTCTGATCGCCCCGATTTTGGCCGTCTCTTCAATGCTTGGTCCAAGCTATGCACTTGGCGGTGTGGTGGTCACCGGGGCAACGCTGGCCCTAGTTGGCGTCGTGGTTCATTTTGCGGGGGCGCGATGGATTGACATGGTCATGCCCCCGATCGTTACGGGCGCCATCGTGGCCCTGATCGGCTTCAACCTGGCTCCCGCGGCATGGAACTGGGTGGAAAAAGGTCCGGTAACCTCCGTGATCACAATTGGTTCAATCGTCATAATCACGGTGCTTTTCAAAGGCATCATCGGTCGCCTCTCCATCCTTTTTGGTGTCCTGATCGGTTATGTGGCTGCTGTGGTTCAGGGCGAGGTCGACTTTGGTCCAGTGAAGGAAGCAGCGTGGGTCGGGCTGCCCCAGTTTCAGACTCCAAGCTTTTCGCTAGCCAGCCTTGGTCTTTTCATCCCGGTTGTTTTTGTTCTAGTTGCAGAAAATGTTGGACACGTAAAGTCCGTGGCAGCGATGACTGGCGAAAACTTGGATGGCCTCACGGGACGCGCACTCTTCGCAGACGGCGTGTCCACAATGCTTGCCGGGGCGGGCGGTGGCTCTGGAACAACCACGTACGCAGAGAATATTGGCGTGATGGCCGCAACCCGCGTGTATTCCTCGGCCGCATACTTGGTCGCGGCATTTTCTGCGCTGACCTTGTCAATGATGCCGAAGTTCGGCGCCATCATCAGCACCATCCCGGACGGAGTCCTGGGCGGGGCCGCCACCGTCCTTTACGGCATGATTGGACTGCTCGGTGTGCGCATCTGGGTGCAAAACCAGGTTGACTTCTCAAATCCCGTCAACCTCAATACGGCGGCAGTAGCCCTGATTGTGGGAATTGCTAACTTCACCTGGGCCCCTGGCGGACTGGTGTTTGAAGGCATTGCGCTTGGCAGCGCTAGTGCCATCATCATTTACCACCTCATGACATGGATTTCTAAGGCTAGGGGAACCAACCTTGAAGCAGCATCACCTGCTTCAGCTCCGTCGGGGAGTGAACTTGAGTCGCCAGCCTATTCCCGCCGTCGCCGACAAACAGACGATCTAGACGGTGTCCTGCCGGAAGAAGATATCGACTCAATGTTTGACTAGCCAGCAGTTCGCTAGTCGACACTCAGTTAGTCAACATCACCACGCCAACGGAAAAAGTAGCCTAAAAGGAGGCTGGCGGTCGCGTACGCAACCAGTGTGAGGCCGCCAGTCCACCAACTCAGTGCGTGAGTCCCCGCTTCGCTGAGGGCTCCGTAAAAGTCAGCCCCGGTGAACGCGTCAGCTGCCGCTCCGGGCATGAACTTTACTGCGCTACCCCAGGTTGGAAGCAGCGCACCGACGGCCCTGAGAACGGGTTCCAGAAACTGGGTAAAAACTATGACGACGACGATGGCACCAGCTTGATTGCGAATCAGCACACCTAAGCCAACGCCAAGCGTTGCCCACACTCCCATGGAGAGCACCATCTTCAGGAACATCCACCAGGTTCCCGCAGCGTCGAGTCCGGTTCCTAGGTCAAAAGAAGACAGGATCAGCGCAGCTGGACCAAAAGCCGCGACCACCGCTAGGACTCCATACAGCCATCCCATCAGCAGTTGGGAGGTGACTTTTCCAAACAGAACGGCGCCGCGGCTACCGTTCCAGATGAAGGAAAGACCCAGGGTGTTGTGACGGTATTCGCTGGTTACTGACAGTGCTCCAAGCAGCACGGGGAACAGGTATCCAATGCTGAGTCCAACACCGTAAACCATGTTTGCGAGCCCGCCTGGACCGAGCTGGTCTGCGCTTGGTAGCCCCTGGGCCTGCGGATCCAGTGCGAAAGCGGCTGCAACCCCGCCCGACGTCATGGAGATGTACAGGACCATTACGACCGCTAAAGCCCACCACGACCTAGTGGAGAAGATCTTCACCCATTCCGCAGCTAGGGCGTTACGCGCCCGCGTCACGGCTTTTCAACTAACGACATGTACAGCTCTTCAAGTCCAGAGCTTTGTTCGCTGAGGTGACTTAGGGGCAGCCTTGCGTCCAACGCTACTTTGCCAACTGTAAGGGCATCGCTGGCGACGGCTAGCATGCCCTGCGCGGGTTCTGCTGAAAGGTTCGCTGCGTCCAGCGCTTTTGACAGTGCGTCCATGTCGGGGCTGGCGACTAACACTTTGGATTGATAGCGGGCTTCAAGCTGCGTCAAGTCCCCTGAAGCAATCAGCTTTCCCCGGTCAATGATGACAACATCTTGCGCGATCATTTGGATTTCGGAAAGGAGGTGGGAGGACAGGAACACTGTGCGCCCACCTTCAACGAAGGACGACAGGAAAGAACGGAGCCAACGCAACCCCTCAGGGTCTAAACCGTTGGCCGGTTCATCCAAGATCAGTATTTCTGGGTCCCCCAAAAGTGCGCTGGCCAAACCTAAACGCTGTCGCATCCCTAAGGAGTATTGGCCAACTTTGCGGTCCGCATCCAGGTCTAGACCGACCAGCTCCAACAGGCCGGAGATCCGGTCCTTGCCGACCCCGCTTTCAGTGGCTGCCACCAGCAGGTGGTCGTACCCGCTTCGGCCCGGTTGGAAACTGTTGGAGTCTAAGTGGGCTCCCACAACCTGGGAGGGGTTTTTCAGGCGAGGATACGGCTTACCCTGCACTAAAGCCCTGCCCGAAGTTGGAATAACCAGCCCTAAGAGAGCTCTAAGACACGTCGTCTTCCCGGCCCCGTTGGGTCCTAGAAATCCCGTGATTCTTCCGGGTGCCACCTCAAAACTGAGTTCGTCAACTGCCAGCGTTTGCCCAAACTGCTTGGTTAGGTCTTCAACGCTCAGAGCAAGCTTCACCGTCACCCCTGGGTTTCTCACTAGGTACAATGCTCATGGTAGCAACGCATTTTGGCGGCGGCACAAACGTGGGAGGGGTGAATGGAACCCAAGCAAGCGTATGTGGGTCCCGTTTGGACCGTCCCAAACACGGTCTCCTTCATCCGGCTGACCGTACTGCTTCCACTGTCACTTGGTTTGCTTGCTGCAGGAGACTACGGCTGGTCGTTAGTCACCCTATTTTTCCTTGGCACATCTGATGCGCTTGACGGCTTTCTAGCAAGAAAGCTGAACCAAGTGACGGCGCTTGGTGCAGAGCTAGACCCGCTTTCTGACCGAGCCTCAATCCTCTTAGTTTCTGTTGCTCTAGTCATTGGCAAAATGTTGCCGTGGTACCTTTTTGCGGTCGTTGTCGCTGTTGATGTCTGCCTGTCGTTGGCCGCTACCCTATGGTTTCACGGCTACCCGAATGTGCCGGTGTCTTTGATTGGCAAGATCAGGACCGCGCTCATGATGTTGGGTCTACCCGGCTTGATTTTGGCCGCAGCTCTTCACAATGAGGTGCTTCGTGAAATCGCTTTGGTGATCGTAACCCTGGGCGTTATCGCCCACGTTATCGCTGGCTACGGTTACATGAAAGTGATGGTGGAGCGGCACGCACGCTCAAAACGCGATCACTCGCTGTCCGCGTCCTCCGCCTCTTCGGTTTCGTCCACTTCTTCCGAAGGCTCTGACTGAGACCGGATCAGGTCGGGCGGTACTGCCCACCCACCCTCAGGTTCCGCAACGGGAAGGCAACCTTTACGGGGGACTAAAGCGAAGCCCTGCTGCAGAATCTGCTCTGTTTCCTCTTCGTCTGGCATTGACCGGAAGCCATCACCCAGCAGCACCGTGAGTGTCTTGTCTTCCGCCCCGGTCAGACGAATCTTTGTTTCGGGACCAAAGAAACGGGCCAGTGTGTACGCGTCGTCAACAGCACGAGGACCCGTTTCGATCAGTGCCACCCCTCGATATATAGGCGCGTTGTCCGTCTGGCCGATGTTGTAGCCAACCTCTTCGAAGTATGCAGCAACTTCTCCAGCCAACCCTGGGGTTGCGGTGGTGTTGTAGACGTTCAACCACACGCCATCGGGCGCGGTCGGGCGGGCTCCCGCGGTTGGACACGGCACACCGCCGGGTTTCGCATACACCACAGGTCGGTTGAATTCGGAGTCCACGCCCGTCAGTAAAGAGCCAGCCAAACCCAAGGCTCCAAACAGGAGGGCGGCGGCTAGGCCAAGGATCGCCGAACCGTAAATAATGGTTTTGCGACGCGTGCGGGCGCGCCGATACTGCTGTCTGGGCGAAACCACAACTAGTTGCGGCCCTCCCTCACCCCCCGGGTAATTCGTCACGTCTCACAGCCTACTTGAGTCAGCCGACTTCAATCCTATGGATTATAGGCCCTTGGATTAGGGGCAAGCTACGTCCTCGAACGTATCGGACTGCCGCGATTCCTGTTCAACCTTGGCGTCAACGTCCTCGCGTCGCGCCGCCTGCTTAGCCGCGTCGTACGCTAACGAACGTTTGGCGATAATCCACGCGGGAATGAGCAGAACCACAGCACCTGACCAGGCAAGTGGGTTAGCCCAAACTAAACCATCAAAACCGATTGAGTTGGCTAGGACCAGTGCGGCGGCAACCCGCATCACCAATTCCAAGATCCCACTTACCGTCGGAACCAGCACGCGCCCCATTCCCTGCAGTCCACCGCGGGTGACGAAAAGGATCGCCAAGACAAAGTAAAAAAGCCCGTTAACAACCAGGAAGTGGTGAGCCATTTTCACTACGGTCGCATGGCCGCTGCCAACGAATAGGGAGACGATTTTGTCGCCAAACGTTATGAGTGTCAGCGCAAGGAACACGGCTGTCCCGACCCCAATGACGCTGCCCTGGCGGACTCCCGCCTTGATCCTGTCCGTAAGCTGCGCACCAAAGTTTTGGGCAACGAACGTTGACACCGCTAGACCCAGTGAGGCCAAGAAGGCCACTGCAAGACCGTCGACACGAACAGCGGTCGTGTAGGCGGCGACAGCTTGCGTCCCCAAAGTGTTTAGGCGAACCTGAACGGCTAGGGAACCGATAGCAATGATGGAAGCTTGGAACCCGGTGGGAAGTCCAATGCGAAGATGGCGTGCCATCACAAAGCGACTCTCTCGCCAATCTTGGCGCTGGATCGCAAATTCAGGTACTGCCCGGCGCACGTACTCCAGGCAAAGCAGCACGGAAATCAGTTGGGCCAAAACGGTGGCAAGAGCCGCACCACCGATTCCCCAATCCAAGAGTTGGACGAACAGGACAACCAAGCCAATGTTGATGACGCTGGCGATGATCAGGAAGACAAGGGGCGTCCTTGAGTCACCTTTTGCACGGATGATCGCTGAAAGGTAGTTGAAAAACATGGTTGCACCGGTGCCCGCAAAACTCACTTGAGCGAACGTGGTTGCCATGTCGACCAGCTCTTCGGGAGTCTGCAGTAGCACCAGGATGTCGCGGGCCCAAAAGACACCGATGAACGTGATGATGACTGTCGTCGCTCCGGTAAGGAGCGTTCCGGCAGCAACGGAGCGCCGCACGGCTCCTAGGTCTGCAGCCCCGAAGGCCTGGGCGGTGGGGATTGCAAAACCACTGGTCATGCCCCAGGCGAAACCAATCAGTAGGAAAAGCAGCGCCCCGGTCGTTCCCACCGCAGCCAGAGCATTGACTCCTAAATGTTGGCCCACCACCACCGCGTCGATTACTTGATACATCTGTTGGACGACGTTTCCGACCAGCAGAGGTAGCGCGAAAATCAGGATGACTTTCCAAGGGGTGCCAAGCGTGAGGTTGTTGGGCATCTGGGTGTTTGCTCCGAGGTAGTGGGGTGGTCGCGGCAGTGAAAGCCGCGTGGGACTCTTCAACCTCCAGGTCGGACCTGCAAGGTCGACTTTGAGCCAGCGACAACTCTACGCGCCGGCCGACCATCTGTTTAGGGGGTTGACGTGAGTAGATGGTCACCATGGAGCCTGTTTGTCGGGTGGAGCCTAACCTCTTGGCCGGGTGGGGGTTTTGGTAGTGTGAACCCATGGTTGCGTATCGTTTTCTTGGCAATTCAGGTCTTCAAATCTCAGAGATCACCTACGGTAACTGGATCACGCACGGGCTGCAGGTAGATGCGGACCGCGCCACTAAAACAGTGCACAGGGCCTTGGACTTGGGCATCACATCCTTTGACACGGCAGACGTCTACGCGAACAGGGAAGCAGAGAAAATCCTTGGCAAGGCACTGAAGGGTTTGGATCGCGACACGTTCGAAGTCTTCACCAAGGTTTATTGGCCCGTAGGGAAAAGCGGTGCGAATCAGGGTGGACTTTCCCGCAAACACATTTTTGACGCGCTCCATAACTCTTTGAAGTCACTCAAGGTCGACTACGTCGACCTGTATCAAGCACACCGCTTCGACTACGACACGCCCCTTGAAGAGACGATGCGCGCCTTCGCAGACTTGGTGCGCATGGGGAAGGTCATGTACGTGGGCGTGTCGGAGTGGACTGCAGAGCAGATCCGGCAGGGACACCAGTGGGCGACTGAACTGGGTTTCCAGTTGGTTTCCAACCAGCCCCAATACTCAGCGCTTTGGCGGGTCGTTGAAGGAAAGGTCATCCCCACTTGTGAGGAACTGGGAATGTCCCAGATCGTCTGGTCCCCAATGGCTCAAGGTGTGCTCACAGGCAAGTACCTGCCGGGCCAAGCACCGCCAGCAGGGTCGCGCGCTACGGATGAAAAAGGTGGAGCCAACTTCGTTTCTAGGTTCATGGACACCCAAATCTTGGAGCAGGTGCAGGAGCTCAAGCCGATTGCTCAGGAACTGGGGCTCACGATGCCTCAGCTGGCAATAGCCTGGGTTCTTCACAACCCGAACGTCGCTGCAGCACTGGTTGGAGCCTCTAGGCCAAGCCAGCTTGACGACACTGTGAAAGCCTCCGGGGTGAGACTGGACCAAGAGGTGGTTGACCAGATCAACGCGGTGCTTGCGCCCGTATCAATCACCGACCCTGATGAGACGTATTCTGTCTCCCCGAAGACGCGCGTCTAGGTTTCCCATGCCCACCGCCTTAGCTGGACCGCTGCTCACCGCAAACCATGTGGGGAAGACAGTTGGCAGGTCGAAGCGTTCACGGGTCCTCCTTTCGGAAGCAAGCCTTAACCTGAGTCCAGCCGAACTGACAGTTGTGGCCACGAACGAAGAGCCGGCCGGTAAAGCTCTAGCCAAGATCCTGTCCGGTCTAGAAGCACCTTCGGTGGGCTCTGTGCTGGTAAACGGTGTAGATGTTCAGGGCGTGGCAAAGGGGAGCCGCCGTGAGTTTTGCCAGTCTTGGGTGACCCCGCTTTTCACAGATGCGCCACTGGTTGACGAACTTACGCTGCGTGAAAACATGGCGTTACCTGATCGGATCGCACGTCGGATCGCAGATGAGTCTGAGTTGGCGGCACTTGAAGAAGCCCTGGGCTTGGTGTCAACAGCCAACGTCAAGTCCAAACGAGCTGCGCTCACAGACAGACGCTTGTCGCTGGTTGGTAGAGCCCTGCTTGGGACAGCGCCGATTCTTGTCGCATACAAACCAACCAAGGGACTGCCACGCGAACAGGCAACCCAGGTGGTTTCACTGCTTCAGGCAGCCGCACGCGCCCAGCGCAAAGCGGTTCTAGTTTTCACTGACGACCCCGACTTGTTCACTCAGCCAGACGCGTTGTTCCACATGACGCACGGACGGCTGACACCCGACGTGGCTCCGCTGGCCGTGCCCCCACTGGCCATGCCTCCGGAGCTACCACTTCCCCAGACGCCGCCTGTGGACTTGAGTTCCGCGGACCTAGATCTTGTGGGCGCGGGTCTTACGGGCCCGGCACCCGAACAACCGGTTGAAGAAGCAGCAGTTTCAACGCAGGAGCTGCCGCGAGTAGCGTTGGTTCACGGGGGCCTAGACCGCCGTCATGTTGAGCTGATTGAGATTGCCCAAGAGATCCTTGACTCCCTTCCCGGCAGTGTCGCTCCCGATTCGTGAGGTGCGGTGGGCCCGCTGCGACCCGATTTGTGCGAAAATAGGCCCGATGCGCGTTCGCGAGTCAAGACTTAGGAGCCGTGATGACTGACGAACAGTCCCCGAAATTCGAAGAGACCTTTGGGGTCGAAGACGAACCGGTGCGACCTAAGCGCCGTTTCAACTGGAAGCGGCCAACGAAGCCTTCCCACCCGTCTCTGGCCGGACTGGTCCAGTCGACGGTAGATGACGCCCGGGAGCTGGTAGAAGCTCAGATTGAGCTTTACAAGCTAAAGCTGAAGGCCACCTTGTCCAAACTTGGTGCCGCAGTAGCGTTGTTTGCTGTTGCCGCGGTCCTGGGTATCTACTTCATCTGGTGGACATTCCACACGATTGAAGTCGCGATTGCGGTTGCACTTCCTGCATGGGCTGCAGCGCTCATTGTTTGGGGTCTACTGCTTGTCGCAATTGCGGTGCTGGCGCTGGTTGGAAAACGTCTTATGGACCGCGCGTCGGAAGACGCCCCGGACTTCAAGCCGGTGGCGGAAGACCTTGATACGGTAAAAGCCGCATTCGATGAAGGCAGGAACCAATGGCAGTAAGAAAGTCAGCTCCCACGCAGCAGCAGGCTCTGAAGGCTCAAGCCGCAGATGCCCGCGAAAAGCTGGCCACCAATCTTGAGTCCCTAGTTCATGTTGCTCAACCAAAGACACAGGCAACCTACCTGGCTGAAAACGTGAAGTACCGCGTTGAAGACGTGACCTATCGTGTTGGGACAACCGTTGAGGAAGCTTTGGAAGGCGACCAAGACGCCGTACGCAAGGTTGCGGTCGCCAGCGGGATCGGCCTGGGCACACTTCTTCTGCTGCGTTTGCGTCGCAAGTGGCGTAAGAAGCACTAGCGCACGAATGGTTGCTCACGCGCCCGTTTTGCGGCGCGGGGTAGACTGATCTACATCAGACACGAATTGTAAGGGCCACTCAGCGGCCCAAGAGAGTTTAAAGGGGGTCGACCCTATGGGGCGCGGCCGTCAACGGGCAAAGCACATGAAGGTGGCCAGGAAGCTGAAGTACTTCAGCCCTGAGACCGACTTTGGATCACTTCAACGGGAGCTTTCTGGCGCCGACCAGCCAGAAGAAGTCGCGGAAGACACGGATGACGAATCCAAGTACTACGACGACACACCCGACTCAGGTTGGGGCTACTCCGCTTGGGAGGGTGAGGACTGACTGTCCTCACCCAACTCATCTAAGACAAGGAACTTACTTTCCGCTAGGCCAGCGGTGTATGCCGCGCGGCCTAGCAGATGCGAAGCTACGGGCGCTGCCACCATTTGGATGGCAATAACAAGGGTGCAGATTCCCACCCACGCCCACGTCCGGTTGATCAGCACCAAACCGGTGCACAGGAGCATCAGCCCTAACATCTGGGGTTTGGCAGCTGCATGCGTTCGGGAAAACAAGTCCGTGAACCGGTCTAACCCGATTCCAGCTATTAGCGTGAACCCGGCCCCCACAAAGATGAACAGTGCGCCCGCCAGGTTTAGGGCTGGAATCCACCAGGTTGGGTCAGTTGCTTCCACTACCGGTTCCCTCCTTGCCACTTGAGTTGGGTGAACTGTTACCTGAGTGGTCTTTCGCTTTGTGTTCTGCTTCCACACGTTGCGCGTGCCGTTCAACATGGCGGGCAACGGTGACGGTTGAAAAGAATGAGGTCAGGGTGAAGACAATGAGCAGGACCATCAGGTCGGTTCTGTCCCACCAAGCGATCAGGATGATTAGTACGCCAACCAGGGCGGCAGAAACCACGTCTAGAGCCACCGCCCTGTTGAGTGATCCCGGGCCCAGCGCCAGCCGGACTAAAGCCAGCATGGCACCGACCCCCAGCATGCCTAAACTGGCGTAAATGAGGGCTTGTGCGGCGAATTCCATCACGGCCTCCCCTCTAGCTGCCCACGGTCCTGCGCGCGGTCGGACTTCTTTGCGTGACGCCGACTGCTGATCGGCAGGTAGTTCCCATATCCCGCCTTGATGACGGCTTTATCTGTCGCGAACGCTAACAGAACCCGTTTTTCCTGTTCGGCAACCGTGGCCCGCACACCGGCGGCACCGCCTTGCTTAGGTAGGTCTAAGCAGTGCAGATACATGACTTTCTGTTTTGGTTTCACTTCAAGGACAACGGTTCCGGGGACCATAGAAGACATGGCTGCCACGATTGTCGCGTAAACCGGGTTTTTGCTCTTCAACTGACATTCAACGATCCCGTCTTTGTGGTGTTTGCCAGAAAGGACCAGGGACGCGACTTGGGTTCCGGCCAAAACCAGATCCCAGGCGAACCGTATAACCAGAACAAATAGGTAGCCAAAACGCAGGTGCCAAACATCCTTGTGAAGGGGCATTGGTAGGACTGCCTGGACTAGCAGTGCCACAAGGATCCCGGACAGTATCGTGATCGGTCGAATTGACGCGAAGGCTGCCATCCACACCAGAGTTAGCCAGACGGTCATCCCGAAGGAGACCACGCGTAGTTTGCGGCGTTTACTCACCCGCGTCACCCCCAACTTCCGGTAGGTCAGGCGTGGGCTTAGGGAGCAGGGGAGGAAGGACCTCTTCGGGCCACCAAGGAAGCGGCAGCGGGGGGAGGGATTCTTCTAGGGAGCTACCTTCACCACGCTGCCCTTCAGCGAAAACTGCGTCAGCGTACGCGTTAGGTGTGCGTAGGAACTGGGCGGCCTGCGTTGTGTACTGGTAGATCGGGCCCGCAAACACTGCCATGGAGATTTGTACTAGGACTAGGGCAATGACGACGGCGTACATGAGGGGATTCCAGGGTCCTCGTCCTTTCTCCACCTTAGTTTTGGCTGTCTCCACCATTTTCTCGGCCCGCCGCGTCGGGGGAAGTGCGCGCTCAAGGCGCCGCAAAGAACGTTCTTGACGTCCCGAAAGTGGACCCGCTTGGGCGGGAATGAGGTGGTCGGCGAACTCTGCTCCCCGCGGTTGCCAGAACGCCTTGTTCCAGAACTTCACGGCCACATAAAGCGTGAGGAAGGAGGTGACAAGCCCGCCGGCCAGAAGCCACCAGGCCAGTGGTGTTCCCGCTTGGACGGAAGACTGCGCCAATCCCAGCTTGCCAACGAAGCCCGTAAGGGGCGGGATACCGACCAGGTTCAACATCGTGATGAAGAACAGAATCGACAGAAGTGGCGCTCTTTTGGCCAGGTCTGAAAGCTTGGTCAGGGAAGTCGTTCCCGTGCGTAGTTCAATCAAGCCCACCATTAGGAACAGGGCAGTTTGAACAACAATGTGGTGAGCGGCGTAGTAGATCGATGCGGACAAACCGGCCGTGGAGTTCAACGAAATGCCCCACAGCATGAAGCCAATGTGGGAAACCAGCGTGAAACTGAGTAGGCGCTTCGCGTCATCTTGGGCAATGGCACCCAGGATCCCCATGATCATTGTCAGTATCCCCAAAACGCCTAACAGGGGGCCTAGTGGGTCTCCGGCAAAGAGGACGAACTCAAGGCGAATGATCGCGTAAACCCCGACCTTGGTGAGAAGTCCTGCGAAAACCGCGGTGACCGGCGCCGGGGCCGTTGGGTAGGAGTCAGGTAGCCAAGCGCCCAGTGGGAAGACTGCGGCTTTCACCCCGAACGCCACAAGTAAAAGCAGCTGCATTCCCAAAGTTGAGGACGCGGGTAGTTCGGGGAGTCGCTCAGACAGCTGGGCCATGTTCACGGTCCCGGTTGCCCCGTAAATCCACGCGATCCCGGTGAGGAATAGGGTCGAGGACACCAGAGAAACAACAACGTAAACCGTTCCCGCCCGCACCCTGCCCCTGGTTCCACCAAGGGTGATCAGAACGAAAGACGCAGCTAACAAGATTTCAAACCCGACGTACAGGTTGAATAAATCTCCGGTCAAAAATGCGTTAGAAACACCGGCGGAAAGGATGAGGAACGTTGGGTAGAAGACAGCGATGGGCGCTGAAGGCGTGGAGCTGGAAACGTTTTGGGCTACGGAATAGACAAGAACGGCTAGCGAAACCACCTGGGAAACAACCAGCATGATGGCGGCCAACTGGTCTGCAACAAGCGTGATTCCAATTGGGGCTGCCCAAGACCCCACGTCCAAAACAACGGGGGCTTCGCGGGCTGCAATCAAAAGTGTCACACCAAAGCCGGTTGCTACGGTCATGGCAGCAACCGCAATCACCTGTTGGAGCTTGGGGTGACGGAACAAAATGAGCGTGAACCCGGCGAAGATCAGGGGAATGAGGACTGGAAGCGGCAGAGCCCAAGTTACCGAAGAGGCAGTCACGGTTGCTCCTTCGGCGGTTCTTGGTCGTAGAAGACGCTGAGATCCTCAGTTCCTTCTGCGAAAGAGTTATCAACCGGGGGATGCTTGTGACCCAGCCTGCGTGCAAGACGGCGGTCTTCCAGGTCGTCCGCGACCTCATCGTTGCCGGTCAAAAGCCAGGACCTGTAAGCAAGTGCTAGTCCGAAGGCCGTGGTTCCCAACCCCAGGACAATGGAGGTGAGGATCATGGCTTGCGGGAGCGGGTCAACGATTGTTTCAGAACCGTCACCAAGCAGGGGTGGAGCCCCGGCCGCGCCCCCCATTGCCAGGAGCAAAACGTTTACTCCGTTACCGACTAGGGCTAGGCCAATGAAGATGCGTGAAAGTGTTCGCTCCAAAACCAGGTAGACGCCGGTCCCAACCAGGATGCCAACGAAAACCAGAATTGCTATCGAAGGAGGTGTCATGCGCTGCGCGCCTCCTTCTTAAGTCGTTGGTCTTGGCGGTACTGCTGCCTGTCGATTTCCGCGCCCAGGGCAGAAACCAGGTCGATTATTAGTCCCAAGACCAGCAGGTAAACCCCAATGTCTAAGACCATGGCGGTGGTCAGGTGCAGGGTTCCCAAACCCCCTAGGGGAATCTCTATGGGAGTGGATTGGAGCACGGCCCTGCCGTACACCAGTGGCATCGCGCCGCCGGCCGCCGCCACAAATAGCCCCGTTCCTAAAAGGTAACTGGCAGGGATGGGCATTGCCTCACCCAGTTCGTAGCGGCCTCCCGCCAAATACCTCAACACGAATGCCAAACCAGCGACAACACCCCCTGCGAACCCTCCGCCAGGGTTGTCGTGGCCGACCAGTAGCAGCCACAGAGACAACATGATCATGGTGGGGAACAAAAGCCTGGTGCTTACTTCAAGCACGGTTGAACGCTCGGCAGCCTTCAGCTTCTTACCCGCAGCAATGAACGCACCCGGTGCTGGGACGCCCTCTTGGCGGGAGATTTTTCCGGTGCGGGCAACGATGTAAATGAGGGAGGCAACGCCCGTTGCGGTAACTAGCAGCACGCTAAGTTCCCCAACGGTGTCCCAGGCCCTGATGTCAACCAAAATGACGTTGACTATGTTGTGACCGTAACCAAAGTTCAAAGCCTCTAAGGGCATCAGTGCTGAGGCCGGGTCGTGAATACGGGCCGAAAAAGCAAAGTACCCGCCAATGGAAAAGGCAGCTCCCGCTCCGATGGCTATCAGCAGTTTCACAAACCGTGAAGTGAGCAATGGCCGGTGGCTGAAGTGTGACGGTAGCTTGCGCAAGACCAGAATGAAGACAACCACGGAAACGGCTTCGACAGCCATTTGTGTGAGGGCTAAATCTGGGGCTCCATAGGAAGCGAAAAGGAGCGACACGGTCATTCCTACGGCACCTACAGCCAACACTGCGCGGGTTCGACGCAAAGAAGTCACGGTGATGATCGCCGCAATAGAGCCGACTATTACTATCCCTAGTTGCAGCGGTGAGTCCCACAGGTGCGTGGCTGCAAACATTGCATCGGTTTCTTGAAGCCCGTAGAACGCGACCACGATCGCGGCGGTGAAGATGGTGGCCAGTTCCGCAGGTAAGGATCCGCGTTGCATGAGCGCGGTGATACGTGTTGCCCCAACCTCAAGCTCCCTGACCAGCCACGCATAGACGTGCACGGCAGCAATCGGGAACGTGGTGGCTCTTTGGAGCCGGCTCACAACTGGCCGGAAGAAAGCTAGGGCGGCACCGAAGATGACAATTAGGGCAGTGAGCAGTGCGGGCCCTAAACCAGACCACAGCTCCACGTGAACGTGTCCGGGCAATTCTTGGGTAATGCTCTGCCCAAGCAGTTGGAATGCTTGGGGCGCGACGCCTAGAAGAGCACCTAGGGCCAAGACCCCAATTGGTCCCGACATGGCAAACGGAACCGGCTTTACCGTCATTGTCACGCGGATGTCTTTTGTCCCAAACGCTCCCCACCAAAACCGCCACGCATACGCAATGGACAGGGCGCTACCCACCACCAGGACGGTAAGCAGCGACGGGTCGACCCAGCCCCGCCCTGTGGTCCAAGCGGCTCCGGAGCCATGAAACAACGTTGAGACGAACGCTTCTTTCCCCAGGTAGCCGGTCGTTACAGGGACGCCTGCCATCGAAAGGGCAGCCAGGCCAGCTAACGCTGCCAGCCACGGCAGTTTCTTCGCCAGTCCCGAAAGTTCCCACAGGTCACGCGTCCCCGTTGAGGACTCCACGGCGCCGACGGTAAGGAAGAGCGAGGATTTGAAGAGGGAATGAGCAGTGAGAATAACTGCGGCTGCCGCCAGCGCAGGAGCGCTTCCGAAACCGGCGGCTGCAGTCATCAAGCCAAGCTGTGACACGGTCCCGTACGCCAAAATTAGCTTCAAGTCTCGCTGTTTCAAAGCCCGGTAGGCGCCAACAATCATGGTTGCAAAACCGACCGTAACCGCGATGGCCGACCAGCTGGGAATCAAGGTGGCTCCAGGGACTATCCGCATTATGAGGTACACACCGGCCTTCACCATTGCGGCAGCGTGCAGGTATGCGGACACGGGTGTTGGGGCTGCCATTGCCCCTGGGAGCCAAAAGTGGAAGGGGACTTGCGCTGACTTCGCGAAGGCTCCAAGAAGTATCAAAAGCCCGGCGGTGACGACTAGGGGGCTGGTGGGGTCCAGTGTTCCGGCCCGCAACGCTGGGATGAGGGTTGAGAAACGGTAGGAACCCCCCGGGGTTGCTCCCAGCATCACGAACCCTGCAAACATTGCAAGCGCGGTTCCCCCGGTTACCAGCAGTGCCTGGCGTGCCGCGTTTCTGGCGGGCTTGCGGGAGTAGTGGAAGCCAATTAGCAAGAACGACATCACCGAAGTCAGTTCCCAAAAAACGTAAAATCCCAGCGTGTGGTCGGAAAGCACCACTCCCAGCATTGCCCCAGAAAAGCCTAGGAACATGCCCCCAAAGCGGGCTGTCTTGGCAGCGTCAGCATGAAAATAGCGCCCCGAATAGACAAGCACTAGGGCTCCAACGCCCCCAACAATTAGCGCTAACAGCCAAGATAAGGCGTCTAGGCGAAACGCTAACTCTAGGTCTAGCAGCGGAACCCAGCGGATGGTGGTCTCTACTCCCTGCCCAAATGCAGCAGTGGTTTGGGCGGCTGCGTATGCGGCGCTGGATGCGGGAACTAGGGCAAGGGCGTAAAGCGTTGATGCTCCCCAACGCCTGATCATGAAGGGCGCCGCCATTGCTGCCACGAAGTGCGTGAGTAGCAGCATCACCATTAGTTAAAACTCCCTCTTGGTTCCCGCTCAAGTCTACCTAGGGCTCAGATGCCCTGTGAGGGCGGTCTGCGCATGAAATATGCTGGGATCATGGTGCCCGCCCCCTTGTTGACCAGCTCATTTGTGATCGTCGCCGTTTTCACCGTTACGGGTTTAGCATTTTTCATCCGCGGTGTCGTGCGCATGGTCTCTCTCATTAGAGCGGGCGCACCGGAGTCGGGCCGCTGGAAGCCCCTTGGGGAGCGCTTGTGGACTGCGGCAAGAGTGACAATCGGGGCTACCAGTTTCAAAGGGAGACCCGTTGTTCGGGTCGCCCACTGGCTGGTCATGGTTTCTTTCGTAGCTCTGATTTTGACGCTAGTCACCTCATACGCCCAACTTTTTAACCCGCGCTTTTCCCTACCCCTAATTGGCAACACGACGTGGTGGGGATGGCTTACAGAGTCCATGGCTTTGCTGGGGCTGATCTCAATTTTGGCGCTAACTGTGGTGCGGATCGTTTCGGTGGTCCGTCACCGCCGCGACCCTCGCTCATCACGGTTTTATGGCTCAACTCGGTGGCAGGCGTGGTTTGTTGAAGCCGTCATTGGCCTAGTCACCCTTTGTGTGCTGCTCAGTCATGCACTTCTGTTCGCCCTGGAAGGCAGGGGTGCTTTCCCGCTCACGCAGTGGCTCGGTTCGCTGTGGTCCTCGGCCCCCGCCACTACGTTGGCTAGCTGGCTGATCATTGTTGCCACAGTCAAGATCGTTGTTTCCATGACGTGGATGGTGATCACCGGGTTGGACGTGGCCATGGGAATTTCCTGGCACCGTTTCCTAGCCCCGCTCAACATAATGACCGGCCGGAACGCCGACGGGGCAAAAGACCTAAAGGGGTTGGCGCTCCCCCTTGTTGACGGCGAACCGTGCGCGGACCTGGAAGCAGCGGCCGATGCTGACCCAGACCTCACAATCGGGATTGGCACACCGGAGGACCTCACCTGGAAGACCCGCCTGGACCTACTGTCGTGCACTGAGTGCGGGCGGTGCCAAGATTTGTGCCCCGCCTGGAACACTGAAAAGCCGCTGTCTCCGAAGCTGCTCATTTTGGCGATGCGTGACAACCTGGTGGCGTCCTCCGGAATGACCATGCCCGGGCAAGAACACGCGGACACCATGGACGTTCTGGGCGCACTGTCAGCTGCGGGTGCCACAGGTCCGGACGGCGTGCCCTCAACAGCGGGTCCCATAGTTCCCCAAACAATTTCCCCGGATGTCCTTTGGGATTGCACTATGTGTGGTGCTTGTGTTCAGCAGTGCCCCGTGGACATTGAGCACATCAGCCACATCGCGAATCTGCGCCGGCACCAGTTCCTCATGGAATCAGCGTTCCCGAAGGAACTGGTCCGACCCATGCGGGCAATGGAAACGAAGGCGAACCCGTACAACCAAAGCCCGCGCAAACGGCTCGACTGGGCAAAGAACCTGGACTTTGACGTGACGGTGGTGGGCGAGGATGTGGAGGACGCCCAAGGTCTTGACTACCTCTTCTGGGTCGGCTGCGCCGGGGCCTATGACGAAAAAGCAAAGAAAACGACTGCGGCCGTGGCTGAACTGCTCCATGTCGCGGGCGTGACTTTCGGTGTTCTGGGCTCCCAAGAGGGCTGTTCAGGAGACCCCGCTAGGCGCGCAGGAAATGAGGTCCTGTACCAAATCCTGGCTAAGGCTGCGATAGAGACCCTTGATGAGGTGAAGGCGAAAAAGATCGTTGTCACTTGCCCTCACTGCCTGAACACTTTGCTGAATGAGTACCCGGAGTTGGGCGGGTCGTATGAGGTCATCCACCACACCCAGCTGCTCAACCGACTCTTGCGGGAGGGGTTGTTGAAGCCAGTGCCGCCACCGAAGGAAGAGGCTCGCAAAGTCACGTACCAGGATCCTTGTTTCCTAGGTCGGCATAACGGAATCTTTGAGGCGCCGCGTGAACTGTTACAGGGAATTCCGGACGTTGAGTTCGTGGAGATGAGCCAGTCCCGTGAGCAGGCAATGTGCTGCGGCGCTGGTGGCGCTCACGCATGGTTTGAAGAGTCAGGCCCCGGGCCACGCATACCTACCGTGCGGATGGAACAGGCCCAGGAGACAACTGCGACAACTGTTGCGACGGCCTGCCCATTTTGCACGCAGATGCTGGGGTCGTCCCCAACAGCAGTGCTCGATGATCCAAAGAAGGACATCGAGGTCAAGGATGTGGCGATGCTTCTTCTTGAAGGGGTGCGTCGAGGTGGACTAGGAAACCATCCTCGTCAATAATGGCGGCCCCTCCCCTTTGAGGGCTGCACAAAACGTGTTGGAGCAGGGCCGCAGCCGTTTCTGCTGCTCTTGTTGCTTGCCGTCGCTCAAGGCGACCAGCTCGCGTGGGGGCTATTGCTAGGTCCATGAGGTCTTCCGGGGCTGCCCAAATAACCTCGTAAAGAAACACTTTTTCTTTCGCCCACATTTCCCAGCGCAGGGCTCTGGGCACGATCTGTTCTTCGCGAACACCAATGAGGATTTGGGAACGTCTTCCAGCGGGCGCAAGCAAGGCGTAGGGACCACTGGAAGCTTCTGGGGCTGGACCGGCCTGGCGCACGCTGGGCAGGTGCGGGCCCATGAGCTCTAGAGCATCCTCAGGGGATAGCCAAGAGCTAGCGTAAACCCGCAAGTTGACGGAGCTTTCAGGGTCGGGAGTAAGGAGCATTTCGCTACCCGCGACCTTGATCGTTCCACCTAGACGCCGCGCCATTTGGTGCAGGACACTCAACACTCTTTCTTCAAGCCCTACCGGCATCCCGTTTGGGAAGGCTCGCGCCATTGTTGAAAAACGCTTCACATCTTCGGGTGGCGCCGATCCCCTTTGAATTGGGGCGTGCAGTTCGTAGGCCTGGGTAAGCTCTGAGTCTTTGGCCAACCCCAGTTTTGTTTTGTTTTCTTCTGTCAGGGTCCAAGGACCCTGCAAAGTCGCACCTTGGGCTAAGCGCAGTTCACCTGGGCTGAGCCACCCGGCCTCATTCCATACAGAGATCGCTAAGGCTTCCAGTTCTGCGGGAGCGACGTGTGGCGGTAGCAGCAGCAGATGGTGTTTTAGTTCTTCACTAAGGTCTAGGTCCCCCAACTCGATTTCCACTTTTGGGGCCAGCGGTAAGGGGGCCAACTCATCTAGCACCAGCTCCCCGGTGTCCGCCACCGTAAACGTTCCGGTTTCATCAGGGTTGCCCAAGACGTCGACGGAAGAGGTGATGAGAGGGTGCTCTTCACTCTTTGCCTCAGCCATCCGCTCCCTGATTGATTTTCGCTGTGGCGCAGCGGCAGGGAGGCTAGGCTCGCTCACCTGTGGTCCCTTCGCCGGCAGTCCTTTCATCGGGGTACAGGTCGACGACAGTGATGCGGCTGAACCGTTCGTGTGAGCGTGATGGGGTTGGGCCGCGCTGGCCCTGGTAGTGGGAGCCGACAGCAGAAGAGCCGTAGGGTTCCTCAGCGGGGCTTGACAGTTGGAAGAAGCACAGCTGTCCTACCTTCATTCCCGGATACAAGAGGATGGGCATCGTCGCCGTGTTCGACAACTCCAGGGTGACGTGCCCGTCGAACCCCGGATCGATAAACCCGGCTGTTGAGTGGGTGAGGAGTCCCAGGCGGCCCAGGGAGGATTTGCCTTCAAGGCGGGCTGCCAGGTTGGAACCTAGGCGCACACGCTCATAGGTTGCGCCCAACACGAACTCTCCGGGGTGCAACACGAAGGGGTCATCCGCGGAAACTTCAATTTGCCGGGTGAGCCCCGGCTGAGCGACAGCGGGATCAATGACGCTGTAGCGGTGGTTATCAAAAAGCCTGAAAAAACGGTCTAAGCGAATGTCGATGCTGGCTGGCTGGATCAAGCCCGCATCTAGCGGTGTGAGTTCAATGTCACCGGCCGCAAGGGCAGCTTTGATGTCGCGGTCACTGAGGAGCATGTTCACATCATCCCACGGCGAAGCCAGCAGGCTGTGTTTTCGCAGAGCAGAGCTGATTGTGGCACATGGGTGCAATAATCGCGGGCATGGTGAACAAAGAGAAACGCAAGGGACGTGGTCTGGCAAGCAGGGGGCCGGCGGCGCTGCTGACCACGGCTTGGCAGCTGGTCAGGCAGGCCCCCAGCAGGCTGCTCCTCTTAACTCTTGCGGCACAGCTCCTTGTCGTAGTGGTTGCTTTGCCTGCAATCGCCTGGATCTTTCGTGAGGCTCTGAGAGCCAACGGCATGCTCGCGTTGGACACCGATGCCATGCAGTTCAATTGGGGCTTCAGCGTGACCGTGCTGCTCCTGTTCATCATTTTCTTACTGATTCAGTGGTTGGTGTTGGCCCAGCTGGGAGCGTTCCTGCTCCTACTGGCTTACCCGGGTGACAATCTGCGTCAGCTGTTCCGCCGCGTTTGGAAGGTTTCCAGAAAGGCTTTCAATCCGCATTCTTGGATGATGATCCTGTACGCGGTCGTCATCTTGCCGCTGTCAGGCTACGGGTTCCTTTCAAGCGTCATACAGTGGGTCAAGGTTCCAAACTTCATTACCGGTGAGTTGCAAAAAGATCCGCTAATGCGCACTCTCCTCACCATCGGTGTGGTTTTACTTGCCTACGTCAACATTCGACTGAGTTTGGCGATACCAATCTTCACGTTGACAAAATCTCGTGGAAACGAAGCACTGAGGCAAAGCTGGCACGCCACGCGAGGCCTTGCACCGTGGACACTGATTGCTGCGGGGATGGCCATCAGTTTTGGCATGGTCTTGGCTGGCACAGTCATTTTCTACGCCACACTTTTCCCCACGTGGGTCGCCGACATGGTCACGGCAAATGGCTCATACATCGTCGCCGGGTTGTCGCTAGGGTTTGCCCACATTTTCTCACTGCTCCTAGTCGGTCTAGTGATCGCCTTCTTCTCAGGCGTCCTAGTTGCTTACCTGGAGAAAAACACAAACCTTCTTGATTCACTTCCAAGACCGCAAGCGCCCACTTCTAAGAAAAAGACCAGAAACACGGCGATTGCAGCAGTCGTCGTTTCCGGCATTGTTCTTGGTTTGCTTCAAATACCGGTTCTTAAAGCGATGCTGGACCATCCCGAAACTGTCGTTATCGCTCACCGCGGTTTCGTTGCGGAAGGGGTCGAAAACAGCATCGAGGCCATGGAGGCCGCTAATGCGGTTGGGGCTGAAATTGTTGAACTGGACGCTATGCGTACTGCCGACGGCCAGTTTGTGGTCATCCACGACCCCAACATAAGGCGCCTAGCGGGTGTGAACAAGAACGTAAAAGACTTAACTTTGGATGAGCTCACCCAGATCACCATTCACGACCAAAGTGGACACACCGCCAAAATCCCCTCGCTCGTTGACTACGTGGCCCGCGCGAACGAACTGGGTCAACCGCTACTCATTGAAGTGAAACTGGGCGGAGGGGAACCGCCGGCAGAGCAAAACGTTGCAGACCTCATTGCGGCCTTGGAAGAAAATGACCTGTTGGAAGGCCACCTGTTCCACACCTTGGATCACGCTTCCGCGGAGGCGTTGAAGACCCAGCTGCCCGACCAAACAGTTGGCTACATCATGCCGTTCGCGGGGGTGGGGGTCCCTTCTACGTCAGCGAACTTCCTAGTTTTGGAAGAGGACGCTGCCACGCCCCAAATGCAAAAAATGGTTCGGCAGGCAGGACTTGGCTACGTGGTCTGGACTGTTGACGATCCTGAGCAAATCCGCTTGCGGATGCGTCAAGGGGTGGACGCAATCATTACGGACCATGCGGACCGGGCACTGGAACTTCGTGATGCCATTCAGGAACAAAGCGGGTTGGCCGGCAAACTACACGACGTTGCCCTGTCCTTCATCACCGTCTTTTAGGGCTTCGCTAGCTGTCAGAAGCACTCAGTTCCATAAGGCGCAGTGCGTTGTTGGGAGCGTGGCCTGCACCTGTGTTGTCGAAGTAGATGTAGACCTGACGACCGCTGTCACGCCAAGCGACAACTTTGCTTGCCCATTCTTGAAGGAACTCTTCACTGTAGTTACTGAAGTAGAGGCGAGGTGATCCGTGCAAACGCACGTAAACCATGCCGCTAGTCAGGTCCGGATACGTGGGGTAGCGCCCAGCAATGTCGGATTGGACCAGTGCCACGTTGTAGCGGTCAAAGAGCTCTAGGGCTTCCGGGCTATCCCAGCCCTCTGATCGCGGCTCTAAAGCGTGCCGTAAAACTTGGGTGTCAGGTGTTGCGGGCAAAGCAGGGTAGAGGACTTTTGGTTCCCTTGTCGCCGCAGGGGGCGGCGGCGCTGTGGCAGCTAGGGCCCTTGCCTGGCCCATTGTTTGGGGAAGCAGGGCCAGGAAGTCTTGCAGCACCTGCAGGTCAAACTTTAGGGAAGGGGGAAGCTGCCAAAGGAAGGGCCCCAGCCTGTCCTCTAGTAAGAGGGGTCCCGAATTGAAGAAGGTGGCTAGAGGTTGCTCCGCATTTTTCAGGCGAGCCCTGTGGGTGATGTCCTTCCACCCCTTCACCGCATATTGGAAGCCCGGCGGTGTAGCGCCCGCCCACTTACGCCAAGTGTTGGGGTTAGTTAGCCGGTAAAAGGAACTGTTAATCTCAATGGTGTTGAACTGGTTGGCCGTGTATTCCAGTTCATCGGCGGCAGGCAGGCCTGCTGGATAAAACTTGCCGCGCCATTCCCTGTAGTTCCAGCCTGAAGTTCCAATGTGGACTAACTGTGTTTCCTGCGTGTTTGCCATTTGACCACTCTAAGCTCTTCTCTAACTTCCAATTACGGTAGCGGTGAACCTGCAGAAGATGATGGGCCCTGGAAGAAACGCAGAACAGGTGGAGGTGGAGGTGGATCTGACAACCAGCGCGGGGCAGGAGCTATTAGCGTCGCTGCCAGATTATGACCCGGCCCAAACGTTCAAGCTCAGTGAGCAACTGCGTAGAGAAGGTCACTCACCAGAGCTGGTTTCCAAGGTACTCACGCAGCTGAGGTTGCGGGAAAAAGCAAAAGCAAAGTTCGGTTCAGAAGCGCAGCGCATGCTCCTCACGGACGCCGGTCTGCAGCAGGCCAGCCGCTTTGAAATTGCACAGCTCCACGCGGCTCGCTTCGTTAGAGCTGGTGCTACGAACCTCTTGGACCTCACCTGCGGAATTGGTGGCGACGCGCTAGCTTTCGCCCAGGCGGGGCTGGCGGTCACGGCGTGCGAAATTGACCCTGACACAGCCGCTTTTGCTGCCTACAACCTGGAGCCCTACCCCAACGCGACGGTGTTGAATGAGGACTCTTTAACTGTGCCTCTAACGTCCTTTGACGCAGTTTTTGCTGACCCGGCCCGCCGCACCGCGCGGGGTCGAACGTTCAACCCGGATGACTACACGCCCCCGCTTTCCACCGTTTTAGGTTTGGGGGAAGAAATCCCCAGCCTTGGGGTGAAGGTTGCGCCGGGCATCCCATACGAAGCGCTGCCTGCGAATAGTGAGACCCAGTGGATCTCGGTTGACGGTCAAGTCCTTGAAGCAGGGATCTGGCTGGGGCTGGTGGCTGAAAATCCTGGGCGAAACGCCCTGGTCATCCGTGGAGAAAAAGTGGGGGCAATAAAGGGCAGCGATGTAGCAAACGAACCGGTCACGTACATGACGCCGCGGTCTTTGGGGTCTTACATATACGAACCGGATGGGGCCGTGATTCGCTCCGGGGCACTTGGCACGCTTGGCAAAGAGCTTCAGGCAGCCCCCGTCTCTGAGGGTATTGCCTACCTGAGCGGAGACCAGGAACACCACACGATCTTCGCCACCGCGTTTGAGGTTGTGGACGTGGTGTCGCTGAAGCAAGTGAAAAGCTACTTGCGGGCAAGAGACGTTGGCCGGCTGGAGGTTTTGAAACGCGGCATTGATGTAGACCCTGACAGGTTCCGCAAATCCATGAGCCTGAAGGGAACTTCTTCAGCAACAGTGATCCTCACCCGACTCATGGGCAAACACAGCGCACTGATCGTTAGGCGCCTGCACGCGCGGTAGCACGTGGTAGTGCAGCCTTAGCTGCGCGGACCTCGTAGGCTGATTTCTTGACGGAGGATCATGGGAGAAAACAAGCAGTCAAACCAGGTTGACGCCGCAAGACAGGTTGCTCAAGCGCCGGTGTTCGTGGCGACCTTGGCTTTTGTTGCCGGCGGGTTGAACGTTTGGGCCCTGATGAACGCCGGGGCTTTCGCAACGTCCCAGACCGGGAACCTAGCCGCAAGCGCCCTCTACCTAGTTACGGGCTCGTGGGGACGTGGACTCTTTGTCGCAGGCTCAGTGTTGGCATTTGGTTTGGGCGCCATGATGAGTGCGTTGGTGAGGACGGCTGCGGAAAGGCGCGGGCACTTCCCTGAGCCGACAATTCTGGTTGCGCACGCAATGATTTTGACGGCCGTTGCGGTCGCGTGGGGTTTGGAGTGGATTCCCACCGGAATCTATGGGGCTCACAGTGTTGCGGTCGTGATTGCTTTCGTCGCTGGAGCTCAGGGCAACACTTTCCGGTCGATAGCTGGACACCCCTTCAGTAACGTGGCAATTACGGCGGAGCTGCAAGGGGTGTTCAACAATATCGGGGTGGCGTTGGGACGCGGTGGGGGCGTAAGTGAGGAGCAGGGACGCAGGTGGAGTTTCCGGCTGCTGGGTGTGCTGGCTGGATTCAGTGCAGGGGCTTTAGCTGGGGCGGCACTAGCCCTTCTGGCCGGCTGGGGTAAGGGGTCTGCCTCCGGCACACCGGTTGCGGCGACAGGTTGGACGCTGTTGCTACCCGCACTTGTTACCGCAGTTTTGGCCGGCATTTTGTTCGTCGAGGGACGGAAGACTCCAGGGCAGACAACTACTGGCGCCCAGTCCTAGTTTTTCTGAGATTTTTCGTGTCAAAATTTAAGCGTAAGTCTGCAAAGGAGAAGATTATGGCAGAACTCAAAGACAACGGTCCCGGCCCTTATGTTGTCAACATTGAAGACACCACCCTTGAAAATGAGACGTTCCGGACCGCAATTTGGACTGGTAAACACCTACAGATGACAGTCATGTCCATTCCCGTTGGCGGGGATGTTGGCTTGGAAAAGCATGAGAAGGAAGACCAGTTCCTAAGGGTGGAGCAGGGACGTGCCCTGGTTCAGATGGGCCCTGAAGAAGATGTGGTCACGTTTGAAGCTGAGGTTGAAGACGACTGGGTGATTTTGGTTCCCGTCGGCGTGTGGCACAACATCATCAACGTTGGAGATGAGCCTTTGAAGCTGTACTCCATTTACGGACCCCCGCACCACGCGTTCGGCACGGTCCACCAAACCCAGGCTGACGACGTCGACTAGACGCCTGCGAACTCAATTTAGGCAAGGACCGCTAGCGGTGGCAGACAGGACCTGCCGCCGCTAGCGTCCGGTGGTAGCTGGGTCTTTTGTGGAGACTACGAAGACAAAACCAACGCTGCTTGTGTCCGCCGTGGCTTTTGATAGGGGCGAGGGCCCGCAGGCTATAGCCCTTACCGAACGCCTCTTAGGGCAAATCCTGAAAGAGGCTGAACCTGATTGGGACGTAGTCATGTCCTGGGCGGAAGAGGATGGCGTTGATGGCGCTTTGCGAAAATTGGACGACGCCGATGCCGTGATCATCATGGGTGGACCCGACATCGATCCCGTTTTTTACGGTGGACCCACGGACTACCCGGGTAAAGAGAACCATTTTCCAAAGTCTGACGAAGCGCAGATCGGGCTAATTAGGTCCGCCATCAAACAGGAAAAACCCCTGCTGGGGATTTGTAGGGGACTGCAGCTTTTGAATGTGGCTCAAGGTGGAACCCTCATTCAGGACCTTGGAGATGTTCCGGGACACGACCCGAAGGATCTGCTTTCTGACTTTAAGTTTTGCCAGCACATGGTGACCGTCGATTCGGATTCTCAGCTGGCCGGTGTGCTTTCCGTTTGTTCAGCGGGCGCCCCTTCAGGTCATGACGGTGGGCTGCGGCTTCTAGTGCACAGCGCACACCATCAAGCTGTTGATCAGCTGGGAGAAGACCTGGTGGTGGTCGCCCGTGCTGATGACGGTACAATTGAGGCCCTGGAACATGTTTCCGCGCCAGTCGCTGCGGTTCAATGGCATCCAGAGGACCCCGATGCGCAGCCTGATAACTTGCGTTGCCTATTGCGCCGCCTGAGGTCTAACTGAAAGGACCCTATTGCCGTCTTTACTTGCACATCTAAGAGGTCTACTTCCTCGCCCTTCTGACGGGCGGCGCATGCGCAGGTATTGGCGGGGCGACGTGGTCGCTGGAGTCACTGTCGGCGTGGTGGCACTGCCCCTGGCCTTAGCTTTTGGTGTGTCTTCGGGGGTGGGGGCTGCTGCCGGGCTGGTGACAGCAATCGTGGCGGGACTGGTGGCCGCCATTTTTGGGGGTTCTAGCGTTCAAGTTTCGGGCCCTACGGGAGCCATGGTCGTTGTTATCGCCCCGCTAGTTGCCGCTCACGGGGTGGGTGTCCTTCCGCTTTTATCGCTCATGGCTGGGCTCTTAGTTTTGGCGGCCGGCGTGTTCGGCTTTGGTCGGGTCATTTCTTTGATCCCGTGGCCGGTCATTGAGGGTTTCACCTTGGGTATTGCCGTGGTGATCTTCATGCAGCAGGTTCCGGC
>CAYFNQ010000002.1:92610-97206 GCA_964344535.1 uncultured Actinomyces sp.
TGAGCTCAACTCGCTCTGACGCTCTGGTTTTTGTGGTCACAGCTACCATCACCATTGGGTTTGACTTGATTTGGGCGATCGCCGTTGGGGTGGCGGCTGCGGGCATCCTCATGCTGCGTCACTTCGCCAATCACGCAGGCGTCTACCGCGAACGCGACACAGAGGCGGATGGGGTTGCAGTTTTCCGTATGGATGGCTCCATGTTCTTTGGGGTGTCCGACCGCATCGAATCGGAGATTGAGGATCTTTCTGGGGTCGATGTTGTGATCCTGCGGTTGTCGCGTGTGGGCGTCATGGACGCGACGGGAGCGAAGGCACTTTCTGACTTGGCGAAACGGTTGGATGAACGCGGCAAGGTCGTAATCATCAAGGGACTACCAGAGCAGTACGTGAACCTAACAAAGCGTGTTGGCCTGCTTGAAAACCCGGATCAGAACCTGCATTTGGTTGACGACATGGAACGCGCTTTAGAAATAGCTGACCAGTGGCGCGACCATAAGGACTACTACCTCTGATTGCGAACTATGCCCGCGGTGGCTGGACTGGTGTTGCGTGGACGGCGTCCGCCGGGCAAGAACAGGTCGTCCTATAGGGGCCCCAGCTGGATGTTTGGCGCCGACTCTTATCCGCCCGTATGCTTAGGCCGGTCATGGGACGGTTGTGAGGCGAAGTTGCGAATTGGGTTTGTGTTTGATGACTCGTTAGATTTTCCTGACGGGGTCCAGCAATACATTTTGATGCTGGGTCGTGAGCTCACCAAGCAGGGACACGATGTCCACTACCTAGTTGGTGACACAAAACGCACGGATATCGCGAACGTGCACAGCCTGTCAAAGAACATGCAGGTCAAGTTCAACCGCAACATTATGCGCATGCCAGCGCTGGCCAACGGTAAAGAAATTAGGCGCCTCTTGGATGAAATGGACTTCGATGTCCTCCATGTCCAAGCACCTTTCTCCCCGCTCATGGCGGGACGGGTCATCTCCCAGGCGCCGGCTGAGACCCGGATCGTTTCCACCTTCCTGATTGCTCCTGGATCCAAAATTGCGCAACTGGGCAATAAGGCTTTGGGTCTCCTCACAAGACGGCCACTGCGCCGCATCGACTCCCACATTGCGCTGTCACCAGTGGCAGCGCAACTAGCAAAAGAGGCTTACGGTGCAAAAACGCAGATCATCCCCAGCCCTGTAGAACTTGAAGAGTTCCAAGAAGCTGCAAAAGCCGCGGCCGGACAGGAAGAAAACGGTGACGCTAAGCCGAAACGGATCCTGTTCTTAGGCCGACTTGTTGACCGCAAGCGTTTGGATTTACTTTTGGACGCCGTCGCACAAGCTGAAACGGACCCCGCTTTTCCCGGTCCGGATGAGGTGGAGCTGATCGTCGCAGGCGACGGGCCTTTGCGCGAGCAACTGGAACAACAGGCTGCCGGTTTGCGAACGCCCACCAAGTTCCTTGGATTTATTGACGAGGATGAAAAAGCACCGCTGTTGGCCAGCGCCGACGTTGTCGCTTTCCCTTCCATCGGCGGGGAGAGTTTTGGAATCGTTCTAGTGGAAGCCTGCGCCGCTGGTGCTGGAGTCGTGTTTGCCGGCGATAATCCCGGCTACCGCTCAACGTTCGCCGATAACCAGGATGTCCTTGTCAACCCGACGGACACGCGTCGGTTCGCTAACCTCATAACCCGCGCGCTGACGGATCAAGAGTTTGCTGACCGCGTTCACGACTGGCAGCAAAACCACGTGAAGAACTTTGCGGCACCCCGCATTGTCAACCAGATCCTTGAAGTTTATGAGGGCTCCAACCCGAAGAGCTTGAGCCCCGACACCCCCGCCTCCGATGGCCCTACCTTCGATGGCCCAAGCCCTAAGTAATCAAGGAATAGAGGTTTCATGCCTGCTGCATTAGTAACCGGTGTGACCGGTCAAGATGGCCTGTATTTGTCCCGACTGCTTCTTGATAAGGGGTATGACGTCTACGGACTGATCCGCGGCCAAAACAACCCCAAGTTGCCGCTGGTGAAGGAATTGGTCCCGGAGGTGAACCTTGTTGAGGGTGACCTTACGGATATGCCGGGGTTGATGCGTGCACTGAACGTGGCGAACCCAGACGAAATCTACAACCTGGGTGCAATCTCATTCGTGGCGTACTCCTGGGAAAACCCGATTGTCACCGCTGACACGACCGGCATGGGTGTGTTGAATCTTCTTGAGGCCACGCGGATGTGGGCTGGAGACGACATTGAAAAGGTGCGTTTCTACCAGGCTTCCACGTCGGAGATGTTTGGGAAGGTCCAAGAGGTTCCACAAAAGGAAACAACGCTGCTCTGGCCGCGGTCACCCTACGGTGTGTCGAAGACGTTCGGACACTACATGACCATCAACTACCGGGAGTCGTACGGGCTGCACGCGTCCAGCGGTATCTTGTTCAACCATGAGTCTCCGCTGCGTGGCGATGAGTTCGTTACCCGCAAGATTTCTACGGCTGTTGCCAGGATTGCTTTGGGGCTGCAGGACACCCTTACTTTGGGGAACATGGACGCCAAGCGCGACTGGGGTTTCGCCGGGGACTACGTGGATGCAATGTGGCGGATGCTGCAGCAACCCGAAGGTAGTGAGTACGTGGTGGCCACAGGAAAAACTCACTCGGTGAGGGACTTCGTGAATGCAGCGTTTGCCCGGGTCGGAATCGACGATTGGGAACCGTTGGTGCGCCAGGACCCTAGGTTCATGCGACCTGCTGAAGTGGAAATGCTGATCGGGGACGCCAGCAAAGCGAAGAAAGAGCTGGGCTGGGAACCAAAGGTCAACTTCAACGAACTGGTGGACATGATGGTGGACGCCGACCTAGAGCGCCAGCGTGCAAACCTGGGCTGACCAGTGACGGTCGCCTTCATCACTGGGGCTGGCGGGCAGGACGGAACCCTGTTGACCCAAGACTTGTTGGCCCGTGGTCAAAAGGTTCACGGCCTGTTCCAAAAGGGCGCTGGTACGGGAACTGCGGATGCCCAGCCCACGCCTCAGGGCATCGTTGCCCATTACGGCGACTTAGGGGATGGGCACTCTGTTCCTAGCCTGATACGGCAAATCCAGCCGGACGTCATTTACAACCTGGGTGGTATCAGCTCAGTTGGGTTTTCGTGGGAGGAACCGGGACTAACTGGTCGGGTCAGTGGCCAGGGGGCAGTCGATGTTTTTGAGGCAGCCTGGCGGTTGCGGGAAGAAACGGGCAAACGCGTTGCCGTCGTCCAGGCATCTAGTGCGGAAGTCTTCGGCTCCCCTGAAACAACTCCGCAGACCGAGGACACACCGCTAGCTCCTGTTTCCCCCTATGGCGCGGCAAAAGCGTATGCGCAGAGTATGGGGCAGGCCTACCGAGCCAAGGGTTTGCCGCTCACCACTTTGATCTTGTATGCACACGAGTCACCCTTGCGGCCCCCAAGTTTCGTCACCCGCAAGATCACACAAGCTGCCGCGCGCATTGCAGTTGATGGCTCTGGCGAACTTGCCTTAGGCAACATGGCTGCCGTACGCGACTGGGGGTGGGCGCCCGACTACGTGGCGGCCATGCAGCTGGCGGCCGACCACCTCTTATCTGGGGACCAGGGCGCGGAATACGTCGTAGCGACCGGAGCTGGACACACGGTGCAAGACTTTGTCCAAGCAGCCTTTGACGCGGTAGGCATCCAGGATTGGGAGAAACACGTGCGCGTCGACCCGAAGTTCTTTCGCCCCGCAGACCCAGCACTTCTGGTTGGCAATTCCGCAAAGATTAGGCGGGAGTTGGGGTGGGCACCGACGGTTTCTTTCGAGGAAGTTGTCCAAGCTATGTGCAGCCACGACCTGGAGCTGGCCCGCACCTCCGCCTGAACTGTGCCTCGGTCGCCGAAGCGCCCCTGCCAGCAAGGTAAAGATGGTCAGATCAGGGCAAACAGTCCTACGCGGCTAGGCGTTTAGCCCTTAGGGTTGGGCCATGCGTTTGCGTTCTTTCGGCCGTTCAGCGGCACTCATTATCTCTGTTGGTGTCGCGGGGTCCCTCTTGGGGTGCTCGGAAGCGGCGGACGAATGGCCGGCGCAGGTTCGCACCAACTTCATCGAATCTTGTGAAGCTCAGCCCGGGGCGACATCCGAACAGTGCAGTCGCTGCTTCCTTGCCGTCAAAGATGCCTATACGTACGACGAGTTCGTCGAATTGGAGGCTGCGATTGAAGAGGGATCGGCCTCCGAAGCTGACTTAGAGAAGTTTATGGAAGTCCTCATAAAGTGCTCCTAACCACTTTCTACCGCCCGTGAAATCGAGCTGTTGAGCCGGGCAACCAGCTTTTAAGTGCGGTTTTTGGCAGAGATCCTCGATCTGGGCAGCCGCAGGCAGCGAAAAGGGGCGCGCCCACCGGTCCTAGAAACAGAAAAACCCCCGCATTTGCGAGGGTTGTCTGTGGCTCCGACGGGCGTCGATCCCGTGACCTTTCGATTTTCAGTCGAACGCTCTACCAACTGAGCTACAGAGCCAAAAGTCGGCCCTAAGAGACCGACTTTTGCGACCCTGACGGGACTCGAACCCGCGACCTCCGCCGTGACAGGGCGGCGCGCTAACCAACTG
>CAYFNQ010000003.1:0-9203 GCA_964344535.1 uncultured Actinomyces sp.
CTTCGGGAGACGCCAAGTAGCGTGGATAACACCTGGGCCGCACAGCCTTGAAGGACGATTTCGTCGCTCTTTTTAGCCACTCGAACCAGGAGGTCTTCATGGGTTCCGGGCAAAACCCGGCCAAGCACGGTTTGCTTGGTTTCTTCTGCCAGCTTTGCGCTGACAACTTCCGAAGGTCCTGCAAGGACTACTTCGGAAAGATCTAGAGCCGCAATTAGCGGTGCCAGTGAGATGCCTAGAAGAGAGGCAGCAACGCTTAGGATCTGCTCCTTTTCTTCTTCATCTTTGCCGGCTAATTCCCGTTCCAGGACAGGCGCGGATAGCCTGCCTTCCAGGGTGTAGTTGGGGTCGTAACTGGAGTCCAGGCCCTCTGGGGTGCCCAGCATGACGACGCCGATTTCTCCAACAGCGTCGTTTGCGCCCTGTGCAACTTGGCCGTCGATCATGAACCCGGCACCAATACCGTGTCCAATTCGCACTAGGGCAAAGTTGTCGCTGGCGTCCCCGTACATGGACTCAGCCAACGTGGCTAGGTTTGCGTCGTTTCCGACCACAGTTGGAAGGTCGAAGCGTTCTTGGATGCGAGTCTGTAGGTCAACGCCGTACCAGCGCAGATTCTGAGCCAGTTTGACTGTGCCATCGCGAGACACGATGCCCGGAGTTCCAACTCCGATGCCCAAGATGGGCCGGTCAGTTTTTTCAATTAGCGCTTCGATCAGGGAGCCGACCAGCTCAATAGCCTGTTCGCCAACCGCACCGTTGCGGGGGATCTCCAGCCGTTCGACAGTGTTTGCATCGAGGTCCAGAACGGCACCAACGAAGTTGGTGTGGTCTGAAAGGTCAATGCCAATGATCGGGTGCTTGTCGCGGGCTAGGTCGACGAGTGTTGCGGGCTTGCCTGGTCCAGAGACTTCTTGCAGTCCCAGTTCTTCCACGTAGCCCGCTTCAAGTAGGCGCGTGATCATGTCTGAGATGGTCACTTTCGCCAAGCCGGTTTCGCGCGACAGCTGCGCCCTGGACATGGGACCTTCGTGGTAGAGCACGCGTAGCGCTAGAGCTCTGTTGTGATCGCGGGCATCGCTGGGCAGTGCGCGGGCACCACGCTTCCCACGCGCTGTGCGTGAGAATGCTGAGCCGTTCATCTGCATCTTTGCCCTCCTGAAGAAACTGCTATTAGTAAACCAAACGAACTTATGAAGGGCAAGTGGTAATTAGGGGTCGATATTTGCGTCGCGGATATAGGGGGTAGCTTTTTGGGCGCCGGGCGCTCTCCGGGGTGGGCTGTATTGGGGGTTAGACTGCTGGGTGAAACGCTTAGGTTGGAGACATTTTGACTACGCCACCACTTGCTTTTGTGCGGTTACTGGGTCCGGTTCAGGTGCGTGAGTTGGCGGAGGAGCTGGACGTGACTCCCACCAAAAAGCTGGGGCAGAACTTCGTCCACGATGCTGGAACTGTGAGGAAGATCACAACTTTGGCTGAGGTTTCTCCGGGCGAACAGGTCTTGGAGATTGGACCCGGCCTTGGCTCGCTCACTCTGGCCTTGCTTGAAGCTGGAGCCACTGTCACAGCCGTAGAAATTGACCGCAGACTTGCCACGCGGCTGCCGCAGACTGCCCAAGAGTTCGCTGGGGAAATAGGGGCCAGTCGGCTCAGCGTGGTGCACGCGGACGCCTTAGAGGTTCCCGCGACGTTAGTGGGGCAGCCCCAAGCCCTAGTGGCAAACCTGCCCTACAACGTTTCTGTACCGGTCCTGTTTCGAGCCCTAGCACTTTTTCCCTCGCTCAAAAAAGTAGTGGTGATGGTGCAAAAAGAGGTAGCCGACAGACTGGCGGCCGCGGCAGGAAGTCGTGTGTATGGCGCCCCTTCGGTGAAGCTGGCTTGGTATGGGAAAGCCCGTTACGCGGGAACCATTGGTCCCAATGTGTTTTGGCCAAAACCTAACGTTGACTCAGCCCTTGTCGAAGTGTCTGTAAACCCGGTCTCAGAAGACACTTCCCTTCGTGACACGACCTTCGAACTTGTCGATGCGGCTTTCTCCCAGCGACGCAAGATGCTACGAACATCGCTTAAGCCACTCCTGGGAGATTACACCGCTGCGATTTTTGAAGAAGCTGGAGTGGACCCGGCAGCACGGCCAGAACAACTGGGGATTGAAGAGTTTGTAGCCTTGGCTAAGACGCTTGGCAAGGCGGCCACTAAAGAAGGGCAGACCCAATGACTATTGCCTCAGCACCTTCGAAGCTGAATCTGGCGCTGCGCGTCGGCGCACAAAAGCCGGACGGTTACCACGCCTTGGCAAGCATCTTTTACGCGCTGAGCCCCAGAGAATATGTTGTCGCCCGACGCTCCCGGCGCGCGATGGGAGCGAACCCCGTGGTCCGCACAGTCGTCTACGACACGGACGGCTTGGGGAGCTGGGTGCCCTCCGAAAGACTCACAAAGCAATTTGCGAAAGAGGACCCCGCCACCAATCTGGCAATGCTGGCAGCCAAAGCACTGGGAGCTGGCTCTTCTGTTTCTTTGACAGTCCACAAGACTGTCCCGGTAGCAGGAGGCATGGCAGGCGGCAGCGCAGATGCTGCCGCCACCCTCATGGCCGTAAACCAGATGTTGGGACTTCGACTACCTTTCGATGAGCTACTCAAGGTAGGCGCGCGCCTTGGGGCAGACGTCCCAGCATCCCTGATGGGAGGCATCAGCTACGGCACCGGTAGGGGAGACGTCCTAGAACCAATCTTTGATGGGACCAGGAACGTGGAGCCGCGCAGCCAGTGGTGGGTCCTAGTCTTTTTTGACCAGGGACTTTCCACCGCCAAGGTCTTTTCACGCTTTGACGACATCACGCCGGGAAGCCTCACAACGCCTGAGGTTTCTAACGAGCAGCGCCAAGCCCTAGCCACACCCAGCATCCCCGCCGTCCTGGCAACCTTAGATAACCAGTTGCAGGACGCAGCATTTTCTTTGCGCCCCGAATTAGCTGAAGTGGGAGAGGGTCTCCAGGACCTAGGAGCCCAGGGTTGGGTTATGTCTGGTGCCGGCCCGACCGTGGCGGCACTGGCGAAAGATGAGGCTAGCGCACGGGAGCTGGCAGCGAAATTTGATGAGCTCAAGCTCCCAGGTGTTCGGTCAACAGCGGTCGTTTGGGGGCCCACTTGCGGAGCTTCACTTGAGCGTGCGCTACCCAGTTGGGCGCAGGCCTTTGTGGGGGCCGACGCCTAGTGCTACTTCTGAACGGTAGCGGCCGGCTTTTCGTCTGCGCCCTGTTCGGCCTTGTCTTTTAGAGCTTCCTGCTGATCTGACAGCTCCTGTTTCACCACCTGGGAAAGCAGCTGACCACCGCTGGTGACCAGGGCCCGATTCCACGGAAGGACCCCTTCAATCTCAATTTGGATTGACATCGACAAGATGGTTCGGATGATGACGATCAGCCCAAGGATCACTGCTTCATCAATGGACGGCTTGGAGGTAATGGTACGCAACAGGTCGGCGGCAACTAGGATTTCCAACCCTAAGAGAATGGCGCTACCAACGGTCACGCGCAGTACCTTGAACGCTGCTAGGCCACCCTTACCCTTACTGAGGGCTCTAGCCGCAAGCACGAAAGCAACGATGAATCCGACCACCATTGCGGCGGCGCCCAGCATTTCGAATCCGCCTGCGACAACGGAATAAGCTGACTCCAGAACTTCTTCTTCCATGCCGAAATACTAACGGCCCCCTGGCACTTCAGGGCAAGCAATTTCAAAAACCGGGCACGAATGCGCAGCTAATCAAGCAGCAGTGACGTTTCCAGCCACTGTTCCTCTAGCGCTGCCTTTTGCTGTTCCAAGGCTTTTAGTTCAGCGCCAAGGCCCGCCAGACTTGTAAAGTCGCTTTGGTCCAGTGCTGCTAGTTCCCGGTGGGTTGCCGCCTCTTTTTCGCCAAGTTTGGCGATTTGGCGTTCAAGTGAAGCCAGCTGTTTGCTGGCGGTGTGCCGGGTCTTTCCGGAGCTTGCCTTTCCTTGGGAAGTGTCTTCAGCCCCCGCCGGTGATCCTACAGTTTCCGCTTGGGAGGCGGCGGCTCTACGAAGTGACAGGTATTCGTCGACCCCGCCAGGCAGGTGCCGCAGGGAGCCATCCACTACTGCGTATTGCGAATCTGTCACCCGCTCTAGGAGATACCGGTCGTGGCTGACGACCAAGAGCGTTCCAGGCCAAGAGTCCAACAGGTCTTCTAAGGCTGTCAGCATGTCGGTGTCTAAGTCGTTGGTCGGTTCGTCCAAAATCAACAGGTTCGGTTCTTCCAATAGGGCAAGAAGAATTTGCAGTCGTTTCTTTTGCCCGCCTGAAAGCTCGAAGACTCGAGCGTTAAGGTATTGGCTTTCAAAGCCCAGTCGTTCCAACAGTTTTGCCGGTGTGACGTCTTTTCCATCCACAACAAACGTCGTTTTGGTGCGTGCTAGTACATCACGAACCCGGTCGTCGCCGATCTCCTTCAATTGGGAGAAGGTTTGGTCAACAACGCCGACTTTGATTGTTTTGCCACGGCGCACGGTGCCACTTTGTGGTTTGAGTTCGCCGGAGACAACCTTTAGGAGCGTCGATTTTCCGGATCCGTTTGCCCCTAGGATTCCGACGCGGGAGCCGGGGGCAATCCTCCACGTCACCGAGTCCAAGACGGTGGTGTCGCCGTACCCCGCGCTAACGTTTTCCAGATCGACAACGCGCTTCCCAGTCCGGGCAACCGCGGCTTGCGATAGCTGCAGCGAGTTGCGTGGCTCAGGTTCTGACGAGATGAGCTCAGCTGCCGCGTCAAGACGGAACTTTGGTTTTGAAGTCCGTGCGGGAGCGCCGCGACGTAGCCACGCCAATTCTTTTCGCAGCAGGTTTCTTCGCTTCGACTGGGCCTTAGCTGCCAGCCGGTCACGTTCAACGCGGGCCAAGACGTAGGCGGCATAGCCCCCCTCAAAAAACTCAACTTCCCGGTCGTGAACTTCCCAGGTTGCTTCGGTGACGGAGTCCAGGAACCAGCGATCATGAGTGACCAGTAAAAGAGCACCTTGATTCTTGGCCCATCGTGTCTTCAGGTGGTCGGCAAGCCAGGCCACGCCCTCAAGGTCTAGGTGGTTCGTTGGTTCGTCCAAGCCCAGTACGTCCCAGTCGCCGGTTAGCAGTTGGGCTAGCGCCACTCTTCTTCGCTGCCCACCACTTAGCTGCCCAATCTTTGCGTCATGCTCCACGGTGGTGAGTAACCCCGCCAGGATGTCGCGGATTTTCGGGTTGCCCGCCCATTCGTGCTCTGGAACGCCGCCGGTAATTGCGTCGATGACGGTTGAGTTGGGATCTAACGAGTCTGTCTGGGTCAGCATTCCTACGGTTAGGCCACGCCTATTGGTGACGGTGCCACCATGAGGGTCGGTGCGCCCCAGCAAAAGGCTCAGAAGAGAGGTTTTGCCTTGGCCGTTGCGGCCCACAACCCCAATTCGCTCACCGGCACTGACCCCGACCGTCACATCATCTAAGACGGTTTTGGTGGGGTAGCTAAGCGTCAGGTGCTGCCCGCCCAACAGGTGTTCTGCCACGCCAGGTCTCCCTTACTTTCACCGGGCTTTTTGAAAATCGGTTGCCAGCTGAGTTTACCGAGGATGTGAGACACGCTTCCCACTTCCTTTTCTGTGAACGGTTGTGGCACAATTGCTGAGCTTTTACCGAGCTTTTCCGCCGTGGTGTAATGGCAGCACAGGGGTTTTTGGTGCCCTTAGTCGTGGTTCGAGTCCATGCGGCGGAGCTTATTGAACTTTCCGCATCCTTGCGGGCACATCCGTTGGCCCGAAATTTTCCCGTCGCAACAGGTCGGGGCGAAATCCGGATAGGGTTGGGGCGTTGGTTTGGAGCCAGTGGATCTGGCTGACCGAAAGGGCTCTACCGTGAGCGGAATAGTTTCCGGCGTTGACAAACGGCTGGTTCTTGCCAGTGGCCGCGCCTATCCGAAGCTGGCGCAAGACGTGGGAGATGAACTTGGACTCCAAGTAATGTCCACGACCGCCTACGATTTTGCGAACGGGGAGATCTACTTCAGGTTCAACGAATCGGTTCGTGGCGCGGACGTGTTCTTGCTTCAGTCTGTATCAGCCCCCACTAATAAATGGCTGATGGAACAGTTGATCATGATCGACGCAGCCAAGCGTGCCTCGGCTAAAAGGATCACTGCGGTCGTGCCCTTCTACCCCTATGCCAGGCAGGACAAGAAGCACAAGGGCCGCGAACCAGTGTCCTCGCGCCTAGTTGCTGACCTGTACCGGACAGCGGGCGCCGACCGAATCATGAGCGTGGATCTTCACGCAGCGCAGCTGCAGGGATTCTTCGACGGACCCGTGGATCACCTGTGGGCCATGCCGGTGCTGGTTGACTACGTGAAGACACGTGTTGACTTGGACAACGTCGTAGTGGTCTCACCAGATGCTGGGCGTATCCGGGTGGCGGAAAAGTGGTCGGCGAAGCTCGGGAACTGCCCTCTTGCTTTCGTCCACAAGACGCGTGACACCAGCCGACCAAATGTTGCCGTGGCAAATCGTGTTGTGGGTGAGGTCGCCGGACGTGACTGCGTCATTACCGATGACCTCATCGATACGGGTGGAACCATCGCTGAAGCGGTTCGCGTGCTCCTGAAAGAGGGAGCTAAGAGCGTCCTGGTCGCTGCCACGCATGCCGTGCTGTCCGACCCGGCTCCGGAACGTTTGGAAGGATGCGGAGCTACACAGGTTGTCGTTACAGACACGCTGCCAATTACCGAAGAACAGCGCTTTCCCGCTTTGACAGTCCTCCCCATAGCGCCGCTTCTGGCCCGCGGTATCCATGAGGTGTTTGAGGACGGGTCCGTTACTTCAATGTTTGACGGGGAAGCGTAGAGCAGCAAATCCCGGGTACTGGCGTGACCAACCGCTCCACCTTCTTGGCACCTGGCTTCAGTTTTGGCGGGTAGGCTTCTTGTCGTGTTGCCCCGGCGAGGGAAAAGTTTTGTAGGAACTTTCCGTGATCGACGTGGTTGGTTTTCGCTTATGCGACCGTCCGGAGCAGTAAGTGGAAAGGAAACCAATGGCAGCTGTAGAACTTTCAATTAGCGGCGAAGAACGCACTGAACTGGGCAAGGGCCCCGCGCGCCGGGCAAGGCGTGAAGGTAAAGTCCCCGCCGTTCTTTACGGACACGGGAACGACCCCGTCCACTTGGATCTGCCAGGACACGACCTGTTCCTGATCGTGAAAGACAATGCGAACGCTGTCCTCAACGTGGACTACGGAACGAAGAAGCAGTTGGCTCTTGTGAAGGCCATCCAGCGTCACCCTGTGCGACGCGACATTTTGCACGTTGACCTGCTGGTTGTGCGCGCTGACGAAAAGGTTGAGGTTGAGGTGCCCATCCTGCTGGTTGGCGAACCGGCTCCCGGAACCCAGGTGCAGCAGGAAGAGTTCTCACTGCTCATTTCTGCACCGGCTATCTCCATTCCGGAATCGCTTGAAGTAAACGTGGAGGGCCTTGAAGACGGCGCCATCATCCGTGTCGAGGACCTTGTGTTCCCAGAGGGCGTGACCACGGATGTGGACGCAGACCGCGACATTGTTTCCGTCCAGGAGATTGTGGAGATTCAGGAAGTGGAGACTGAAGCTGAAGAAGCCGTTGAAGCAGCTGTGGAAGAGGCAGCAGAAGACGCCTAGTCTTTGGCTCCTTGCCTTTCGGCGCTTTAGTCCGCTTTATCTAGGACTTAGGTAGGGTTCCCGGTAGGAGGAAACGTGAAAAAACTGCACGCACTGATTCCTGCCGGGGGCCCTGGCGCCAGACTTTGGCCCGTCTCCCGCCAAGGAAAGCCAAAGTTCTTGTTGGACATGCTGGGTACCGGGTACTCCTTGCTCCAAGAAACTGTGTTTCGTTTGGCGCCCTTTTCTGAGTCGATCACGGTCGTGACGGGCATTCGCCACCTTGCGACTGTCCAAGCTCAACTTCAAGAGGCTGTGGACTCCAAGAAACTCCCGGTCGGACTTCCCGTTTCTGTGGTCGCTGAACCGTCAGCGCGGGACTCAATGGCTGCAATCGGGTTGGGCACCTACCTGCTGGGTCGCAAATATGGTCCAGCTGCCGTGGTGGGGGCATTCCCAGCGGACCATGCCATCCCGAACTTGGCTCCTTTTTATGAGGCCGTGCAAGACGCCATCGGTGCCGCAGAAGCCGGATACTTGGCGACGCTGGGTGTGCGCCCAACCGAGCCCTCGACCGCGTTTGGCTACATCGATCCGACGGGAGATCAGGTTGCTCCCGGAGCGTTTCTAGTGAAGCGATTCGTGGAAAAACCCGGGTTTGAGGCTGCGCAGCAGTACGTCGAAGAGGGCTACCTGTGGAATGCAGGGATGTTCGTGATGACCGTGGACACTTTGCAAAAAGGGCTGGGTAGCAACGTTGAGGCTATGGACCGGGGGCTGACCCAGATTGTTAGCTCCTGGAATCTTCTGGAGCAACAGCAGGTTCTTTCCCAGGTTTGGCCCACGCTACAACGAATCTCCTTCGACTATGCGATAGCCGAACCGCTGGCGGATGAGGGCCGGGTGGCAGTAAGTGCCCTGGAAGGGTCCGGGTGGACTGATCTAGGTGACTTCAAGGCACTGGCAGAAACGGAAACACCACCGGACCCTGCGGGCCAACATGTGGTCATAGACTCCCCGGGCGCTTTGGTGCGTGCCCCTGCTGACAAAGCAGTCGTTGTCATTGGGATGCCCGACGCAGTTGTTATCGACACCCCGGACGCACTTTTGGTGACGACTAAAGACCAGGCCCAAAAGGTACGCGAAGGTGTGGACAGCCTGGAATCGAGAGGGTTTAGGCAGTACCTGTAGTCGAACTCATTGCAGTGATGCCACTTGGTAACAGGATCATTGCGAAAAAGGCTTCGGGGCGCCAAGCTCTTTTGGCTGCGAGCACCCGCGGCTAGGCTGCTTTTACAGCGAGCATTGAAGCTATCCAGTACCGGGCTCCGGTATTGGGTTGTCGGGTACGTGGAGGCTCGCGAATTTCTATGGTTCAGGAGGAACTTTGAAGAAAACTTTGCGTTTTGGCGGACTTTTCGCCGCAGTCGCACTGACACTGGCAGCTTGCGGGCAGGCCCCAGGCACTGACAGTGAGGGAGACAAGGACTCGGGCGATGCCGCAGCACCGGGCAGCTCTGACGTCATTGC
>CAYFNQ010000003.1:9303-27976 GCA_964344535.1 uncultured Actinomyces sp.
AGGGAGACAAGGACTCGGGCGATGCCGCAGCACCGGGCAGCTCTGACGTCATTGCCTGCATGATTTCAGACTCCGGCGGTTTTGACGACAAGTCCTTCAACCAAAGCGGTCACGACGGTCTAGTCGCCGCTGAAAAGGAACTTGGCGTCACGATCAAGACGGCAGAGTCTAAGGACGACACCGACTTCACGCCAAACATCAACAACATGATCGCGGAAAACTGCGACGTCATCATTGGCGTTGGCTTCCTGATGGACGCCGCTATGGCTGAAGCCGCAGCGGAACACCCGGATGTCAAATTTGCTCTGGTTGACTCAACTATTGGCGACTCTGACCTAGACAACACGAAAGCGCTGCTGTTCAACACAGCGGAAGCTGCTTACCTTGCAGGCTACGCTTCAGCAGCCGTGTCCGAAACTGGCGCTGTTGGAACCTACCTGGGTATGCAGCTCCCCTCAACCGCAGTGTTCGCTGACGGTTACAGCGACGGGATTGACAAGTACAACGAAGACAAGGGTGCGGACGTGAAGCTCCTTGGCTGGGACAAGGCAAACCAAACCGGTATGTCCGTTGGTGACTTCGAAAACCAGCAGAAGGGCCGCGAATTCACGGTCCAGCTGTTTGAGCAGGGCGCCGACATCGTCATGCCGGTTGCCGGACCCGTGGGTCTAGGTTCTTTGGCTGCAGCCAAAGACACCCCTGGCACAGGCATCGTCTGGGTTGACGCTGATGGCGCACTCACCGAACCCTCATCCGCTGAAGTGATCTTCACCTCCGTGATGAAGCAGATTTCTGCGGCCGTGTTCGACACCGTGCAGTCAGTTGTTGACGACAACTGGACCTCAGAAGCCTACGTTGGCACGCTCGCCAACGGTGGCGTGGGCATTGCTCCTTGGCACGACTGGGCTGACAAGGTCCCAGCGGACCTGGATGCCGAAATTGAGGCGCTGCGTGAAGGAATCATCGACGGCAGCATCGTTGTAGAAAGCGTTAACACCCCCTCCTAAGGTCGGGTTAGTAGCACTTGCATAAGGGTTTGGGGGAGCGCCAGTTACGGTGCTCCCCCAAACTGGTCTTAACAGCAGTGCAAAGACAGTCCCAAACCCCTGATGGTTAGTAGTTTTTGCTGCGACCGAGGTCCTCGTCCCCCTAGAATGAGAGTTCCGGGAACGCAGCGCAGCATTCCGCTCACGAAGGACACCATGTGAAACTAGAACTAAAAGGAATCACGAAAGTTTTTGGTTCCCTAGTAGCCAACGACGACATCACCCTCACTGTCGAACCCGGTGAAATCCACGCGCTTCTTGGAGAAAATGGCGCGGGCAAATCAACGCTGATGAACGTCCTTTACGGCCTGTATCAGCCAGACGCAGGCGAAATCCTAATTGACGACAAGCCGGTTCACTTCAGCGGGCCCGGTGACGCGGTAGCTGCAGGCATCGGCATGGTTCATCAGCATTTCATGCTGGTACCAGTGTTCACCGTCGCGGAGTCGGTTTCCCTAGGGTACGAACCCGAAACGATGGGTGTAATCAACAAGAAGCAAGCAGATGCCAGGGTGCGCGAACTTTCAAAGAAATTTGGTTTTGACTTAGATCCAAACGCGCTGATTGAAGACCTTCCTGTTGGAGCCCAGCAGCGCGTAGAAATCATTAAAGCAATGTCGCGTGACGCGAAGGTTTTGATCTTGGATGAGCCCACCGCGGTTCTCACACCCCAAGAAACCGATGAGCTCATCGAAATCATGCGCCAGCTGCGCGACAGCGGAACCTCCATCGTTTTCATCACCCACAAGCTACGTGAAATCCGCGCCATTGCCGACAAGATCACGGTGATTCGTCGCGGCAAAGTTGTGGGCGAAGCGAAGGCAACCGACAGTGAAAAAGACCTGGCATCACTAATGGTTGGGCGCCCCGTAAACCTAGAGGTTGAAAAGACCCAGGCAAAGGTGGGCGAATCAGCGCTGCAACTGAAAGACGTTTCTTTGGTTGCTGACGACGGGCAAATCCTTTTGGACAAAGTGAGCCTGGACGTTCGCGAAGGTGAAGTCCTGTGCATAGCCGGAGTGCAAGGCAACGGGCAAACAGAACTGTGTGAGGCAATCTTGGGGCTGCGCATCCCCAGCGCCGGGGAAATCCTGGTTGATGACAAGCCTGTTGCCACCCAGCCAATCAAAGAACGCCTGGGCAGCGGACTTGGGTATGTGCCCGAAGATCGCTCAAAAGACGGAATGATCGCCACTTTCTCCATCGCAGAAAACATGATCCTGGACCTGTACGACAAGGCCCCGTTTGCCACGGGCGTGAACATGCACCCCACGGTGATCGACAAAAACGCGAAGAAGCTAGCCAAAGAGTTCGACGTGCGTTTGACGTCGGTCCAAGACCCCATCTCAACGCTGTCGGGCGGAAACCAACAAAAGGCCATCTTGGCGCGCGAACTTTCGCGGCCCATCAAGGCGCTGGTTGCCGCACAACCCACCAGGGGACTGGACGTTGGCTCCGTCGAATTCGTACACAAACGAATCATTGAAGAACGCGACAACGGTGCTGGCGTCCTGGTGGTGTCAACAGAACTGGATGAGGTTGTGGCGCTTGCGGACCGGGTTGCGGTCATGTATCGGGGCCGCGTGGTGGGCATTGTTCCCCCGGACACTCCAAGGGACGTTCTGGGTTTGATGATGGCGGGTGTTCCGTATGAGGAAGCGGTTGCCAGCAACATCGAGGACCCCACCACTTTCCCCGGCCAGATTGACTACCCGGATGGGGAAGACCCCATTGACATTGATTTAGAACTGCCAGGCGGCGTCAAGCCACGCCACAGCAAGGAGGATCCGAAGTGACCAGTGGACCCCCTATTTTGGATCCGGAACCATCAACACTTGAAACGGTTGAGGGACCGGATAAGAGCCAGCAGTGGATCAGAAAGATCCTGGACACGCTGTTCAGTCCGTCGGCAGGAACGGTGGCTGTGGCAATTGTCGCCGCGCTACTAATTAGCGCGTTGATTGTGGCGATCTTCGACCCGAACGTGCAGCGCACGGCCGGCTATTTCTTTGCAGCCCCGGGTGACTTCTTTGGCGCTGTTGCGAACTCATTCCAAGCGTTCTTTTCATCCCTGATCCGCGGCGCAGTTTTTGACTGGCAAAAAACAACGCTGCAGGGAATGCTGCATCCCCTAGCTGAGACTCTCACCAGAGCAACACCATTGATCATTGCCGGCTTGGCCGTAGCCGTGTCTTTTACCGCGGGCCTGTTCAACATCGGTGTCCAAGGTCAGCTGATCATGGGCGGGTTGCTGGGAGGCTTCATCGGGTTCTACTTTCAGCTCCCTGTTGTCATTGGCGTGACACTGGCAGTCGTAGGAGCAATCATCGGTGGGGCGCTTTGGGGAGCAATCCCGGGTGTGCTGCGGGCCCGGGCAGGGGCAAACGAAGTCATCGTGACGATCATGCTGAACTCCATTGCCCTCCTATTCCTAGGTGCAATGTTGAACCTGCACCTGTTCCACGGTGACGGTATTCCCGGCAAGAGCCAGCCAATGGCACCAGGTTCTGTCTTGCCTCGTTTGATCCCCGGTGAACGCGTCAACCTGTCCTTAATCCTGGCGATTTTAGCAACCATCGGGGTGTGGTGGCTGCTTGACCGGTCAACATTTGGCTTCGAAATTAGAGCTGCTGGCGCCAACCAGGATGCGGCCCGCACCGCAGGCATCAACGTGAAGTCCACGATCATGTGGACGCTGGTGATTTCCGGGGCGCTGGCTGGACTGGCGGCGACAGCTCCCGTTCTGGGCACCGAAAAAGCGCTGACTGTGACAATGGCGGGAACCATTGGTTTCGACGCGATTACCGTGGCTCTACTTGGGCGTTCTAGGCCACTGGGTGTTTTCTTTGCCGGCCTACTTTTTGGAGCCCTGAACGCCGGTGGGGCGCTCATGCAGTCCTCCGGCATTCCCGTTGACATTGTCCAAATCACCCAGGCTGTGATCGTGTTGATGATTGCCGCATCTGAAGCTATCCGCTACAGGAGAGAAAGAGCCAAGCTGCGGGAAGCCACCGTTGAAAAGGTTGAGCAACACGAAGACCAGGGCGTGGAGCAGGTTAAGGAAGGGGCAAAAGCATGAGCACTGCGGTTGCGAACAGTCCGGCCCAAGCAGCTGAGTTGAGCGGTCTGCGCGTAAAAGTTTCTTGGCGTGACCCCATCACCTCAGCGGTCATGGCACTGCTGACGGTCTTGCTTGCAGCTACGGCAAGCGGCTACTCAAACATTGCGTTCCGTGGCGCTTCCGGGTGGCTGCCAAACTTCGTTTGGGTTCTCCCAGCCGCCCCCAGCATTTGGATCTTGGCCGTCATTGGCGTGACAGCCGCCAGCTACATTTGGTATTTGGCTCTGTCTCACCGTCACGTGCCCGGGTGGCTAGTCGTGGTTGTGGGTGTTGCGTTCGTACTGGGCTTCTTGGTCTGGGCGGTTCATGGGCGCACCGATTCGAACCTGCCAGTCGTAGCTCTTTTAGCCGGCGGGCTGGGTTTTGCAGCGCCCCTTACGTTCGGTGCCCTAGCTGGTGTCATCAACGAACGAAGCGGCATTATCAACATCGCCATTGAAGGGCAGCTGCTGTTGGGCGCCTTTGCTGGAGTCATCACGGCCTCAGCCTTTGGGACGCCGTGGATGGGCCTAATTGGGGCGCCGATCGCGGGCGGCATCCTGGGCGCTTTGCTGGGCCTGTTCACCATCAAGTACCGGGCGGACAACATCGTTGTCGGCGTCGTTTTGAACATGCTGGCACTAGGTGTCACCTCGTTCATTTTTGCGACCTTGCTGCGTGACTCTGAGAACTTGAACCGGCCCCTGAAGCTACCCAACATCGGGATCCCGCTACTGAAAGACATCCCGATCATTGGTCCGGTCATGTTCAACCAGTCGATCCTGGTCTACATGATGTACGCGGCCGTTATCTTGTTGCAGTTCGGGTTGTTTTCAACACGCTGGGGTCTGCGGTTGCGTGCGGTTGGTGAAAAACCTCAGGCCGCGGACACCGTGGGAATCAAGGTAAACGCCATCAGGTGGCGTGCAGTGATCCTGGGTGGCGCTGTAGCCGGTCTGGGCGGAGCGTTCTTCACCATCGGTCAGGGCCTGACGTTCTCCAAAGACATGGCGGCCGGGAACGGCTTTATTGCGTTGGCGGCCATGATCCTTGGTCGCTGGAACCCGGTGGGCGCACTGATGGCCGCCCTCCTGTTTGGCTTCTCAACGAACCTGGGGATCATCATGCAAACCGTGGGTACGGGCATTCCTTCCCAGTACATGCTGATGATTCCCTACCTGGTCACCATCTTGGCTGTCGCAGGCTTCGTTGGAGCCGTGAGACCGCCAGCAGCCGAAGGTAAACCGTATCCGTAGGGCTGTAGTTGCACGCCGAACCCGTAAAGCTAAGTGGCAAGCCCGGAGGTAGACATGAGTCCAGAAGAAGTCAGTGAGGAGCAGTGGGACCAGCTGAGGGATGAGGCTAAAGAGGCCATGAAACAGGCCTACGCCCCCTACTCAAATTTCCCTGTCGGAGCGGCTGCTCTAGTTGACGACGGCCGGATAGTCACCGGCTGCAATGTTGAAAATGCTGCGTACGGTGTGGCGTTGTGTGCGGAGTGCGGGCTGGTTTCCGACCTGGTGCGCGGCGGTGGCGGCAAGCTTGTGGCGTTCAGTGTCGTCGACTCAACTGGAGAGCCAACCTCACCGTGTGGAAGGTGTCGTCAGCTCCTGTGGGAACACGGGGGACCCGAACTGGTCTTGGATATGCCGCAGGGAAAAATGACCATGGAAGAAGTCCTTCCCGGAGGTTTTGGTCTGGCGGAACTTCAGCACGGACAGACAAAGAAAGAACAAGCGGATGACTGAAAAGTTCGACGTTGTTGACGTAATTCGAATCAAGCGGGATGGGGGAGTCATCCCCGGCCCCATGATCGACTGGGTGATCGACGCTTACACGCGTGGAGCCGTGGGGGATGAGCAGATGGCGGCGCTTGCCATGGCTATTTTCCTGCGGGGAATGGACCGCGCTGAGATAGTGCGCTGGACCATGGCCATGATGAACTCTGGTGAACGCCTGAACTTTGATTCACTTTCAAAAACAACCGTGGACAAGCACTCAACGGGTGGGGTGGGGGACAAGATAACACTGCCCCTGGCACCCCTGGTTGCCTGCTTTGACGTGGCTGTGCCCCAACTGTCCGGGCGCGGGCTGGGACACACGGGCGGGACTTTGGACAAGTTGGAGTCCATTCCTGGTTGGGACCCCAACCTGTCCCCAAAGCAGATCTGGGACATGCTGGAATATGGCCCGGGCGCCGTGATTTGTGCCGCAACCGAGGGGTTAGCCCCGGCCGACAAGAAGCTTTATGCGCTCAGGGATGTGACGGCGACGGTTGACTGCGTGCCGCTAATTTCCTCTTCCATCATGTCCAAGAAAATTGCCGAGGGAACCGCCGCCTTAGTCTTGGACGTGAAGGTGGGTTCCGGGGCGTTCATGAAGGACATGGATCAGGCGACGAAGTTGGCAGAGACGATGGTTGCGTTGGGCGAGGATGCGGGCGTTTCCACATCAGCCCTGCTCACCAACATGTCAACGCCGCTTGGTCTAGCCATCGGCAACGCCGTAGAGGTAGCGGAGTCCATCGAAGTTTTGTCGGGTGGTGGACCCAAAGACGTGGTTGAGCTGACGGTTGAGTTGGCACAAGAAATGCTTCGCTTGGCTGGGAAACCGGATGAGGACGTGAGGGCAGCCCTGAGCGATGGTCGCGCCATGGACCGTTGGAACAAGATGATCTCAGACCAGGGCGGGGACCCGTTTGCACCGCTGCCGGTGGGCAAGTTCTCTGAAACTGTGACGGCCGCAGAAACCGGCTACGTGAGCGAAATGGACGCTTGGGGCATCGGTGTTTCTGCGTGGCGGCTGGGTGCGGGACGCGCTCGAAAAGGAGAGGCTGTGCAGGCCGGCGCAGGCATCCTCTTGCACGCAAAACCAGGTGAGAAGATCACGCAGGGTGAGCCTTTGATGACCCTGTACACGGACACACCGGAACGTTTCCCACGAGCCATTGAGGCCCTGGATGGGGCGGTAGCGATCAGTGCCAGCAAGCCTGCCGAGGCGCCGTTGATCCTAGGACGCATTGACGCTTCCAGTTTGAAGGAGAACAAATCGTGAACAAACAAGACGTTGCCAAGATGGTCGACCACACTTTGCTGAAACCGGAAGCTACGCCAGCTGACGTTCAGGCACTAATCGATGAGGCGGCGCAGTTGGGCGCCTACTCAGTGTGCATTTCACCGTCAATGCTCCCCGTACAGGTACCGGAAGGGTTGAAAGTGGCGACCGTTGTTGGTTTCCCTTCCGGTGCCGTGAAAGCGAACATCAAGGCTGCGGAAGCCGCCCAGGCGGTAGCTGATGGTGCTGACGAAGTTGACATGGTTGTCAACCTGTCCCTGGTCAAAAGTGGGGACTGGGAGGGCGTGGAGTCAGAAGTTCAAGAGGTTCGCGACGCCATCCCGGATGCGGTTTTGAAAGTGATCTTGGAATCTGCGGCGCTAACGGATGAAGAGGTTCAGGCTGCTTCACTTGCCGCTAAGCAAGCCGGGGCCGACTTCGTGAAAACCTCAACCGGCTTCCACCCAGCCGGCGGTGCCGACGCCAAAGATGTTGCGATCATGGCCAAGACCGTCGGACCGGGCGTAGGTGTGAAAGCCTCCGGGGGAATCCGCGATAGTAAAAAGGCCCAGGAAATGATCGACGCCGGTGCCACACGCCTAGGGCTGTCTGGCACCAGCGCCGTACTGGAAGGGTTTCCGAACTAGATTCCCAGCTAGATCCCCAGCGCGGCCGCCACGTCGTTTCGCACCGACTCCAACCGGGCCTGTGCGACTTGGCGTGCGGCCTGCACGTCTGCGTCGATCACTTCAACGATGACTTCCAGGTAACACTTCAGTTTCGGTTCGGTCCCTGAAGGTCTCACGATGACTCGGTCGTTTGCCGCGCTCAAGTACAGCAGTCCGTCCGTTGCCGGTAGTCCTTCGTAGCCGTTTGCTAGGTCCGCAGACTTGACGATTGGCGATCCCGCTAAAGAGGCGATCCCGTTTTCACGCAGGTTGGTCATGCCTTTGGCGATCAAACTCAGATCCTCGACCCGAATCGTTAGCGGCGCGGTCGCGTACAGTCCATGCTGCAACGCCAACTGGTCCAGCTGGTCTTCCAAAGTGAGGCCTTCAGCTTTGAGGTTGGCGGCAAGGGCGGCCAGCCGTGTTGAAGCTGAGATCCCATCCTTGTCCCGCACGTAGGCGGGGTCAACACAAAAACCTATGGCTTCCTCATACCCAAACACCAGGCCGGGCACCCTGGAAATCCACTTGAATCCAGTCAGCGTCGACTCATACGGGAAACCGTGGGACTGAGCGATCTTTCCCAGTAGGCGGGAGGAGACGATGGAGTTCGCGAAGGTCCCCAAAGCGTCAGCTTCGGCTGCGGTTGCTCCGATTGCGTCGCCCAGTAGCGAACCAATTTCGTCACCGCTCAGCTGTTTCCATCCGCTTGGTGCGCTGGGGTCTGGGATGGCGGCCGAGGACCTGTCGGCGTCCGGGTCATTTGCCAAAATCAGGTCCGCCCCAATCTGGCTGCCCAGCTTCATAGCCTCATCTAGTGCTCCCGGTTCTTCCGGGTTTGGGAAGGCAACTGTGGGGAACTCCGGGTCTGGCCTGTGCTGGGACTCAACAACCGTAACGTCCGTGAACCCGGTTGCAGAAAGGGCTCGCAGTGCCAGCTCACCACCCACGCCGTGCATTGAAGTAAGGACGATCTTGAGATCCCTAGGACCTGAGGGAATAATCTGTTCCAGTCGCTTGAGGTAGTCCTGGACAATCTTGTCCCCTAGGATCTCCCAGCCTGATTCGGCGCGTGGCACAGAAGCTACGGAAGGCACCGCCATAATCTTTTCCAAGATGGCCCCGTCGTACGGGGTGACAATTTGGGCTCCCTGCCCATCATCTGCGACGACACTGCCACCAAGGTAAACCTTGTAACCGTTGTCAGCGGGCGGGTTATGAGAGGCCGTTACCATTACTCCGGCGTCGCAGTCCAAAGCGCGCGTGGCAAAAGCTGTGACGGGTGTGGGCAGAGCGTGGTCGAACAATAGGGCTTGACCGCCGGCTGCCGTGACAACTGCAGCGGTGTCTACCGCGAACTGGCGCGATCCATGGCGTGCATCGTGCCCAATCACAACTTTGAAGCCCTCTGGAGCTTTCTCCTTCAAGAATGCGGTGAGGCCCGCTGCCGCCCGGATCACCACGGCCCGGTTCATTCGATTTGGGCCAGCTCCTAGTGCTCCGCGCAGCCCAGCAGTGCCAAACGTCAGCATCCCTTTGAAACGGTCGTCCAGTTCAGCTTTCGCACCCGCGTCACCGTCATCGGCTAGTTCTAATAAACCGGTCAAGTACTTCGCGTCGTTTACATCTGGATCGTCTTTGATCCAGGCCAGTACGTCGTCGCGGTTGTAGCTCACTTTTCGTCCTTTCGCTTACCGTTACAGTTCTTGCACCACGTCGGCTAGAAGTCTGCTGATCTTAGGGGCAGCTTCCTTACCAGCCTCAATTACTTCTTCATGCGATAGGGGAGTGGGGGAGATACCGGCGGCAGGGTTTGTCACCAGCGACAACCCCAGCACATCCATCCCGGCCTCCCGGGCAGCAATGGCTTCAAGGGTCGTTGACATTCCGACCAGGTCGCCGCCAATAATCTTCGCCATTTTCACTTCAGCAGGTGTTTCGTAGTTGGGCCCAGCAAACTGGACATACACGCCCTCTGGCAGCTCTGGATCCACCCCGTGTGCGATGTCCCGAAGTTTCGGGGTGTACAGGTCGGTCAAGTCGACAAAGTTCGCCCCTTTCAAGGGGGTGGCGCCCGTCAGGTTGATGTGGTCGTTGATGAGCACAACTTGGCCGGGCTTCCAGTTCGGATCCAACCCACCGCAACCATTGGTCAGCACCATTTGTTGAGCTCCCAAAGCAGCGGCTGTACGGACACCGTGGGCGACCGCATCCACACCTTTGCCCTCATAGAAATGGGTTCGCGAACCTAGCACTAACGCGATCTTGTCGGAACCCGCCACTTTGATTGTCCGCAGTGTGGCGCCATGACCGGCGACCGCGGGCGCTGAGAAACCCGGTATTTCTTCCGCCGGAATCTCACTGATGGTCTCACCAATCAGGTCGGCAGCACCGCTCCAACCAGAGCCCAACGTGAGGGCAATGTCGTAGTGGTCAACGCCAGAGGCGTCGCGGATGGCTTGGGCGGCCTGTTCAGCTAACTTTTTGGGATCTGCTTCTTTGCTCTCCATGACCTAACGCTACCCGTCCCGATACGAAAACACATGTGGCTGCGCCACAGATTTTGGAGGGTCAGCGTGTAGTCTTCGGTACCTACGACAAGTCGGATTCAAAGGAGACACAGTGCCTAGGAGAGAAAGCTATCTGCGCGGCCCAGTAGTTATGAGAGGGCGCCAAATCCCCAAAGCAACGGCAGACGAAACCCTCCTCCAGTCGCGCAGTGAAGACCCGTGGCGGATCCTGCGGATACAAGCGGAGTTCGTGGAGGGCTTTGGTGCGCTCCGGGAAATCACGGACGCCGTTGCCGTGTTCGGGTCCGCCCGCACTAAACCGGACACCCCCGACTACGACCTAGCTGTTGAGGTTGGTCGGCTCATCTCCGAAAAAGGGTTCGCCACAATCACCGGTGGCGGCCCGGGCATCATGGAGGCAGCCAACAAGGGAGCTGTTGACGCTGGCGGCGTGTCAGTAGGCCTTGGAATTGAGCTGCCGTTCGAACAGGGCATCAATAAGTGGGTGGATCTGGGAATCAACTTCCGCTACTTCTTTGTCCGCAAAGTGATGTTCGTTCGCTACGCCCGCGGTTTCATTGTCCTGCCCGGCGGCCTGGGCACACTGGATGAGCTTTTCGAGGCACTCACTTTGCTGCAAACTGGGAAGATCGAACGTTTCCCGGTGGTTTTGGTGGGCAAGGATTTCTGGGACCCCGTGGTCGGGTGGTTGCGTGACTCTTTGGTGGAACGCGGTTTGGTAAATGCAGAGGACTTGGAGCTTTTCTCAGTCGTTGACACCGCGCAAGAGGCCGTGGACGCCATTTTTGATGGGATCGCCAAAATGAACAGCGGGAAGTAGCAACTGGCGTCGTGAGCCTGCGGGCCCGCGCCTAGGGCTTGCGCTTAGGGCCCGTGCTTAGGGAGGGAAGTCCCGCGAACGTTTCTGACCAGCGGGTAGACTGGCTGTGGAGGGCGAACGCCCTGAAGCTGAAGTTAGCTGTATTTCAAGTCATTTGGACGGGAGACACCATGGCGGCAATGAAACCTAGAACTGGCGACGGTCCCCTTGAAGCAACAAAAGAAGGTCGCGGCATCGTTATGCGCATCCCTAGTGAGGGTGGGGGTCGCTTAGTCATTGAGCTGACGCCGGATGAGGCAATTGCGTTGGCAGAAGCTCTAAACGGGGCTGTGCCTGCCTAGTAGGCAGGGCTTAGCCGGGTCGGCAGGCGTGGCCTGCTCCTAGATGGTTTTGACGGCTAAAACAATCCCGTTGTCTAACGGAAGGACTGTGGTCGTCAAACCCTCAGTCTGATTGAGCCAGTTCAGGGCTTCCCTTGCAGCTACAGTTTGCGGATCCCTTCTGGCTGGGTCAGCAACGTTTCCGAACCACAGTCCATTGGGCAGCACGATTGCGCCGCCGGGCCGTAGGATCCTGATCGAGTTTTCGATCAAAGAGGCAGCTTCTTTAGGTTCAGAGTCAATGACGACCATGTCGTAACTGTGGGCAGCTAGGCGGGGAAGCACGTCCGCGGCGCGCCCGTTGATGAACCTGGTTCGGGAGCTGGGAATTCCGGCTGCCCGGAAGGCTTTCGCAGCGACGGTTTGGTATTCGGTTTCGGGGTCGATCGTGGTGAGCACTCCCCTGGGGGCCATGCCGCTGAGAAGCCACAGACCGGACACACCTGTGCCGCCGCCCAGTTCCACAACTGCCGTGGCTTCCCGCAAACTAGCCACGGCACGTAGGAACGCGCCTGCCCCGACACTGATCGTGTCGACGCCAAGCTCCATAGCAACCCGCCTAGCCCACGCAGCATGCTCTGGTTCTTCGGCAAACGCCTCACTGTAGGCCCAGACCGTTGTTTTATCGATTGACATCGCTGTCCTTTCGCTGTGCCTAGCGTACCGCCGTCTCTAACCTACCGCCGTCTTCCCTTTGCGGTTGTCTTCAACCCACTGAGGATCGTTGCTAGCCACCAACAGGGGTTACACCTAGAGAGCGGCCTGCAAGTCCGCGGGCCCGTTCACTGAGTTTCGCGGACAGTTCAGCAAGGACAGCACCACTTTGTGAAGTGCCGTCCTTAGAGACCGGCCTGCCCTTGTCGCCGCCTTGGCGCAGCTCAATGTCCAGCGGCACCTGGGCTAGAAGAGGCACTTTGTAGCCCAAAAGCTCTGAAAGGTGCTTTGACACCATGTGGCCGCCGCCGGCTCCGAAAATTTCCAGCCTTGACCCATCCGGTTGCTCTAGGTAGGACATGTTTTCCACCACGCCGATCACCCGGTGTTGGGTTTGGGTGGTGATTGTTCCGCTTCGTTCCGCAACCTCGGCTGCGGCAACCTGCGGGGTAGTGACAATGAGCGTCTCCACGTTTGGCAGCAGCTGCGCTACCGAAATGGCAACGTCTCCCGTGCCCGGCGGCATGTCGATAAGCAGGACGTCTAAGTCCCCCCAGAATACGTCCGCGAGGAATTGTTGCAGGGCTCTGTGCAACATGGGTCCTCGCCAAATTACCGGCTGGCCTTCGGGGACAAACATCCCAATGGAAATAACCTTGACGCCGCCCGCGCCAATTGGGGGAATGATCATCCCGTCAATGGACTGAGGCGGTGTGTCTACGCCCAGCATCCTTGGTAGTGAGAAGCCGTAAATGTCGGCATCCAAAACGCCAACAGACAGGCCCTGTTCAGCAAGGCCAACCGCCAGGTTAGCGGTCACCGATGATTTGCCGACCCCACCTTTTCCTGACGTCACCGCGATAACGCGGGTCAAAGAGTCTGGCTTGCTGAAGGGGATTTCGCGTTCCGCGTGCCCGGTAAGCGATTCGCGCAAAGCGCGTTTTTGTTCCTCATCCATTACCCCCATGACAACTTCAACGTTCTGGGTGCCTTCAAGGGCTTTGACAGCCTTTGTTACATCTTTGTTGATGGTGTCTTTTAGGGGGCAGCCCGCAGTGGTGAGCAGTATGTTGATGGTGACGTTGCCGTCTTCAATTTGAACATCACCCACCATTCCCAGGTCGGTGATGGGTTTGCGGATTTCCGGGTCGTCAACAGTAGCTAGAGCTTCCATGACGGCTTCTTGTGATGGAGTCATATCACCCATGCTATCGACCACGTCCTGCTAGCTGCACACGCCGTTAGCGAAAGAGAGGCACCCGGGTTGTGACGGGCCCCGTAGTCTGGTGGGGCCGAAGTTCACGAAGTCTTGGGACGGATGGGCCCGTGGTAGATAGGTCTTGGGGTTTGGCGGGATCGTAAGGAAAGCTAATGTCAGCGAATTCACCTAGGCAAATGCGCCTTGGCAAAATGCCTACCGGCACGCAGGTTGCCCAGTACAAGACGTATGAGCAAGCGGTAGCTGGTGTCGACAAGCTTGCAGCAGAGCATTTCCCGCTGGCTTCTGTCACCATTGTCGGTTCGGACCTACACGCTGTTGAGCAGGTCGGGGGCAAGCTCACCCCCGGGAGAATCGCAACTGTTGGCGCCGGACAGGGCCTCACCTGGGGTCTCCTCATGGGGCTCATAACCCTGGTTGCTGTCCCTGACATTGGCCCGTACGTGGCTATTGTTGCCGTGATTATGGGTGTGCTGGCAGGGATTCTCCTCAACGTTATTGGTTGGTCCATCTCCCCAAAGAAGCGTCGTTTTTACGGCCGAACCTCCATGGTGGCTTCCAGGTACGCGATCTTGGTGTCAGAACAGCCAGACCGTGCTCACGGGCTGCTGCAGGGCACCGACGGCAACTTGGGTGCCAGCACAAGAAGCTCCCCGCGCACGGCAGTTTCTGGGGCGCAGCAACCTAGCCGCACCACTTCGGAACGTAAGGCAGCAAAGCCACCCCAGTTTGGGGTTCGCCTGTCAGACCTGAAAGACGGTTCAGAGGATGGGATCGGGGGCGAGGATGAAGCCGGGTCCCAGGATCAAACCGAGCCCGACCGTGGAGATAGTCAGGCCCCGGCCCAGTAGGACCGGGGCAGTAGGCCCCTACCCCTTTTGCACCTGCCGCATCCATTCCTCTACCCCCGCAATTGATTTGGGAATGTTGCTGCTCAAGTTTTGTGGCTTGCCGTCGGCGTCAATCAGGATATTGTCTTCGATCCGCACCCCGATTCCACGCATTTCTTCTGGGACCAACAGGTCATCTTCGCGGAAATACAGTCCCGGTTCGATTGTGAACACCATGCCGGGTTGTAGCGGTCCCTCACGGTAAACGTCGGTTCTGGCGCCCGCGCCGTCATGCACGTCTAGGCCCAGGTGGTGGCCTGTGCCGTGGGGCATCCAGCGGCGGTGTTGCTGCCCGTTTTGCGACAGGGACTCTTCTACCGAAACGGGCAGAAGACCCCAGTCGGCCAAGTGGTGGGCCAGCACTTTTTGTGCTGCTTCGTGCAGGGTACTGATCGTCGCCCCGGGTTGGCCTGCAGCTTCAATTGCAGCCTCATTGGCTTCCAACACAGCCTGGTACACCCTTGCCTGAGCTTCCGTGAAGCGGCCCGTGGTTGGCAGGGTCCTCGTGATGTCAGCGGTGTACAGGGAGTCAAGCTCAATACCCGCGTCAATCAGTACTAGTGAGTCAGGCAGGATGGGGCCGTTGTTGTCTCCCCAGTGCAAGGTATTGGCGTTGTTGCCCCCCGCGGCGATCGTTTCGTACCCCAGTCCGTTGCCTTCCTGCCTGGCAACCGCAGCAAACGCTGTTTCTAGAACGCGTTCGCCCTGCGGGTGTTCCAAAGCTTGGGGCAGGGCCGCAATCACGGCTTCGAAGGCGGTTTTTGTGACACCGATGGCCTCTTCGATCTGCGTTACTTCGTAAGCGTCTTTCACAAGCCGTTGCTCTGCAATCCGCTCCACCAACACGGTGTCTTGGGCGGTGGCTTCGTTGCCGGTGGCCCAACCGTTTTCTTTACGAACGCCCTCCACTAGCGCATCAATCTTGGGATCCAGGCCGGAAATTAGTCGTAGGTCCATCTTTTTTGCGTTCTTACGCAGGACTTCCTCAAGCGTGGCAATGTCGGCTGCTTTCAGACCGGTTGCCTGAGTCATCTCTTCAAGAGAAGGACGTGCCCCAACCCAGAATTCGCCGTAGCGAGCATCCGCGTAAAACTCCTCTGAACCCCTTGGGGTGCGGGGTGTGAAGAACACGGTTGCTTCGTGGGTGCCGCTGTCAGTGGGGGCCAAGACCACGACTGCATCCGGCTCCATTTCCTCACCCAGCCCAGTTAGGTAAACAAAGTTGGAGTCCGCCCGGAAACGGTGGTCGGTGTCGTTGTTGCGCGTCTTTAGGTTGCCGGCCGGGAACACCAGCTGCTGGTTAGGAAAATGCTTTCCTAAGGCAGCACTTCGCTCTGGCAAAAATCCGACCGCTCCCACGACCTCCACGTCTTGGGTGGGACGAGGACCCCAGCCAGTGCTCATGAAGTCTTTGAAAGCTTGACTGGAAGGTCGGTGAGACCTGTTGTCTTCCGGCTGCTCTTCGACCGTATTTTTTGCTGCTTCTGCCACTGTGTTCTCCCCTGGTGTCAAAATTGGCGCTTCCCGGAGGCTCTCGCCAGTTGTCATGGGCCCATAGTGGCAGCTAGAGGGTGTTGCGGCCAACTATAAAGACGATTGTCGGCGGGCTTAGCATGGGGCCATGGTCGCCATTGATCCCCACGCTCACACCGTACACTCCGACGGAACCTGCACTGCCACGCAGCTGGTTACTCAGGCGAAGGCCGCCGGCTTGGACTACGTAGGGCTTACCGACCACGACACGACGGCCGGCTGGGATGAAGCTATTGCTGCGGCAAAGAGCCACGGCATGGGACTGATCCCGGGTGCTGAAGTGAGCAGTCAATGGCAGGGCCAGTCTGTGCACATCTTGGCGTTTCTTTTCGAGCCTCAGGACCCAGGACTGCTACAAATGTTCACCCAGACCATCCAGGGCAGGGTTGACCGGATGCGCACCATGGTTGAACGGATGCAACCAGACTTCCCCGATCTGAGCTTCGACCGGGTGCTTGAAAGATCCGGGGGCGCTGTTGGCCGGCCCCACCTAGCCGATGAGCTCATTGAACTGGGGCACTTTCCAAATCGCGCTGCCGTTTTTAAAACGGCCCTGGCGAACAACAGTCCCTACTATGAGCCGCAGACTGCTCCCGATGTGATTGAAGCGGTGAAGACGATCCGTAACGCGGGCGGTGTGCCGGTGCTGGCCCACCCCTTTGGGTCTAGCCGCGACGCGCCCCTACCCACCGAAGTCGTGCGGGAGATGGTGGATGCAGGGCTCCTCGGGTTAGAGGTCAACCATCCGGAACACGGAGAAACCCAGCGGGAACAGGCGTCACAACTGGCACGCAGCTTTGGCCTCTTTGAGACCGGGGGCAGTGACTTTCACGGTCTAGGTAAACCCAACCGTTTGGGCCAAGACACAATGGAAGAAGCGACATTGGCGCAGATTGCCGCTTTTGGAAAGACGAAGGCGGTGCACCCGTGAGCGTCGAATCGATAATCAACTTGCCGCTTTTGGCAACCACATTCACAACCTTGTTTGTGATCATGGACCCGCCTGGAACCATTCCTGTCTTCTTGGCACTAACCCGCAGGATGAGTCGGGCCTCCCAACGCCGCGCAGCCGTTCAGGCAACCCTCACCAGTTTTGCTGTAATCGTCGGCTTTGCTGTTCTGGGGAACTACATTTTGCGCGGCCTACAAATTTCCATGCAGGCCTTGCAGCTGTCCGGCGGCATCCTCCTATTCCTGGTTTCCATGGAGCTACTCATGGGCGACGGGAAACTGACCGGAGACGACCCGAAGACCGAAGGCAACCTGGCGATGGTTCCACTGGGAACACCTTTACTGGCGGGGCCGGGAGCCATCGTCGCAGTGATGGTGGCAGTGAACCAAGGAGGGAACACGGTTTCGGGGTGGGTGGCAGTGATGACCGCAGTTGTCCTTATGCACCTAGTCATCTGGCTGACGATGAGGTTTGCTATCTCCTTGCACAAGCTCCTTGGGGAAAACGGAGTCTTGATCCTCACCAAGATCTCGGGTGTCTTACTAGCCGCAATTGCCACTCAACTAGTCGCCACCGCCGTCTTTACCTTTGTTAGCGAATACCGGATGGGTATCGGCTAGCCCTCGTCCAAATACCGCGCCACAGGGAGCGCCTGCGGTTGCTTGGCCGCCAGCCACTCAACGCAAATTCGCCGCACGTGAGAACGCAGCTGCGCAAGCGCCGCGGGGGACAGCGCCCCTACAGTAACGGCCAGCTGCAAGCTGCCTCCCGTGGCGTCAGAAACCGTGACGCTAGCGTTCTTTTCGTCCCACGACTCTTCTTCGGCCAGCGCCTTGTGCAAGAAATCCTCGAACTCACGTATCGAAACCCGCCAGTCCACGTCCAACAAAACAGTCCCCGTCAGGCGTCCGTCACCACGAGTCCAGTTCTCAAACGGAGTCGTCGTGAAGTATGAGGACGGAAGGATCATGCGCCGCCCGTCATAGGCGCGGACAACAATTGTGGTGAGCGTGATGTCCTCAACCCGCCCCTGCGTACCTGCCGCTGAAATCAGGTCATGCGTCCGCACGGTGCCACTGAACGCTAACTGGATTCCCGCGAACAGGTTGCCTAGGAACGACTGGGCAGCAATACCGGCAACTACAGAGGCCAGACCCGCAGAAGCAAGCAGGGACGTGCCGACCGCTTCCGCACCGGGAATGGTGAAAAATGCAATGCCAACTGCAATGAGCCAGATGGCTGCCGTACCAAGTCCGCGGACAATTGACAGCTGGGTTTGCAGGCGCCGAGCCTCCTGGTCCTGGTCATCCTCAATCGGGTGCCTAGCCTGAATTTGCGCCACAGCGCCCGAAACGGCCGCGGAAGCTAACCACGCAAGGGATAGCACCAACAGGATCAGCAGCACATGCAGCGTGATGCTGCGCGAGCCCGGTAGTGGCCAAGCCATCAGAACAGCGATTTGAACAAGTCCAACCCCTGAGACGATCAGGAGCGGCTTCACCAGCTTGCCAAGCTGACCAAACGCGGCTGGATTCCGCGCACCTAGGAAACGTGCGGTGTACACCAAGATCACGGAAAGGATCAGCTCCAAGACCGCGGCACCCGCCAGGACTACAAGGAACTCCGCCCAGTCCTGCCAAAACGTTGCCGGCATCTCTACTGGTCTTTCTGGCCGCTTGGCTGACCGCCTTCTTGCTGGTGCGGTTTACGGGTGCGCGTGCGGGTGCGCTGTTTGCGGCCGCTGCGGTTGCGTTCGCCCGCCTTGCCGGATCCTCTGCCGCGTCCCTTCCCAGGTCCCTTCCTGGACCCTCTGGAAGATTTGGTGC
>CAYFNQ010000003.1:28076-83621 GCA_964344535.1 uncultured Actinomyces sp.
CCTCTGCCGCGTCCCTTCCCAGGTCCCTTCCTGGACCCTCTGGAAGATTTGGTGCCGCTGGGGTTTGGGTCGCGACCGCCTAAGTCTTCTAGTTTCTCTGAGTCCAGTCCTTCGCGGGTGCGTTGATGACGAGGGAGTTTGCCCGTCACATCCTGCGAAATATTCAAATCGGTGTAGAGGTGATCAGAGGTGTGGTAGGTCTCTTCTGGGTTGGCCAGTTCATCAAGTCCTAAGCCTTTGGCAATTAGGCCCCAGCGTGGGAGCCCATCCCAGTCGACGAAGGTGACGGCTGTGCCTGAGGCGCCGGCCCTTGCTGTCCTGCCGATTCGGTGCAGGTAGGTCTTGTCGTCTTCGGGGCTTTGGTAGTTCACGACGTGCGTGACGTCGGGAACGTCGATGCCGCGTGCTGCCACATCCGTGGCAACTAGGACGTCAACTTTCCCGGAGCGGAACGCGCGTAGCGCCTGCTCCCGGGCTCCTTGCCCCAGGTCGCCGTGGATGGCGCCGACAGCGAAGCCTCTTTCCGTCAAATCCTCGGACAAACGCGCGGCAGCCCGCTTGGTTTTTACGAAAACGATGGTCCGTTCGCGACCCTCTGCCTGCAAAATCCTGGAGAGGACCTCCACCTTGTTCATCGGGTGCGTGCGGTAGGCGAACTGGGCGACGTCTTTCACCGTCTGCCCGTCATCTTCTGGTTCGCTGGCCCGAATGTGTGTCGGTTGGTCCATGAAGCGGCGGGCCAAAGCAATAACCGGGCCGGGCATGGTCGCTGAGAAAAGCATTGTGTGCCTGTCTGCAGACACCTTCGAAACCAGGGTCTCAACGTCGGGCAGGAATCCAAGGTCAAGCATTTCGTCGGCCTCATCCAGCACCACTACCTTGACGTGTGACAGGTCCAATTCTCCGCGTTGTTCCAAGTCAATGAGGCGTCCCGGGGTTCCGACAATGATCTCAACGCCGCGCTCTAGGGCAGCAATCTGAGGCTCAAAGGCAACACCGCCGTAGATCTCCATAACCCGCGCGGACAGTCCCTTGCCCGCTTGACGAAGATCGTTGGCAACCTGTTTGCAAAGCTCACGGGTGGGAGTGACGATCAGTGCTTGCGGTGCTCCCGGTTTCTCTAGGTCGGAAAACCCGTCGTCGGAAGGGCCAACCACTCCCTGCAAGGTGGGGATGCCAAAACCTAGTGTTTTCCCGGTCCCGGTCTTTGCTTGCCCAATAATGTCGCGGCCTTCCAGCGCGATGGGCAGCGTCATAGCTTGGATGGGGAAGGCCGTCTCAATGCCTTCATCTGCTAGGGCAGAAACTATTTCTTCACTTATTGGAAATTCAGAAAAACGCTTGTCGCTCACAGCTAACCTTTCAAAAACGTGTGACTGGCAGCCGATCGCGTATTCCCCTGGCAGTTTTCTGCCTGAAAGTTCCCGTCATCGAAACGACCGGGCAACCGCGTTCAAGTCTAGTCGTCATCTGTGGGTCCGGTTGTGATCAGCGCTATAGGCTTGTCCCCATGACAGGTCACGAAGAAGTTGCAGTTGAAGAGATCGAAGTAGAAGGGGTGCGCCCGGCGCAACAAGAAGCGTTGGGTCTGTTTGCATACAGCGCTTTGGCAGCAATGACGCGCCTAGCTAAAGACGGTGATCAAGCCCCCAATACGGACTTCCACATTCAGTTGGCGCAGTTAGCAAACCGGGGTTTTCGTAGTTTTGAAGAACTGGAACGCATAGCTGACGAACAGGGTTTTTCTTTGACAGAAGCGGCGGGAATCTACTCCGGGCTCTTCGATGAACTGGATGCCCGGACGCGACCAACTAACTGGTGGGAACGAATCGTCAAAAGCTACGTGGTGTTGGGAATCTTTGCTGACGTGTTGCACCAGCTGGGCGAACGCCACCAGCTGGTGGAAGCAAACCAGGTCAGCTGGGATTTGGGGCACGGCAAGTGGGTGCGTGAAACCCTAGAGCCGGTGACCCGGGATGACCCCCAGCTTGCGGCACGGCTGTCCCTGTGGGCGCGAAGGGTTGCTGGTGAGGCATTCGGGCTCTTGCGTGCAACCTTGTTCACGTACCCGGATCTAGCAATTGACCCGGACACGGTAGATGCGGTTGTGGCTTTTACTGCGCAGCGTCACGCAGAACGGATGGAAGCGGTAAATCTAACCGCCTAGCGTTGGCCCTAGAGGTTGGCTCAGAGGCGTCCGAAGCCAACCGGGTGAGCCGCGTGCGTGGGTATTGCGGCATACCCGATTGACTGGCCGGGAATGACGTAGCGGTCGCCGCGAGCGTCAGTCAGTTCCAAGAGACTTTCTGAAGCGATCGCTTCGCGAACAAGCGCCAAAATCTCTTCTTCTTCCCCGGGTAGGTCCAGGTTCAGCGGTGCCAAACCAGAGCGGAAGTTCAAGACTAGGTGCACGTGTCCTCCAATGTTCGAAACTAGGACCAGCCTAGCGCTGTCGCACCTGTCGGAGCGATGAGTAAGGATTGGCTTATGGCGCAAACTGTGAAGACGCTGGGGGAGCAGATAGCCAGCGGGCACTCAATGCTGGTTGAAGGGCCCCCGCGAACCGGGAAGACGCAGCTTCTTGTTGAGGCTGCGGCATCCGCGTTGCTGAGCCCTGAAGACCCGAACTTTTGGTCCAGCGTCCTGCTTTTGACCCCGGATCGGCGCCGGGCCACCCTCTTGGATCGTGAGTTGACGAAGACGTTGGCCCAGCACCCTTCGGTACGTCGGGCTGGGCGGGAAACTCATCGTGTTGTTCGCTCAGTGAACTCTTACGCGAACCTAGTGGTGCGTTTGTGGAGCCTGGAACGTGAAGTCCCTACAGCTATTCCGCTGTTTATGGCGGGCGCGGCAGAAGACGTGTGGGTGGAACAGTTTCTAAACGAAAACGCAACGCGTTGGGAGCATCTCTTTGACCCGCAGATCTTAGCTAGTCCCACCGTGCGAATGCAGATTCGTAACATTTTGGCCCGAAGTGGGGAAGCGGGTCTGCTCCCCGAAGATCTAGCTGCGCTAGCGGACTGGACCAACCGAACACTGTGGTCGGTGGCTGCCGACGTTTATAAGGCGTATGCCGGCATGGGTGACACAGGGTTTTCACCAGAAGCACCCCGGTTAGATGCGGCCCGGCTTCCCAGGGTGGCTGCGGCGTTGCTGACGAACTGGCGGGATCGCGCACCAAGCCTAGGTGTTGCTGATGTGCCACCGGTGCCGAAGTTGCTCCTTGTTGACGACGTCCAAGACTTACCCAATTCAGCTTCGCTTTTAGTGCAGGCAAGTGCAGAACTGAGCGCTCAGGTGGTGCTGGCGTCAACGCCTTCTGCTGCGTCTGCACAGTTTCGTGGGGGCGACTTCCGCCAGGGACAAAAACTCAAGGTCGCACTTGGTCTTCCAGTGGAAGTGTTGAGCAAGGATCTGCGTCCTGGCCCGCTGGTAGAGCTGGGGGACCAGGTGCGGTCGTGGGTGGAGCCTTCCCGCAGCGCTCCGGCGATAGGGACGGTTCAAACACAGGTCCTTGTTGCGCCGACGGAAAGCGGGGCCAGCGCCCTAGTCGCCAACTACTTGCACAGGCAGCACCTTGAGGAGAAGGTCCCGTGGCGACAGATGGCGGTGATAACCCGCGCATCCGGGCAGGTTGAGCAGCTCCGACGGCAGCTGTCCCGTGCCGGTGTTCCTTTGGCTAGTGCGGACAGGCCGGTCCAACTTGCGAAGGTCCCCATATGTGCAGCACTTTTGGAGCTGCTGGTTTTGGAAGAGGGCGTGGAAGGGGCCAGTTTAGAAGGGGCCAGTCCAGAAGAGGGCGGAGTAGAAGAGAGCCGGGATCCTGGGGCTGAAGCGTTGGAACAGGCAGCTACGGACCTGGTGGTCTCTGCTCTGGTGGGAATGAACCCACTGGAACTATTTCAACTGGTGCGTGATGTGGGGACACACTTGCAGCGGTCGCTAACCGTGGTCCAGTTGCTTGGTCTTTCCCACGCTGACTTGAAGCCTTTTGAAAATGGTCGCCACAAAAACTCTTTGAAGAAGCTGGCTGTGGCCAAAGCATTGTGGGAGAAACGCAGCAGTGCGTCTGAGATGACCCCGCAGCAGGGTTTGTGGGAGTTGTGGGCGCTTACTGGCCTTGAGGAAACGTTGCGTAGCCGGGCGTTGAAGCGTGATTTTGGGAGGTTGACAGCGGATGCGGTTGCCGCGTCTGATCAGTTGGATTCGCTGGGCGCTCTGTTTCGGAAAGCAGACCTGTGGGGGCAAAGTGCCGGGCTAAACACGGATGGACTAGCAAGCACGTTTGCCAGTGATCTTCTGGGGCAGAACGTGTCTGCGGACTCCTTGGAAAAGGGGGGACTGCTGGAAGACGGGGTACAGGTGGTGACCGCGTCAAGTAGCGCCGGCCTGTCTTGGGACGTTGTTTGCATTATGGGGCCACAAACCGGGGGATGGCCCGCCGCCGGTGCGGATTCCCTAGCTTCCCTGCCGCTGCTGCAACAAATACTGGCGGATGCGGCTGCCTCCGGTTGGCGTGGAGAGGTCCCGCTTGGACCCTATGTACCCCAGGACCAAGTTGATGGTCCCTATTCCTTCTCCCGACTAAGCAGCGAAAATGCGCAGGCGGAGGCACGACTGTTCAACCTGGCCGTCACTCGCGCAAACAAGTCTTGTGCCTTCGCTGTTGTCTCTAACGTGAGTGAGCTTCCCAGCTCCTTCCTGTTTACGCTGAGTGATCGCGGATTCGTGGAGCCTTTTGAAGACTTGGAAGGCACCCCGATCTACACGACTACGTCCGACCAAGTGACGCTGCCTGACCTGGTTGGAAAGGCGCGCAGGGATGCCGTTGCAGGTGATGAAGCGCAACGGGCTGACGCCACGTTGGTGCTAGCTCTCTTGGCGGCCGAAGGGGTTCAGGAGGCAGATCCGGCACTTTGGGGGTCTAGCGGTTCAGTTTCTAGCACCTCACCAATTGTGGATGTCGGGAACCTCAGATTGTCGCCTTCAAAGATTGCGCTGGCCCAGCAGTGTCCTTTGCGCTGGTTTCTTTCTTCCGTGGATCTAGATGACAAAGATGTTGGGCCGGTTCCCGCAATCTTGCCCAGTAGTGCCCTGGGGACTTTGATCCATGAGATCGCACAGGAGCACCCCCGGGGGACGCACGAAGAACTTACGGCGGCTCTGGAAGAAAAATGGGACCAGCTGGAACTTGACCGTGACACGGTTTGGGGACAGCGTGCCTGGCAGGACGCCCTGAACTTTGTGCGCCGCTTGGCGGACTATTTCAAAGACTTCAAGGGCACGGTGAAAATTGAAGAACAACTCCGGTTCGAACTGGGCCCGGCCACTGTCAGTGGAAGAGTTGACCGGCTCGAAACCACAGAAGATGGAAAAGTTCGCATTGTCGACATCAAAACGGGCAAGCCTGCTACGAAGCGTTCGGTAGAGGAAGACGCGCAGCTAAAGACATATCAGTTGGCCGCACACAAGCAGGGCGAATCACTAGGTGGAGCGGCCCTCTTGCAGGTGAGAAGTAACAGAGCCTCGCCGGTGGTGACCCAGGCGGCGCTTTCACAAGAGCAAATTGTGGATTACGAACATGAGTTAGAGGAGCTGGCGGCTTCCTTGGCTGGAAGCATCTTCCCTGCCCGGGTGGGGGACTGGTGCAGAATGTGTGAGTTCAAGTCAGTGTGTCCGGCACAACCACAGTCCGCAAGGATCGTCGAATGAGTGAGCACGGTAGCGCCGAAGCCCGGCTAGGTGAGCTGGTTGGGCGACTGGGGTTGCGGAAACCAACGCCCCAGCAGGCTGCCATTGCGACTGCGGCTCCGCTGGATCCTGTCTCTGGCAAGCCTCAGCCACTGCTAGTGGTTGCCGGTGCTGGTTCTGGGAAGACGGAGACGCTGTCGATGCGGGCGCTGTTCCTGAATGACTTCTACGGAGTTCCCGCAGAAAACATCCTGGGCTTGACCTTCACTAGGAAAGCGGCCGGAGAGCTTGAACATCGGCTAAGAAAACGGTTGGGTCAGCTGCGACAAGACAGAGGTCAAGAAGGGGTCGGCACCCTTGGAGGGGTGGCCCAGTCAATGACGTACAACGGGTTTGCCTTGGCCCTGATCCAAGAGTTCGGCGCGCATGCCGGCATCGATCCGGCTGCAAAACATTTGGGAGAGGCTGCCTCCTGGCAACTGATGAATGAAGTGGCGGCTGGGTGGAGCGGTGAGCTGCCTGAAAACAAAATGGGCTGGGTGGTCGAAAGAGCCCTGAGTTTGCGCGGCGCTATCACCGACCAGGGTATGGAACTAGAGGAAGCCGAACAGGCGTTGCGCAAGTTCGCGGATCGTTTTGATGAGGCCGCTGCGGAACAGGGCAAGTCCCTGTTCGGGTTCCAGAAAAACGGGTTAAGGGCCGCACAAGAGCGATTGTTGCTGCTGCCTCTCATTGCGCAGTTCGAAGAGCGTAAGGCCGAAATGGGAGCCATGGACTTCTCAGACCAAGTGTCGGCTGCTTTGAGGATCGTCCGCAAGTCAGATGAGGCTAGGAATGCTCTGCGTGAACGCCACCAAGCCGTGTTTTTGGATGAGTTCCAAGACACGTCGGTCGCTCAACTGGAGTTGCTGTCCGCTTTGTTTTCCGACCATCCTGTGACTGCTGTTGGGGATCCTAATCAGGCAATATACGGGTGGAGGGGAGCGAGCGCAGCATCGCTGGACAAATTCCATCCCCTCTTCAATAAACGGACTGAAGTTCCCAAGAAAACGCTCACTTTGTCCACAGCGTGGCGTAACGACAGGTCCGTACTGGAGGCGGCAAACCAGGTGGCGGCCCCCCTAGCCTTAGTTCCACCGTGGGTCGCCCAGAGTCGTGAAGCGCGCGAAACAACCGTGGCTTTGACTGACTTAGAGCCGCGGCCGAACGCGACTTTGGGACGCGTCATCGCAACCTTTGACCAGTTTGAAGACGAAGAGTTCAAGCGGATAGTTGGCTTCGCGAAGACTGCACAGGACGCGGGGCAGAGCGTTGCCGTTTTAGCTCGGAAGAACTCCACGCTGACGCAGGTGCTGACTGAATTGAGGAGAGCGGGAGTAAAGGCACAGTTGGCGTCTGGTGAAGCGCTCTTACAGCACCCTGCGGTGAACGACTTGCGTAGTGCATTAGAGGTCACGGCTGACGTTGGCAGGTCAAGCTCCCTTGGTCGGCTCTTGGCAAATCTAGACTTGGGCGCATCTGATCTACGAGCCCTTTCCAAACTGAGCAGTGTTCCTACATCTCAACATGGTGAGCGTCCCCAGCGTCTGATGCTGGAAGCGCTGCTTCGGGCAGGGGAGGAAGAATCCGTTCCAGGTTTGACCGCGGTTGGTCACCGGCGCCTCAAACGGCTAGCGGAGCAGCTCAGTTCAATACGGGACCATTTTGACCGTTCGCTAGTGGAGCAAGTTGAGCACGCTCGGTCGGTTTTAGGTTTGGATGCGTTAGCTTTGGCCGACCCCGCCTCCGTTGGGGTCAGTGAGGTCTTGGATCAGTTCACCCAGTTTGCGGCAACCTACCAGGGCGACGCGCAGCGGGCCACGATGGCAGCATTTCTTGAGTTTCTGGCTGCCGCGGACGTTCAGGAGCGCGGTATTGCGTTACCGAACATTCAAGTCGATCCCAAAGCCGTGCAACTCATGACCATCCATGGGTCGAAGGGACTTGAGTGGGATGCGGTAGCTGTCGTGGGCTTGAACAGGGGCACCTTCCCCAAAACCAGCCAGCGCTCAAAGCCCCCTGGTGATACACCACAGCCACCCGAAAGTGAGGGGAGTGCCTACGGCGCCTTGGGGTGGTGGACTGACCTAGGTCAGCTGCCCTACCCGGTGCGGCGCGACCATGAGCACCTGCCGGGGGCCGACGTATTTGACCTCTCAATGAAAGCCGGGGAAATCGAAGGACTATTCAAGGAAGACGTGGGTCTTCACTTGGAGCGTGAGGAACGTCGACTAGCCTATGTTGCGCTCACCCGGGCCAGGTCAGATCTGCTTTTGACCGGCTCTTGGTACGGCGGCGGACAAACCGGGGTCACGCCACCATCAAAGTTTCTGACGCAGGCAGGCGCCGGTGAGCACGTGACCGTTGAGTTTGCCGATTCGCCCACGCGGGATCAAGTTCAGGAAAGAGGAGACCAGTCAGCCTCACCCACGTTCCCTAGGAAGCCCGGTCCCAGTCGCAAAGCGGCAGAGCTGGCGGCTGCTGAAGTCTTGGAGAAACTGGGGGACGTAAGAGCGGATTGGTCGGATGTTCCCCCTGCGTCTTGGCGCGAAAGAGTTTTGTCCCGGCTGACAGACCAGGACTTGGCAGGTCAGGTGCGACTACTACTTGAGCAACGCGATAGGACCCGCTCCTTAGCTAGTTGGCAGGATGCGCCTCCCCACCAGATCCTTCGTGAAGTTGCGAAGGTCCGGGACCTGTCCGTTACGGAGGTGGCTCAGTTTGAGGCAGACCCCCAGGCGGTGTCCTTGGATTTGTTGCGCCCGGTGCCCAAGCCCCCGGGAAGTCAAGCGGCGCTGGGCTCTGCTTTCCACACGTGGGTGGAAACCCACTTGCGGCAGGTGGCAGCTAGCACGGATGAGCCAGACGACAACTGGGAAGAAGCGCTTCGGGCCGCGAACCTTAGCGCCGATGAAACGAAACGGCTCCAGGGGATGCAGGAAGCATTCAAGCAAGCGGACTTTCTGCAAGGGTTACACGTAGTGGCGCTAGAGGTGCCCTTTTGGCTTCCGTCGGGTGAACTCCCAGTTCGCGGCAGAGTTGACGCCGTCTTTCAAGACGCCAGTGGCGACTACCTGCTAGTTGACTGGAAAACGGGCACTGGTGCCCGGGCACTCAAAGACGAACGGCTGCGGCGCTATTACGCGACGCAGTTACGTCACTACCTGGCGGCGTGGGAAAGCACGGCAGCAGAGGAGTCAGTTGGGGTCCGCGCCCAGCTAGTGTTCGTTAGTCCGCAGGGTTTGCGCACCATTTCGTTGGAGCAGTTGGAAGCAGAGGACTAGAAGCTAATCCGGGGTAGGAACGTGAGGTGCGGGCGACTAGCTCTGGGGCCATTCCACGGAGTCTGCAACTACCGTTGGACTGGTTTCAGGCAGCCCCCGTAAGTGCGGGTTGACGCGAAGTAGCGGTTCTTCGTCTGCTGCGAAGCTGATTTCTAGGACTTCTTGCTGCGGTGCAACCAATAGCTGTCCATCTAAGTCTTCCGCCATCTGCCGCAGCGTTGCAATGCCTTGGTTGATCTGCTGCTGGTCTCCACTTTGGGCGATCTGGTCATACCACGCCAAAGTTTGCAGTTCTGCAACAAGTTGCGCCCTGGTAAGAAGATGCAGATCCGCGTGGCTTCTGGCTTCGCTGTAGGCCGTTTCAAACGCTGCTAAGAACTCATCGTCTGCCTCATACAAAAGCCACAGCAGGTCATACACCGGGTCGTCGATGCGCGCAGAATCAAAACCCCTTATCCCAATGACCGCTTCGCCGTGGGCTACTTGAAGCTGGTGGGCCTCCATGCTCCCGTGGACGGGGACTTCCTGATAAAACCAGAGAGTGTCGTCATCCACGGCCCCCTTCCACCGGGCACGAAGACTAGAGGGAATGGAACGGTTTCGTTCTATAAGCGCCCTGTATTCCTCGCGGCGCTCGGCTGCCATATGCACTTGTTCCGCGGCGTTTGAAAACCTGTCGAAAGGTAGTTCGTGCAGCGCCGCAATGGCTTTAGCGAAAGAACGGGCAAACAGGCGGCTGTCAACAAGGGTGGAGGTTCCCGGGTGGCCCCCAATGTGCGGGTAGACGATCACTGTGGCGTCGGGGCGCGGGACCACTGCTTTGACGGCGGGGACCCGAAAGCTCAGCTGGCGGTTTTGGATGAGACCACCAAGGTAGTCTTGGACGCGAAAAGCGCGGTCAGTGTCGACTTGTCGAGGAAGTGAAACTACCTGCCAGTCGCCACCATCAGAGTCAACTAGGGTGACACAGCTTTCGTCACCCCAAGAAGCGAAATCCTTCGTTCCCAGAACGTTCAGGCCTGGGATTGCGGCGGCACCAAGCGCTGCTAGCTCTAACTCTTTGAGCGGCCCTGCTGTTTTGGCGGTAGTCACACGCCCAAGTTATCGTGACCCGGCCCTCCTCCAAAGTGGCGCGCCGACCCGGCTGTTGGTTAGGTACGCTGGCAGCGTGAACCCAGACTTTGACGCAGCGCTTGCATCTCTTCGATCTGTCCTAGAGGAAGTGGAACTGGTTGTAGACCCTGACCGCCTCGAAAATCAGATAGAACAGTTGTCGCAGGAGGCTGCAGCGCCCGATTTGTGGGACGACCCGGAAGAAGCGCAGCGGGTCACCAGCCAGCTGTCGCACCTGCAGTCTGAGCTTGGCAGGCTAAAGGAAACTCAGGCCCGCCTTGACGACTTGGAAGCGTTCGTGGAGTTGGCTGATGAGGCGTCGGACGAAGAAGAGCGGGCAATGATCCTGGAGGAGTGCGCAAGCGACCTACAGGTCTTGGAAGAAGACATTGCTCAGCTGGAGATCCGTACGCTGTTAGACGGCGAATACGACGACCGGCATGCAGTGGTGACGATTCGGTCTGGTGCAGGCGGGGTTGACGCTGCAGACTTTGCAGCGATGCTGTTGCGCATGTACCTGCGTTGGGCGGAACACCACGGCTACCCAACAAAAATGTTGGACACCTCTTACGCGGAAGTAGCCGGTATCAAGTCGGCAACGTTTGAGGTCGAAGCGCCCTACGCTTACGGAACTTTGTCTGTCGAATCGGGCACTCACCGGCTAGTTCGCATTAGTCCTTTCGATAATCAGGGGCGGCGCCAGACAGGTTTTGCGGCCGTTGAAGTCATACCTTTGATCGAAACCACGGACCACATAGAAATCCCCGATGCGGACTTGAAGGTTGATGTTTTCCGCAGCTCGGGACCAGGCGGCCAGTCCGTGAACACAACAGACTCGGCGGTACGCGTCACGCACCTTCCCACGGGCATCGTGGTGTCGATGCAGGATGAGAAGTCTCAGATCCAAAACCGTGCGGCCGCGATGCGCGTGCTCCAGTCGCGTCTTTTGATGTTGCGTCACGAAGAGGAGAAGGCAAAAAAGGATGAGTTGCGCGGCGACGTGAAAGCATCCTGGGGCGACCAGATGCGCAGTTACGTCTTGCAGCCTTTCCAGATGGTGAAAGACCTGCGAACCGAACACGAATCAGGGAACACCCAAGCCGTGTTTGATGGTGACATAGACCCGTTCATCAACGCGGGGATTAGGTGGCGAAAACAGCAAGACCTAGTCTAGGCTTCAAGTTGAAGTTGAGGGTCGGTGTGCGCGTCGCGAAAGGGCTTGGCGGCTAGAGGCATAGGCTGTCCCTAAACTGTGCCGCCTACCAACCACCGACAAAACCCTGATAAGCCAGAGTGAGCAATGATTCGATTCGACCACGTAAGCAAGGTTTACGTTAAGGGGGCCACCCCTGCCCTGAATGACGTGAGTTTAGAGATCAACCGCGGCGACTTCACGTTCTTGGTTGGTAAATCCGGTTCCGGTAAGTCCACTATGCTGCAACTTATTTTGCGGGAGCAGCGAGCTACGGCGGGTGAGGTTTGGGTACTGGGACGGAACATGACCACGCTTGCGCAGTGGAGGGTTCCCAAGGTCAGGCGACAAATTGGCACCGTCTTCCAAGACTTTCGCCTCCTCGATTCAAAAACAGTTTATGAAAACGTCGCTTTAGCCATGCAGGTGATCGGCAAGCCCAGACACGCCATCCGCAAGGACGTCCCGGACGTGTTGGACATGGTGGGTTTGCGCGGCAAAGAAAAACGTTTGCCAACAGAGCTATCGGGAGGCGAAGAGCAACGGGTTGCCATAGCTCGCGCCATGGTAAACAGGCCCGAAATCCTGCTAGCCGACGAGCCCACTGGCAACTTGGACCCAGAAACGTCGCTAGGGATCATGCGCCTACTTGACCGGATCAACCGTTCAGGAACCACTGTTGTGATGGCAACCCACGATTCAGCCATCGTGGACCAGATGCGAAAACGAGTCGTCGAACTAGTTGACGGATCAGTTGTGCGCGATCAGGACCGCGGTGTCTACGGGGTGGGGGTATAGCTGTGAGATTGCGCTTCATTCTCTCCGAAACGGGGAAGGGCCTAGCACGCAACAAGGCCATGGCCGTTTCAGTAGTGATCGTCACCTACGTGTCGCTTCTTTTTGTTGGTGTTGCCGCACTTGCCCAATTGCAAGTGAACATGTTGAAAGACGACTGGTACGACAAGATCGAAGTGTCGATCTACATGTGTGCGGAAGAAGACCGTGCCCCAGCGTGTGACATGAAGGAGGCCAGTCCCCAGCAGATCGCTGCTGTGCGCGACAGGCTTGCTTCAGAAGACCTGGAAGGCTACATCGCGCAAGTCTATGAGGAAACTAAGGAAGAAGCGTTTCTAGCATTCCAAGAGATGTATGGAGACACGGCTTTGGGGGACTGGACTACAGCTGACATGCTGCAGTTTTCGTTCCGGGTGAAGCTGGTAGACCCGGAGCAGTACCAGATCGTCTACGAAGAATTCAGTGGAAGCCCAGGAGTCTCTGAGGTCAAGGACCAAAGAGAAATCGTGGAGCCTTTGTTTGAGGTGCTAGAGAAAGCGAAGGTCCTGTCTCTTGGGCTAGCTGGCATCATGACGATTGCTGCGGTTTTGCTGATCACGACGACTATTCGTTTGTCCGCAATGAGCCGTGAACGCGAAACACAAATCATGCGCCTAGTCGGTGCCTCCAACCTGTTCATCCAAGCCCCGTTCATGATTGAGGGAGCTATCGCGGCCCTGATTGGGGCTGCGCTTGCAGTGGGCACCCTGTTTGCGGGTGTGGACCTGCTGGTCAACAACTGGCTATCGAGCTCGTTCACGTGGGCAAAGTTTGTTGGCTTCCACGAAGTTTGGATGATTACCCCAATTTTGGTCGGGGCCGCACTGCTGTTGGCTCTGCTCGCTTCAGCCTTTTCGCTAGCGAAATACACAAAGGTGTGAGTAATGGATCGTGAAACAAGGGTGAAACCAAAGCGGCCAGGACTGGGCCGACGCATCGCTGCCATAGCGTTGGTTCTAGCAGCCTTCGCAATGGCCATAACCGGACTTATCTTTGCAACGCCAGCGGACGCGTCCCCTAGGTCCGATGCGGTTCGGAAGAAAGAGGAGAGCCAAAAGAAGATCGCCAGCTTAGAAACAGAGCTGGACGGTATTGATGATGAACTGGTTTCTCTTTTCCGGGCTGTTGAACAGTCGAAAATTGAGGTCGCTGACCTTCAGCTAGAACTATCGGCGAAGGAGACGGCGCTGGCGGACGCGGAGCGGGAGCACGCCTCGCTGCTCACCCAGCTTGAAGACGCGAAGGCGCTCCAAGCTGACATTGCCACCTCGATTGAGGTGTCGGAAGAAGAAGAGGTGGAGCTTCAAAGCGCCGTCGGAGCAATGGTGCGCGAAATGTACCGTGGCGAGGCGGTTACCCCGTTCCAAGTAGCAGTTTCCACGAAGGATCTAGGCGAAATAAGCTCGCGCGCCGCAGCTGCCACGGCGTTGACGCGAGCTCAAGCAAAAGCCATTGACGACGTGCGAACCACACTGGTGGTAGCTGCGAATCAGCAAGAAAAGCAAGGCGCCGTCACAACCAGGATTGCCGACCTAGAGGAAAAGGCGCAAGCCGCGAAAGAAGCCGCAGAGCAGGCTAGGAACGCTGTGGCTGCGAGCCTTCAGTCGGTCCAGGTGAAGCTGGCGGAGCAGGAACAACTTCAGGTTGCTTTTGAAGCAAAGAAAGCGGAAACGGAGCAGATGATCAGCTCCGCCAACGACGACATGGAAGCGGCTGCAAGAGAGATTGCGGAAATCGATAGAAAAGCTGAAGAGGAACGCTTGCGGAAAGCAGAGGAAGCGCGCAAGCAAGCGGAACAGGCAGCAAGCAAGCCGGCTCCTAGCCCCAGCAAGCCAAGCACAAGTGCGCCTTCTGGCGGCTCATCCTCTTCCTCCTCAACAACTACCCCGCAGCCGTCAGCTCCGCCGAGCAGTGGTGGGTTGTTCTCCAGCCCATTCCGCTTTCCCCTGAGAGTTACGTCCCCCTATGGCTGGCGGATGCACCCAATTTTGGGCTACTCCCGGTTCCACAACGGGGTTGATTTCGGTGCGGGATGTGGCACCACCCAGTACGCGACAAGGGCTGGAACCGTCGTCCAGTCGGGGTACCACCATGAGGCGGGCAACTACGTGTTCATCAACCATGGAATGGTTGGCGGCAAGTCCTACTCCACTTGGCACTCACACCTGTCCCAGCGGCTAGTTAGCGTCGGCCAGCAGGTCACGACTTCAACCCCAATTGGGTTGACTGGCACTACCGGGCTGTCAACTGGCTGCCACCTGCACCTAATTTTGTTCGTGAACGGTAGCACCGCAAACTTTTTGTCGTATATGTAACCGTAGCCCGATAGCCTGAGTCGGTTGACGGATGGGGGGACTGTGGCGAAAGCATGGAAACAGCCGAAGCTAACCGAAGCAGAACGCAACAAAGCGGCTTCTGACGCAAAGAAGGTGGTGGCGCGCAACCGCAAGGCACGCCACGACTATCTGATCGAAGACACCTTGGAAGCGGGGCTGTCACTTCAGGGGACCGAGGTTAAGGCTCTGCGGATGGGCCGGGCCTCTCTAGTGGACGGCTGGGTGGAGTTTGGGGGCGGAGAAGCCTGGTTGTACGGCGTGAACATCCCAACCTACAGTCAGGGTGCTTGGACTAACCACGCACCGACCCGCAAACGCAAACTGCTGATGCATCGCCACGAAATTGACAAGTGGGCGCAGAAAGTTCAGCCCAAAGGCTACGCGGTAGTTCCCCTGGAGCTCTATTTCGTGGGTGGCCGCGCGAAGGTTCAAATCGGCCTGGGGCGGGGCAAAACTGAATACGACAAGCGCCACGCGCTGCGAGAAGCGCAGGACAAGCTTGAAGCTAAGCGGGAAATGAGTGCGTTCCTGAAAAGGCCCACTCGTTAGACCAGCGCCACACCGCAGCTCTTGTTTCCAAGAGCAACACCGCGTAAAATAGTTTGGCTAGGTAAGGGACTCAACTCAGGTTGGATCGCTTGCCTAGAAGAACAAATTCAATAGGGGATGATCGGTTTCGACGGCGGTTGAAGATCGGGGGGAAGCGGGTCGAGTACGCACGCTTTCTCGTGATGTTGTGTGCAAACCAATAAGTGCCAAAGAACAGCGCACTGACTTCGTTCTAGCTGCCTAGTAGTAGCAGAACCTTAGGAAGTCCGTTACCCAAGGAGTTGCTTTCGACCTTGACGTAACGTCGTTTAGGAAGCCAATGGGAACTAGGTGTGTCAGCTACCTAGTTCCGACACTTAGCTGACTGAGCTCATTTGCAAGCCTTGTCTGCGGGACGTGAAGAGCTGAGAAATCAAAAAGCAGGATGCACCCGGAGAAGACCCTGGGTTTAACTGTCGGACGCGGGTTCGATTCCCGCCATCTCCACTTGTGCCCCGGTAGCTCTGTAGCTACCGGGGTTTTTTGTTGCGGTCACAACCGCTCCTGGGAAGCAAAAAGCCCTCACCGCCACTGGGCAGTGAGGGCTTTCGTGTTAGCGCCTAGGCGGGCCGCGGCTTTGGTCTAATTATTGCCACCAGTATGCCGGCAGCCACCATGAGGAACGACACGACCATCCCCACCACTACTCCGGCGCCAAGCCCGATCGGGGCGCCTAGGCCGCCGCTGCCGAGTCCGCCAGCATCGCTCAATAGATCCCCGATAAGGCTGCCCCATCCATCATCGCTGAAGAGGCCTCCAATGTCAGCCATAGCAGCGGCACTGCTGACCTTGCTTTGAACGGCAAGAAGCATCAGGAAAACGATTAGCCCTGAGGCAGCACCGGCGATTCCAGCCACCATGCGCAGCGGTTCGATGATCAGGAAAGTCAAGGGGACGGTGGTGCCAAGAACGACAAGTGACAGGAGGATTATGAACATCGCGGTTCCCGGTCCGACCCTCACCACACTGGCCAAACCCGGGGTGAAGTATCCCGCTGACTGGCCCATTACCTTTGCCACTGGTAAGAACACGGAAAGCAGCAGGATCCCAGCCAGACCGGCTAGGGCATAAACCGGCCAGTTACTTGCCGGCGTCGGTTTAGCTTTCGGCCCCGTTGCAATGTCCCTAACGTAGTCCGCCGCTGACGGCTGGCTGGAGCCTTGCGCGTACTGCTGGTAGGGAGCGCCTGGCTGCTGGTATTGCATGGGCTGGTGCGCTGCCTGGTGTGCAGCGGGATAGGCAGTGGTCTGTGCGGTCGCCGAGCCCGGCATGGCGGGCGAGGATTGAGTTGTTTGGGACTGGATCCAAACAACCAGCTCAGGGTACACATTCGGGTGCGCAAGAACAGCCGGCCAAGAAGACGCATCGGTCTCAGCAAGCGTGGCTAGCGCAGCAGCGTCAAGGTTTGGGTCTAAAGGGGTTGGGTAACCCTGTGGGTAGTTTGTCGACAAAGTCGCTCCGTTCCTAGTGCCCAGCACGGCTACTGAGCCTCATTGGGATTAGCGTATCCCCTTAACGTTTGGGTTGCAGAACACGGGGGTTTGAGACAAAAGTTCACCCCCGAAGCGTGGGCTTCGAGGGTGAACTTGGAAAGACCAGCTGTTACGGCATTGGCCTTTGCTTGACCGCCAGGAGGCTGATGCCGGAGACGATGACTCCTATCGAGCAGATCAGTCCTAGGTAGATACCGAATCCAGCCGAGCCGGCAAAGTTAGCGGCGCCGAGGCCAATGAACCACATGATCAAGGAAATGAGGCCGAAGATGATGCCGATGATGCCGGCGGCGATGCGCAGCCCGGGGACAACCACGAAGATCAGGGGAGCTGCTAGGCCACCAATGAGCAGGGCAAAGAAGATCATGGTCATGGCCATGCCTGTTCCAACGCCAAGGTCGTAGCCGCCGTAGTCGCTAAAGAAGCCGAAGGACATGCCAGCAATTGAAACAATCGGCAGGAACGTGGAGATGATCATCAGGACCGCAAAACCAGTTTGTACGTAAGCGGGCCAGTTGGAGCCGGGAACTGGCTTTGGCTTGGGACCAGCGGCAACGGGAGCACCATACTGGACCGCACCGTAGGGTGCCGCCTGGACGGGTGCCGCCTGCGGCATTTGGGACTGGATCCACACGGTTAGTTCTGGGTAGACGTTCGGGTGGCTGAGGATCGCGGGCCACTGAGACTGGTCAGTCTGTGCCAGCTGCGCTAGCGCGGCCGCGTCCAGATTGGGATCTAGCTGACCCGGAAACGCGGGGGGTGGGTTGGTCGACACTTTACTTCTCCATCTTTGTCGCCTATGAGAATTTTTCTGTTGGGCCAGGTGATCCGACGTTCATAATTGTGTTGGTACTTGACCTTGTTCAATGATAACCGGGTGCGGTGTTGCGTGCCGCCGAACCTCCGGTGTTTTCCAGCTAAGGCTGAACTACGCCGCTTTGGCCGGCGCCTGAATCCGATTCGTTGTCGGTGAGCCGCCAATAAACCAGTACGGCAAGCCGACCGCCAGGGCTCCACCAACAAGGTTGCCTAGACCGACCCACAGAAGGTTTGATGCAAACAGGGGAAGGGTTGCATGCGAATCGCCCAGCAGCATCCCCAGGGTGTAGGTAGTCATGTTGGCGATGACGTGTTCAAAACCTGACGTGATGAACGCGGTGATGGAAATGAAAATTAGTGCGATCTTCGCTAGGGGGTCCTGCACCCTGGAAGCCATCCAGATGGCCAGACAAACTAGGACGTTGCACAGAATTCCGCGGGTAAACAGCTCCAAGGGTGTCTCAGCCCCCTTTGCTGTCAACATGTCGGACAGCATGGCGCCGGCCGGCGTGCTGGGGCTTGCCAGACCCGTGGCGAAAACAATCAGGGAAAACACACCAGCCCCTATCAGGTTTGCCACGAAAATGAAGATCAGGGCAAGGCCGGCTCTGCTGGTTGTCACAGCCCGCATCAGTGCACCAAGGGGCAAGATCATCATTGCCGAAGTGGCCAACTCTGCGCCCCCAAAGACCGTTAGGGTCAAGGCTGTGCCGAAAACTAGCCCGCTCACCAACTTGGTCAGACCACTACTGGCCGCCAACAGGGGGCCTGCAGCACTAACCATCAGGATCACTCCGATCCCCATGTAAGCTCCCGCCAACATTCCGGACACTAAGAAGCGTCCTGGGGAGCGAAGCCCAGCAGTTTTTGTCTTCGCAGCCTGGGCTGTTTGTTCAAGGGTTTCCGGTATTGAGAGCACGACCCAAGTTTCACACCGTCCTAGACGCTCACTGCGGGCCTTCAGCCCCTAGTGATCTGTGGTCTTCGACCCAAGGGAAAAGGGTTCGTATCTTCGTGGTCGGATACAGTTGTAGGGCGTCAGCCAAGACTTTCTCGTTTTAGCTAGCGGCTGTTTATCCCAACCGAACACTGTTAGGTGGTTTCTTTACGTGCCTTCTGTCCAAGACTCTCTTGACATCGATTTCTTCCCAAGCCTGCGTCAACTGGCCGACACAGAGCTGTCGTTCTTTGCCGGCGGATGCCCCGACACGACAGATGTCGTGGCGTTTCTTGCCGCAACTGAGGATGATCCGCCGGCTGACGGCTGGTCCTGGGACCAGCTGAAAGAGTTGGGCTTTTCCGGTGAAACCGGGCAAACCATTTTGTTCCCCGTGGCTGGGGAACCCTCAAACATGCTCGTTGGGATCGGTGATGCAGCAGATGCGGACCTAGACCAGTTCGCTGAGGCTGGCGCCGCTTGCGCAAGAACACTGGGGAAGCAAACCAATGCCTGCGTGAACTTTGAGGGTCGTGCGACCAACGAAAATGCGAAAGCCTTCGTAGAAGGCTTCCTCCTAGCCCGCTACAGCTACAGCGCTTTCACATCCGATAAGGACGGCGAGGGTGCGAAGAAGATTTGCCTTTCGATAACGGGCATCGAAATTGATGAGGCTGAGGGCAACGCTTTGCTGGGTCGGGCCCGCGCTTACGCGAAAGCCACCTACATTGCCCGTGACCTCACCAACGCGCCACCGGGACACCTGAACCCGACAACGTTTGCCCAGGCGGTGGTCCAGGCGGGCGGCGACTTTGGTTTTGAGACCAACGTGGTTGAGCTTGACCAGCTAGAGGAGATGGGAATGGGAGGCCTAGTCGGTGTGAACCGCGGTTCTTCCCACCCAGCCCGTCTTGTTGAACTCACTTACACTCCAGAAACAGACACCAGTGGCAAGGTCCTAGCCCTGGTGGGCAAGGGCATCACCTTTGACTCCGGCGGCCTTTCGCTCAAGGGCGCCGGCATCATGATGGACATGAAGATGGACATGGGTGGCGCTGCCGCAGTCGTGGGGGCTTTCAGCTCCATGGCCGACCTTGGTGTCGGTGGAAAAGTCCGTGGATATTTGGCGATCACCGACAACATGATTTCCGGTAACTCGTTGAGGGTCGGGGAAGTCCTTACTGCTCGCAATGGCAAAACCGTAGAAGTCAACAACACGGACGCCGAGGGACGACTGGTTTTGATGGACGCCATCTCAGTGGCTGTCGAGGCCAAACCGGATTGGGTCGTTGACATTGCAACGCTAACCGGTGCCCAACTGGTTGCTTTGGGTACGGAAGTCGCCGCGGTAATCGGTAACGATCAGTCCCTGATCGGAGCTGTTGAGGCCGCTGCAGAACGCACTAGCGAGCCCGTCTGGCAGCTGCCCTTGTACAAGCGCTACCTGAAGATCATGGACTCCAAGATTGCTGATCTTTCGAATGCGAACATGGGCACCCGCGCAGCAGGCACCATCACAGCCGGACTGTTCTTGTCAGAGTTCGCAGGCGAAACGCCGTGGGCTCACCTGGACATTGCCGGCCCCATGTCCAGTTCCTCTAACAACCGTTGGCTAACACCAGGAGCAACCGGGTTCGGTGCACGGCTGCTCCTAGACCTGTCCAAAGAGTTAGGGCAGGAAGGCTAGCTAGCGAACCACTTAGCGACCGCATCTTGGATTTCGCGATCGAAGGTGCGGTCGGAGTGGTTGCGCGCAACCCAGTCAACAAAATCCTCGCCCGCACTACGGTTCATTGCGACCCTGGCGGCCTGGGGATCCTTGACCACCTGGTACAGCATTTCTTCAGCTGTCGCCTTGTTTCCGTAAATGAACGGGTAGTCAGCGGGAACTAGGGCTCTGGCCCACGGTTCGTCAGGGAAAACTCCGATAACCCCGGCACCCAACGCCTCCACGTAAATCAGGCCATAGGACCCCTCTGATGCGGTTCCCAAAAAAGCAGTGGTGCGTGCCAAGGCCTGATAGTAGGAGGAACGTGTTGACGTCAGAGGTCCAACCCACACCCATGGCAGGCGTGAAATAGCCATCGCTTTTTCACTGATGAGACTGGATTCGGCAAGCCGCATCTCAACTTCAACCGGGGTCCTGGTGTGCACCCTAGTCACGATCTCCATGAACAGATCCGGGCGCTTCACAGGGGTGAGGTAGATAGCCGGGTAAAGGATCCGGGGCGTTTGGGTAGCTTCACGTTCTTGAACGTGGTCCACGCGGAAGCCCAGGTTCACCCAGTCCAATTTCAAGCCCTGGCCAATTTGCGAAGTGGTTTGGCGCGCAACCAATTCCTTTATCTCAGTGGCAGTTCGCTCAGAGTCAGCGAACGTGGGGAACAAAGCGCAAGACAGGGCGGTTGCTGCGCTTTGCTGCGGGTAGATCAGGTCGGCTAGTGGTCGCCAAACAAAGTTCATGATCTTCGGGTCCCCACCGTGTTCCTGGTGCATCAACGACCAGATGGCAGGGGAGTCTAAAACGTCCATGTTTAGCACGACTGTGCGGTCTGGTTCAAGGAATGACAGGGGAACCACGTCAAAGCCGTCACAGCGCCTAGCCTGATCGCCAACGACTTGTGCGCCGGGGAAGATTCTCAAAAACCGCCGCACAAGTGTCGCCCCGGCATCGTGCCCTCCAATACGGCCATCCTCAGTGATGACTACGCCGTCCCACTTCACTGCAATACGCATCATGTTCTCCTAGTGCTAGTGGCTCGTGGACGCCACGTGGGAGCGTCCTTCTGGTAGTTGAACTTCGGAAGGGAGATCCAGGTCAGTGGTTTCGCTACGGATCCTCATCCCGTAGAAGGAGCGGTAGACGAAGTAGTTTGCAATCAGGAAGAACACTGCGGAAAGCGTGTAGACAAGCACCTGCATTCCGTCTCCCACCAGGCTCACTGCCAGCTCGACAGCTAGCAAACCAAACAGGGTCGTGAACTTGATGATGGGGTTCAACGCCACAGACGAAGTGTCCTTGTAGGGGTCACCCACCGTGTCACCAACAATCGTGGCGTCATGCAGTGCGGTGCCCTTGGCGTGCAGGTCCACTTCCACAACCTTTTTCGCATTGTCCCAAGCCCCACCGGCGTTGGCCATAAAGATCGCCTGATACAGCCCAAAGATTGCGATTGACAGCAGGTAGCCAATGAACAAGAAGGGTTCAAGGAATGCAAACGACAAGGTGACAAAGAAGACGGCTAAGAAGATGTTGATCATGCCCTGCTGCGCATAGTCGGTGCAGATCTCGACGACCTTTGTGGAGTCTTCTTCACTGGCTTTGGTGCTGGAGTCATCCAGTTTGATGCTCTTCTTGATGTATTCAACAGCGCGGTAGGCACCTGTGGTGACCGCCTGGATTGAAGCTCCGGAGAACCAGTAGATGACGGCGCCGCCCAGGATGAAGCCCAGGAGGAACGGCGCGTGCAGGATGGATAGGGACTCCAGGTTTGCTAGCAGCCCGTCCGTGAGCCCAATGACAATGGAGAAGATCATGGTGGTGGCACCAACGACTGCCGTCCCAATCAACACAGGCTTGGCTGTTGCTTTGAACGTGTTCCCGGCACCGTCGTTTTCTTCAAGCATCAGCTTGGCTTCAGCCCAGTGCGGTTCGAAGCCGTACTCTTCCTTCAGCTTTTCGTCGATGTTCGGGATTTGCTCGATCTGGCTGAGTTCAAACACCGACTGGGCGTTATCCGTTACTGGCCCGTAAGAGTCAACTGCAATGGTTACCGGCCCCATGCCTAAGAAACCAAAGGCGACCAGCCCGAATGCGAAGACGGCTGGGGCCTGCATGTAGTCGGCCAACCCGAGCGAGGAGATACCAAACGCGACGGCCATCAAACCAACAATGGTGACACCTAGCCAGTACGCGGAGTAGTTACCGGCAACCAGTCCGGAAAGGATGTTGAGGGAGGCTCCACCTTCGCGGGAAGACTTCACGGTCTCCATAACGTGGCGGGACTTTGTGGAGGTAAAGACCTTCACCAACTCGGGTATCAAAGCACCGGCCAACGTCCCGCACGTAATAATCGCCGCCAGTTTCCAGCCCAGACCACTGTCGGTGTTGCCAAGAACAACGGCCGTGGTGCCAAACGTGAAGGCAATACAGATAGCTGACGTAATCCACACAAGTGAGGTCAGCGGCGCCTCAAAGTTCATTGTCTTTGCGTTGGCGTACCGTTTGGCGGTGATTGCAGCATTAATCCAGTAGGCGATCACAGAGGCAATCACCATCGCGGCGCGGACAACAAACAACCACACCAACAGTTGCGCTTGAACCTCAACTGAAGGCACAGCTAAAACAATGAAGGTCACCAGGGCGACACCCGTGACACCGTAGGTTTCAAATCCGTCAGCTGAGGGCCCCACTGAGTCACCCGCGTTGTCACCAACACAGTCGGCGATGACGCCGGGGTTGCGCGGGTCGTCCTCGTCAATTTTGAAAACAATCTTCATCAGGTCTGAACCGATGTCCGCAATCTTGGTGAATATGCCGCCAGCAATACGTAGCGCTGAGGCTCCCAGCGACTCTCCAATTGCAAACCCGATGAAGCAGGCGCCGCCGATAGCCGGGGGAAGAACTAGCAGGATGATCAGCATCATCAGTAGCTCTAGGGAAATCAGCACCGTTCCGATTGACATGCCGGCACGCATCGGAATCTGGTGCAGCGGCAGGGGTTTGCCGCGCAATGAGGCAAACGCCATACGGGAGTTCGCGAACGTGTTGACCCGGATTCCAAACCAGGCAACAGCGTAGGACCCGGCCATGCCCAGCAGCGAAAACAGGACAATGATCCCGACGCGACCCCAGGGAAAACTGATGAGGAAGCGGTAGTAAACAACAATCACTGAGGTGATGATCAGCCACAAAACCATCAGGAACCTGCCCTGTTTCAACAGGTAGGCCTTACACGTCGTGTAGATGAGCTCCGATATTTCCAGCATGGACTGGGCGACCGGCAGGCGCTGCAGTTTCGAATAGCTCACGAAACCAAAGACCAGGCCCGCAAGCGAAATCAGCACACCAACCCAAAGCAGGGAACGCCCGCCTAAGCCGACGGCGGTCACCATTGTGCCCAGGTCGGGAAGTTGCAGTGCCGCTTCACCACCTGCGGCGTGAGAAGTCCCGTCCGTTTCTGCGCCGGAGCAGCCTGTCAGCGTAGCAACAGTTGTAGCTCCAACCGCTAGGGCAAAAAGCCTGGGGAAACGAAAGGACCGGGTGGTCGCGCGACGATTACTGGACCCATTCATACGGTTACCTCGGTTATGAAATGAAGTTTGCCTCAGTGCAAACTCATATAAGGGTAACTAACTAATTCTTTGTAACCTGGGTCATTCGTCGGATATTTTGACCGGGTTTAGAGAAGTTCTGGAAGAACCTCCGGCGCCGCAGCCCCCCAGCGTTCCTGCCAGTCGCCAATTGGTTCAACGCCTACTTCCACCAGGGAGTCGTGCCCCAAAACAGAGTTGGCTGGGCGTGGTGCCTTGGCAGCAAAGTCGGTCGAGGACACTGGCTCCACGACGTCTGGATCAACACCAATGGTCTTGGCGATTTCACGGGTGAACTCAAACCAGTTTGTCTGTCCGGACGACGTCGCGTGGTAGATCCCACCGGGAGCCTGTTTCTCAACAAGGTCGGCCGTAACCCGGGCAACGTCACCGGTCCACGTTGGCGCCCCAAACTGGTCGTCCACCACGCCGGCTTTCCCGTTTTCTTTCAAAACGCGCGCAATGGTTTTGGGGAAGCACTTGCCGCCAGCCCCGTAAAGCCAAGCTGTGCGCACGATGGTTGCGTCGTCACTGCCAGCTTGTGCAGCCCATTCACCGGCTGCCTTCGTCCTCCCGTACGCGCCCAGTGGCGACACACTTTGGTCCGCTTGATAGGGGGTTTCTTGACTGCCGTCAAACACATAGTCGGTGGACAAGTGGACTAAACGCGCCCCGGCCGTGTTTGCTGCAGAAGCCAAGTTCTGGACGCCAATGGCATTCAGGGCGAAAGCTCCCGCCTCATCATCCTCGGCCGCATCCACCTGCGTCCAAGCAGCACAGTTGACGATCACGTCAGGGGCAATTTCCACGGTCTGGGACACCAGGGTGGGGCGGTCCAAAATGTCCAGGGTGTCCGCGTCTTTTGCGATGACCACGAAGCCCCTGGATTCAAATTCGCGGATCATGTCTTGGGCTAACATCCCGTAGCCACCGGTGATCAGAACTTTCATTACCGCTCCTTCGTTGTCCGCTTCGCCGCTAAGTTGCTAGTAACGATACCGTTGGTTGGTCACCGTACTGGGTTGGAGGGGTCTGTATGTGGAAGCCGTTGGGGATTGAGGGTGCTTGGGAAATAGTTCCGAAAAGGCATCGGGATGACCGCGGGTGGTTCATGGAAGCGTTCAAGCAAGACCGCTTCAAAGAGGCAGTTGGTCATCCGTTTAACCTGGCCCAAGTGAATGTTTCGCATTCCAAGGCTGGGGTTGTCCGCGGAGTTCACTTTTCTGCGTTTCCTGTTTCCCAGGCAAAGTACGTCACCTGCCTGGCCGGGTCCGTCTTGGACGTGATTGTCGATATTCGCGTGGGTTCTGAAACGTTCGGCAAGTGGGAGGCAGTCGTTTTGGATTCCCAGCAACCGTCGGCCGTTTATTTGTCCGAGGGCCTAGGCCATGCCTTCATGGCCCTAACCGACGACGCCACCGTCTCCTACCTAGTGTCCAGCGGTTACGCGCCCGAGCGCGAACACGGGGTGAACCCGTTGGACCCTGCCTTGGCTATCGACTGGCCAACTTTGGACGCCAGCGGCCGACAAATTCAGCCACTGTTGTCCCCGAAAGATGAAGAGGCGCCAACACTTAAAGAGGCTGAGGTTGCAGGGCTCCTACCCACTCTTGCGCAGGCAAAGGCTCACAGCTTGTCCCTGCTGTCCTAGGTAGTAACCGACGTTCTAGCGGCGAACGAAGGTTGCGACCTTCCACCGCCCATCGCCGGAGGGCTCACGCCAATCGGTATCCGTGCGGTCCGGATCTTCAACCCAGGTTTCCAGGTCGATGTCGGGGGCGTAAACAAGCGGGGCGCCCTGCGGATTAGGGACCGCAAAGTCCAGGTAGGTGACGACCAGTTCGTCCGTGTCTGCCATCGCCTGGTTGAACACCTGTGTTCCCCCAATGACGCAGACTGTCGGGGCATCAGTCTTGGCAGCGTGTTGCGCTGCCGCATCTAGCGCCTCATCCAATGAGTGCACAACGGTTGCATCTTCTGCGGTGTAGTCCCGTTGGCGGGTCATGACGATCATGGGTCGGCCAACTAGTGGGCCGGGCAATGCCTCATAGGAAGTGCGCCCCATGATGACGGGGCAGCCCATTGTGGTGTCGCGAAAGTGGCGCATGTCGGCAGGCACTTTCCACAGGAGCTTCTCTCCGTCACCAATCACACCGTTTTCATCCTGCGCCCACACGGCAACAACCTTAGGTTTTGGCTCCACCCTCACACCGAAACTTTCCCTTTAATTGCTGGATGGTGTTCGTAGTCCTTTACTTGGACCGAATCGAAGTCGTAGTCGAAAATGGATTTCGCTGGCACCAATTCCAAGGTGGGGAAGGGCAGCTCTTTTCGGGAAAGCTGTTCCTTCACCTGCTCCAAGTGGTTTAGGTAAATGTGGCAGTCCCCGCCCACCCAAATGAACTCACCCGCTTCCAACCCGCTTTGCTGGGCCAACATGTGGGTGAGTAGTGCGTAGGAAGCAATGTTGAAGGGGACCCCTAAAAAGAGGTCGGCGCTGCGCTGATACAGCTGCAGGCTCAGTTTCCCATTTGCAACATAGACCTGGAAAAAAGCGTGGCAGGGCATCAGCGCCATGTCGGGAAGTTCGCTGACATTCCACGCTGAGACCAGCATCCGACGCGAATCCGGGTCAGTTTTGATCGTTTCTAGAAGGTCGGTGATCTGGTCGATTCCCTCCCCGTCCTTCCCCGGCCACGACCGCCACTGAACCCCGTAAACCGGGCCCAGCTCACCGTCTTCGTCCGCCCATTCGTTCCAGATTCGGATCCCATTTTCTTGCAGCCACGAAACGTTCGAGGATCCTGACAGGAACCACAGCAGTTCCCCCACCACAGACTTCAAGTGGACGCGTTTTGTGGTGATCACCGGGAAACCTTTTGAAAGGTCGTAACGCAGCTGTCGTCCAAAGACGGACAGTGTTCCGGTGCCGGTTCGATCCTCCTTCAAGACGCCTTTGTCTAAAACGTCTTGAAGGAGGTCTTCGTACTGCCTGTCAGTGCTCAACTTCCTGCCCGTCAACGGAAAGTGAGCTGGGAGCTGTGTGATCCAGGGTGTGGGTGATGGTGCAGTAACGCAAGACGGCTCCCGCCACCCGCTTTAGGAGTTGCTCGCGCGCCTGCGGGTCCATGAACCGCAGGTCCGGCTGCAGGTCAACTGCGAAGGAAAGAAAGCGGTCTTCTTCCTTTGAGTATTCCGCGTCTATAGAGCCGGTGAGTTCAAAATCGTCACCCAAGGCACGCGCAAACCGCGCGTCTGAAGAAGAGGCGTTGCAGCCTAGAACTGCCAGTTTCAACAGGTCCCCGGGTGTGAATTCGCCGGGACCGTAGCCGATGATCAGCTCACCTCCGGAAGGCACCGTTGCCTGGTAGCGACGTGTCGACAGCCGTTTCAGAGAGTGTTTTTGTCCAGATTCTGACACTGTGGCCCTACTTTCCAGCCAAGAATTCGGCGGCAGTTTCCTGCTCACCCTTTACCAATTCGGGGGCAAACTTCACTGCTTCTTTTTCAAGCCTGCGGCCAAGGAAGGGAATGTGTACGGAGACTTCGCCTTCCATAACGGCTTTTGTCTTGTTGCCGTCAGGGGTGAGTGTGGCGGTCGCTTTCAGTTCTGCAGGGATACCCTGACCTGCCACTTTGATCTGGCCAACAATGCGCTTGTCGCCGTCCCGATGCCACTTTTCAGTGATTACGGCAGTGGAGTTGGGGCCTAGGAACTTAGCGGCAGCAGCGGGAAGCATTTCGGACGGGATCCCGCCGCGCGTTGTCGTCTCAATGTCGTTGGCGCCACCGGCCTGCTGAACCTGAGGGTCGCTCATCTGTAGCTTTGTGGCCCTGGCCTTTGAGTAGGCGGGATTTTTGAACAGATCCCAGACCTGGGCGATTGGGGCGTTGTAAACGTAGTCTTCTTTAAACTGCACGATGTTGCCTTTCGCTTTGCGTACTTTGAAGTCTATTGTCAAAACCGACAAGTGAGGCCCTCCGGGTCCGGTAGCGGAAAGAACTGGGCCTGAAAAAGAACTGGTCTCAAACAAGGACTGGCCCCGGAAAAGAACTGGGTCCAATGCCAACTAGGCTGCCGGTATGCAAATGTTGACAAAACTGCTGGAGACTCCTTCAGTCAGGCACTTGGACGCTCCCCAGGTTGAGCATTTGAAACTGCTCCTTTCCCAGTGGCAGCTCATAGCGGACCTGGGTTCTTCAGATTTGGTTCTGTGGGTCCCAACAACCGATGACCAATTCATAGCTGTTGGCCTGTGTCGCAGTGCCACTGCCTCAACCCTGCATGTTGATGACCCGATTGGTCTTCTTGCCTCAGCAGCACAGGTCCCCCTGCTTGAGGAGGCAATGGAGGAAGGCAAAATTATCAGGCCGGATTCCGTGCGTTGGGCGGGGCTTTATTCTTCGATGGTGGAGTACATTCCGGTCTACTACCAGGGACAAATCCTGGCAGTGATGACGCGGGAAGCGAACCTTTCGGCTCCCTCCAGATTCGCGGGAACACAGGTTTGGGCTGCTGCGGCCGCGAACACGCTGTGTCACATGGTTGCTGAGGGGACTTTCCCCAACCCGGATGCACCCACCGTTTCTTCCTACGGGGCTCCGCGCGTTGCGGATGGGGTTTTGCTCCTTGACGAAAACGGTGTTGTTGTCGAAGCCAGCCCGAATGCCAACTCTTCACTGCGCCGCCTGGGCGTAGAAAACAATGTGGTTGGGCGTTCCCTTCTCACCGCTGTGGTGGAAGCCTTGGTTGGGGGAGAAGCGGTTCAAGAAACTGTGCCGGTTGTCCTTTCGGGCAAGGCCCCGTGGTGGGTGGACATCGCTAGCCGTGGCAACACTGTGGTGGTGCGCGGGGTGCCGTTGTATAAGGGCGACAGGTGGGTGGGCGCAGTCTTACTCACAAGAGACGTGACTGAAATGCGCCGTCATGAGCAAGAGCTCATGACGAAGGACGCAACGATCCGCGAAATTCACCACCGGGTGAAAAACAATCTGCAGTCGGTGTCTGCTTTGCTGCGTATTCAGCAGCGGCGCAGCGATTCTGAGCCGGTTCGTCAAGCCCTGCAAGAGGCGGAGCGTCGCGTCCAAGCAATCGCCACAGTGCATGACGCCCTTACGCAAAACGTGAATGAGGTGGTCCAATTTGACCAAGTGGCGCCCAGGATTTTGCAGTTGGCGGCGCAGGTAGCGCGGGCGCAAAGTCGTGCCTGCGTGGATCTTGAGGGTTCTTTCGGAGTGATTGGTGCGCAGCAGGCGTCAGCCTTGGCTACGGTGCTGGCAGAACTGGTCTCAAATGCAGTCCAACATGGCACACCAACGTCCGGCGGTGTCGTCAACGTGCAGGTTTCTAGGACCGACGGTGTCCTGTCGATTCGCGTCCAGGATCAGGGCAGCGGTTTTGAGGGAAGCGCTGAGGAAAAGACCGAATCATTCAGCAGGGGTTTGGGCACCAGGATCATCCACGCGATGGTTTCTGGTGAGCTTGGGGGCACCGTTAGCTGGGATGAAACAGCAGATGGGGGCACGGTGGCGCAGGTGGAATTCAGGCCTACTGTCGAAGCCAACGGGATCTCAAGCTCCAACGTTGGACGCTGAAGCTTAAACGCGAAGTTTTAGGAGGCGCGGCGGGCTCTGGCTGCGCGGCGCTTCAAGGAGCGTCGTTCCTCTTCGCTCTTGCCGCCCCAAACACCGGAGTCCTGGTTGTTGCTCATTGCCCAGGTTAGGCAAATCTCTTCAACCTCACAGATGGCGCACACCGCTTTGGCTCGCGTGATCTGCGTCAGTGCCGGACCCGTGTTTCCGATGGGAAAAAATAGTTCGGGGTCCACGTCGAGGCACGCGGCCTTGCTACGCCAATCCATTGATGAGGCTCCTAGGGTCACGCACCGCTAGCGGGTGCGAAGCATTTCGTTCGCTTCAAGTCTCAAACACTTCTTCCACCCCCGCAAGAGGATTGAGACACACACCCGAACATTTCCTGTGCTACCTGTCACAGGTCAGGCCTTTAGTGGGAGCCGTAGGCGACCTATTTCCCCCCGGTAGCGAAAAAGAATCCAGCTTGAATCTAGGGGAAGTGCGGAGAGAACCCAGGTATGGGACGTGGGCAGGTCGGCTGTAAGCATCCGCGCAACTTCTCTACTTGGGTTGTGGACCACGATCATGTCGGCGCTTGACGGTGACAGGTTGATCCACTCTGAGTCGGACAGAAATGCGGTGCTGGTGAAGGTGTGGATTCCGCCCAGCTGCTCTACCGTCTGGTCCAGCTGGGCTGCGTTTTGTCCCACCACCAGCAGGGAGGTGCCCTTCTTCAGGTTTGGCCCTGGCCGGCTAAAGACACTGTCCGCAGTTTCTATCTTCACGTCACCCCACACGTCATTGACGACAGTGGCCGCGTTGCTGTTGGTTTCCGTGTCCCAGGGTTTTGCCGTGGTGATGGGCGTTGCTGGAGCAAATATCTGGGCACGCACTGGTTCTTTGTCACCCATGACGGCCACGACCCTGCCAGGAGTGCTGCCCACCCAGTGTTCGTGGGTTCCACCTGGCAGCGAGAGGGCGGTGAGCAGGCGTGGATCGCTTAGCTGCCTGCGCGACGAAATTTGGAACAGCGTGGAGGGGAAGGGGTGAGGCCTACTGTCGCTAGCTACCAGCAGGATGCGTTCCATTTCTGCCGCGCGCATCAGGCGACGTCTGAACTGGGCTGCCATGTCAAAGCCCACGGCGCCCGTAAGCATTTCTAGCAGTGACGAAAATTCTGGGACGACAACCACGGGAGCGCTAGAGCTGGATGGCTCAGACCCGTGGGGCATGTCTGCATCTTTCAGTAGGTCCTCTAGCAGTTCAATGGCGGCAGAAAAATCCGAGTGTCCCGTAGCTTTCGCCAAATACAGGCGGGATGCATGCCCGGAAGAGACCACGGCGTGGGCGACGTGCTCCGCTAAAACCTGGGCTTCACGTTCGCTTTCGCCAACTACCAAAAGTGCGTTGCCTTCCCACACCAGCGGTAGAAGCTCCGCGGTCGTGTTGGACTCAAAGACGCCAATTGTTTTGCCGCCCGGGGTCGTTTTACTGCCCGGGACTGACGCCAAAGTAGGAGAGACAAGGCTGGTCAAACTTGTAGGGAGGGGCGCTGGCAACACTGGAGGCGGCTCGCCCATCTGTGTCGAGGTAATTGCCTCCACCCACTGATGCGGGTTGGGGCAGTAGGCGGTTTGTAGGTGTAGGAGTTCTCCTTGAACTAGGGCAACCGCTCGACCGGGTTGGCGCGGCAGGGCTGCAGCGTCTGGAACACCTAGAGCGTCGATTGAATCCGAAGGTTCAACGCAGCGCAGCGCGACCCTTAGGTCCACCACCGCCTTCATGTTTGCGTCAATGACTCCACCCGACCGTTGAGTCGCCAGTACCAGGTGCACGCCAAGTGAACGGCCCTGCGTGGCCAAAACTAGGAGCTCTGCAAGCAAGTCTGGCGACCACTGCGCTAGCAGGGCCACCTCATCAGCAATGACCACCACGGATGGCGGCGCATCTGCACCCTGGCTTTGCCACTGCTCGAAAGAGCGAAACCCTTTCCCTCTTAGTAGTGTCTTGCGCGTGTGGATTTGTGCCCGCAGAGCTCGCAGAAGCCACGGGGTGAGCGCTCCGTCCAGGTCGGTCAGTGTGCGCTCAACATGGGGCAGGTCGCCCAGGTGCTCAAGACCTGCGCCGCCCTTGTAATCAATGAAGACAAAGCGCAGTTGGGATGGACTATAGGTGGCTGCCAAGCTGATGACCAGAGTCGCCAACGCCTCAGACTTGCCAGAGCCCGTCCCCCCTATAAACAGCGCGTGGGGCCCGTCGCGGCGCAGGTTCACAGCTAGAGGGCCGTGGTCTGTGACGCCAAGAGGAACTTCTTGGATCTGCGGGTTTTCCCAGCGCTGCAAGACCGTGGCTTTGGTTGGCGGTCCCACAAGTTCGGCTAGGTCGACTTTGGTAGGTAACGCCTCCAAAGGTTTCAGTAGTTCTTCCACCTGGTCCGCCCACAACCTGCCAGGAGCGCCGGTGGCAGGGAGCAGCACCTGCGGTGTTCCCACCAGTTCCTTTGCAGTGCGCGCCCACTGGGCGATTGGTTGACCACTTGGCTGGCTGGTCAGCTGGCCACCTGGTTTACTGCGTGGATCCTCGGCGCCGCTGCTGACAAGCAGGGTGTGGCCGGCAACCACACTTTGGGCGACAACCCAAAGGCAACGCTCCCGTGCGTTTGCTCCAACCGCTCCAATAGAGTCGGTGCTTCTCACATTGGCAACCCGGAACGAACCTGGACGCACATAGTAGGGGATCTCTTGAAGTGTGCGTGAGCCTGCCTGGGGGCGACGGGCCAACTCTAGGAGTAAGGCTGCTGGGTCTTTGCGCCTTAGAGTCTTGCGGCGCCGCAACCAAAAGGTTGCACCGACAACCACGATGATTCCTGCGATAGCGGCCCCTACGGCTGTCATCAGCCGCGTATCGCTGCGCGGTAAGAAGCGCCAGAGTGAGAAGAGCAGCAGCACCGGCATGAGGACTGCGGGCAACCAAAGCCGATGCTTTGTTACTGCCGTGGCCGGTAGCCAGGCAGTCTCAGCTGTCGCGGTGCGCAGCATCCAGCGATTGCCGCCAACGCGAACGACCTTGCCAACCCGTAGCTTTCGATGTTTGCCAAAAGACCAGACCCTGTTCACTGACGAATAGTCGTGGAGCGCCACCCAGTTGGGGCCGGTGGTGAAACGAACGTGCTTGCCTTCGGTATACCGATCTGCCAAGCCCAGTTCCTGACCCAGGAATTCACCGTCACTAACCGCTACGAGCGCTCCTAGGTCGGGCCCGGACACGCACGCAAAATGAAAATGCGCGCGCAGCGCTGATGCGACGGAACCGGTTTGTACAGAAGCCACACCCCACCATGAGTGCGACGAAATTTGGAGGACTCTACGGAAACCGCTAGCTGGGGAAAGCCTGTGCTTCTGCGCTTTGTGGAAAACTGAGACAAGAGCAAGTGAAGTGGCGGCCAAAACGCCAAGGACTTTGGAGGCTGACGTGGCAGATTCGCCAGTGGGACAAGAGGAAGCTGCACAGCGCTGGCAGGAGGTTGCCGACCTTGTTGAGCAAGCTCGCCGCGACTACTACGACCACGACGAACCGACAATCTCTGACGCAGAATACGACCTGCTGTACAGCGAACTCCAACAGCTTGAAGAACAGTTTCCCCAGCTACGCACGGACGATTCGCCGACAGCGTGGGTGGGTGGGTCCATTAGCGAGATGTTCACGCCCGTCACGCACCGCACCCAAATGGCCAGCCTGGAAGACGTCTTCTCACTAGAGGCTGTTTACAAGTGGCGGGCCAGGACCGCAAAGAGACTTGAAGAACCCCACGTCGTCACCACGGCAGAAATGAAGATGGACGGTCTGGCGGTGAACCTCCAATACCGGGGCGGAATCTTGACTCAAGCTTCAACGCGTGGCGACGGGTTCGTGGGCGAGGATGTGACGGCCAACGTCCTGACCATCCAAGACGTGCCAAGGCGCCTCAAAACCTCAAACCCACCGGAACTAATCGACGTGAGGGGAGAGGTCTACTTCCAACTGGACGACTTCACCCGCGTAAATGAGGAACGGGTCCTGGCTGGTGAGCGTCCGTTTGTGAACCCTCGTAACGCCGCCGCCGGGACGCTGCGCCAAAAGGATCCGCAAGCCACCGCTAAACGACCCCTGTCCTTTGTTGCCCACGGTGTCGGCACGGTTGAGGGCGGCACGGACAACCCAACGACCCAGTTCGGCTGGTATGAGCAGCTAGAGAAATGGGGGTTGCAAGTTGGTGAAGGGCTACAGCTGGTCAGTTCTGATGAAGAGGCCCGCAAGGCCATTGAACGCATCGGGAAAGTCCGCACCGAACTGAACCACCAAATTGACGGGGTCGTCTTCAAAGTCAACTCTTTGGAAGCCCAGCAAGAGCTAGGCAAGACGTCGCGCACGCCCCGCTGGGCTGTTGCATATAAGTACCCTCCGGAAGAGGCCTACACAACGTTGCGGGACATCCGCGTGCAGGTTGGGCGTACGGGCCGGGTCACCCCGTTTGCCGTGTTCGACAAAGTGCTGGTGGCAGGATCGAACCTGCGTCACGCCACCCTTCACAACGCTGGTGAAGTGGAGCGCAAAGGCGTGATGATTGGCGACACAATCGTGGTGCGCAAAGCCGGCGACGTCATCCCAGAAGTGGTCGCTCCGGTTGTGGCTAAGCGCACAGGCAAAGAAAAACCCTTCGTAATGCCAACCCAGTGCCCCTCATGTGGAACGACGCTGGCCCCAGCTAAAGAAGGGGACGCGGACCTACGCTGCCCAAACACTGCGGGCTGTCCCGCCCAGATCACCGAGCGCCTCATCCACGTTGGCAGTAGGGGAGCGTTAGACGTTGAAGGTTTGGGGCTAGAAGCCGCCACAGCCCTCACCCAACCGGAAATGGGTAGGGAAGCAGTCCTCATGGCACTCCTTGAAGACGGCAAGGTCCACCTAGAAGACGGCACAGTCTTAACTCTGGAAGCAGACTTTGACGGGGACGTTATGGAGCAGGCTGAGGCGCTACTACCACCCGTGCAAGAACCCGTGCTGCACAACGCCAAAGACCTTTTTGACCTAGAGGCCGAAGACTTGAAAGACGTGATGGTCTGGCGCCCGGTAAAGAACAAGGGACTCTGGACGGGGGACTACGCTCAAACCCGTTTCTTCTGGTCTAAAGCCCACGACAAAGACGGCTCCCCAAGGGAAACCAGGCCGCGCAAAAGCCTGGACATCATGCTCAAAGAACTTGAGGCGGCAAAAGAAAAAGAGCTGTGGCGTTTCCTTGTCGCCCTGTCTATCCGCCACGTGGGTCCAACTGCAGCTAGGGCACTGGCGCAGCGTTTCGGCTCCATCGACAACATCGCTAACGCATCTTTAGAGGAGTTAGCGCAAACAGATGGTGTGGGTGACGTGATCGCGCAGTCGGTGCGTGACTGGTTCGACGTGCCCTGGCATCGGGAAATTGTGGAGCAGTGGCAGGCTTCCGGGGCATCTTTGGCTGACGACAAACAAGAAGAGCTGCCACAAAACCTCAGTGGTCAAACCATCGTGGTCACGGGTGCTGTGCCCGGCTACGACAGGGATGGAGCGAAAGAACAGATAATGCTTCGTGGCGGCAAAGCAGCATCGTCAGTTTCCAAGCGAACCAACTTAGTTGTTGTTGGACCTGGTGCCGGATCCAAAGCGACAAAAGCAGAAGAACTAGGCGTTCCCGTGATCCCTGCAGACCAGTTCCAAGAGCTACTTGATAAGGGCGTGGAAGGCGTTCTGCCACAGGTGAACACTCCAAGTTAGAGCTGGTAAAAGCGCTTCGCCTGCCCTCTGCGTAGAATCTGCAACATGTCAACGATATCCGCGAAGGAAGTGGCGGCCCTGGCGCAAATGGCGCAAATTGGCCTGACCGACGAAGAAATTGAACGGATGGCAGTAGAGCTGGCGGTGATAGCGGACTACGCATCCGCTGTATCGCAGGTGGTCACGGACGACACGCCAGCAACATACCAGTCAATCCCGTTAGAAAACGTAATGCGTCCCGACGTTGTTGGGGAGGTCTTGGACCGCGAAGAACTGCTTGCTGGTGCGCCAAGCCACGAAGACGGGATGTTCAAAGTTCCCCAAATTTTGGAGGAAGACTAGATGACTAAGTGGATTTTTAAGACCGCCCTAGAACAGGCTGCTGGGCTGGCGTCCGGTGAGGTCACCTCAGTAGCTCTAGTTGAAGAATCACTAGAGCGAATTCGCGACCTCAACCCGACTTTGAACGCCTTCTTGACGGTGGATGAAGATGGGGCTTTAGCAACAGCGCGTGAAGCCGACAGGCTGCGCGCCGAAGGTAAAGAGGTGCACCTACTTGCGGGCGTCCCCATTGCAATCAAAGACAACATTGTTACCCGGGGACTGGAGACGACTTGTGCGTCAAAAATCCTTGAGGGGTGGAAGCCTCCCTACGATGCGACGGTGGTTGCGCGGATTAAAGACGCTCACATGCCCATCATTGGGAAGACCAACCTTGATGAGTTCGCAATGGGATCCTCTACCGAACATTCGGCTTACGGACCGACTAGGAACCCGTGGGACCCAGAGCTAATCCCAGGTGGAAGTGGGGGTGGGTCCGCTGCGGCTGTAGCGTCCTACATGGTCCCACTTGCCCTTGGCACCGACACGGGGGGTTCCATCCGCCAGCCGGCTGCCTTCACCGGAACGGTTGGTGTGAAACCAACGTACGGTGCGGTTTCCCGCTACGGGGCTGTGCCGTTGGCATCATCACTTGAACAAGTTGGACCCGTAGCTAGGGACGTGCAGGATGCAGCAGCGCTGCAGGATCTAATTGCAGGTCACGACCCACTTGATGCCACGTCTTTGCAGGACGACAAGCACGACTTGGAAGCTGCAATTGCTAAGCGCTTAGAAGAAGGCGGCAAGGGGCTAACCGTTGCGGTACCCGCTGAGCTTTTGGAGCAGGGGTTTGAGCCGGAAGTTGCGGCCAACTTTAACTACGCCCTAGAGCAGCTCCAGGCGGCCGGAGCCAAGGTTATTAGCGTTGAAACCCCATCCTTTGAGTATGCGCTACCTGCCTACTACCTGTTGATGCCGGCCGAAGCCTCTTCGAACCTGGCCCGCTTCGACGGGATTCGTTTTGGACAACGCGTCGTCCCTGACATGGAAAACCCCACGGCAGCAGACGTCATGCGCGCCAGTCGTGAGGCTGGTTTTGGAGCGGAGGTGAAGCGGCGAATCATTTTGGGAACCCACGTCCTGTCCGCTGGGTTCTACGACCAGTACTATGGTGCTGCACAAAAAGTTCGCACGCTTGTTCGTGAAGAGTTCGCCAAGGTTTTTGAACAGGCTGACGTTTTGCTGACCCCCACAACTCCCAGCACAGCGTTCCCCCTAGGGGCGCGAATCGATGATCCGTTGGCCATGTACCTAAACGACGTGGCAACCATTCCGGCAAACCTGGCTGGAGTCCCCGCGTTGTCGCTGCCAGACGGTGTTGACGATGCTGGGCTGCCAACGGGCCTACAGGTTGTGGCGCCCGCCCGTAAAGACGACGTGATGTACGGGGTTGCAGCCCTGATTCAGTCGCTGGTTGCAGACAAGGTGAAGAACTGCCCGGAAGTGGTTTCTGTGGTTGAGGGAGACGCGAAGTGAGTAAGAAAACCGCCTACCAGCAGGCAACGCAAGACTTTGACCCCGTTTTGGGCGTTGAGGTCCATATTGAACTGGACACCAACTCTAAGGCGTTCGACGCGGCTCCTGTCACTTTTGGGGCAGAGCCGAACACGGCGATCACCCCAACTTCGGTGGGACTGCCCGGCTCGCTCCCGGTGGTCAACGAAAAGTTGGTTGAGGCCGGCATTCGGTTAGGGCTTGCCCTGAACTGCGAAATTGAACGGGACTCATTTTTCGCACGCAAAAACTACTTCTATCCCGACCTGCCGAAGGCCTACCAGATCTCCCAGTCTGACAAGCCCATTGCCTACGACGGTTACTTAGATGTTGAGCTGGAAGACGGGGAAGTGTTCCGCGTCGAAATTGAACGCGCTCACCTGGAAGAAGACGCGGGGAAGAACACTCACGTCGGAGGTGCCGCCGGCCGCATTCATGGCGCCGACTACTCCCTGGTGGACTACAACCGCTCCTCTGTGCCCCTAATTGAGATTGTCTCCAAACCCATTGAAGGTGCGGGCGAAAGGGTTGCAGAAGTGGCGGCAGCCTACGTCCAAGCCCTGCGCGACATTGCGGTGGCACTGGACATTTCACAGGCCCGCATGGAACGAGGAAACCTGCGGGCTGACGTGAACATTTCTTTGCGCGACAACCCGGAAGCGCCTTTTGGGACGCGCACTGAAACTAAGAACGTGAACAGTTTCCGTTCAATTGAGCGCGCCATCCGCTATGAGGTGGCCCGCCAGGCCGAAGTGCTCTCCAAAGGTGGCACGATCACGCAGGAAACACGTCACTTCCATGAGGAAGACGGGACGACGTCTGCTGGGCGCCCCAAGTCTGACGCGGACGACTACCGATACTTCCCAGACCCGGACCTGCCCCCAATTCGTCCTTCTGAGGAATGGATTGAAGAGCTGCGCGCGACCTTGCCGGAGCTACCTGCCGCTAAGCGCAAACGTCTTCACGAACTCTGGGGTTTTTCTGACCTAGAAATGCGTGACGTGGTTGCCGCGGGTGCCATGGAACTAATTGAGGAGACGGTGGCAGCCGGTGCCTCGCCCTCGTCCGCACGCAAATGGTGGATGGGTGAACTTTCACGCGTCGCCAACCAAAATGGTGTGGCGCTCACCGAACTAGAAGTGTCGCCCGAACACGTTTCGCAGCTGGAAGCGCTGATTGACGAAGGCAAGCTGACGGACTCTTTGGCACGTCAGGTCCTAGAAGGTGTCCTGGCGGGTGAAGGAACGCCAGCCGAAGTTGTGGAGCAAAGGGACCTAGCGGTCGTCTCTGACGATGGCGAACTCCTAGAAATAGTGCGCACTGTCGTGGAAGGCAACCCTGATGTGGTTGACAAGATTCGCGGTGGTAAAGTTCAGGCTATCGGGGCCCTGGTTGGCCCAGTCATGAAAGAAACCCGCGGCAAAGCAGACGCGGCCCGTGTGCGCCAAATTATTTTGGAACTCATCGGCGAATAACGACGAACAACGGCGAACAAGACAGAAGAAGGAAACCCCTAAATGGCAATCTCGCCCTCATACACCGCCAGTTACCGAGTTCGAATTGACGAAGAGGTTTTGAAGGTTGCTGACATCGTGACTGCTGTGTCCGAAACGGGCGCGGCGGTCAAGGGGTTGGACGTTGCGAACATCGAAGACAGCGGCATGATCTTGGACATGACCTTGGATCTTCGCAACTCCAAGCACCGCCGCCAAGTTCGTAAGCTGCTTGAAAAAATTGACGGTGTTGAGGTCGAAAACATTGCCGACCAAACGTTCCTTGACCACATTGGCGGCAAGATTGAGATTGCTCCCAGCACTCCTTTGCGTAACCGTGACGACCTGTCCCGCGTTTACACACCGGGAGTGGCACGTGTTTCGCAAGCAATTGCGGACACGCCATCCAAGGCACGCTTCTTGACTATGAAGGGCAACACGGTCGCAGTTGTCACTGACGGGACCGCGGTTCTGGGCATGGGCGATATTGGGCCGGAAGCAGCTTTGCCTGTGATGGAGGGTAAGGCTGTCCTGTTCAAACACTTTGGTGGTGTTGACGCAATCCCCGTTGTCCTGGACACCAAAGACACTGAGGAAATCATTTCGATTGTCAAAGCAATATCCCCAGGGTTTGGTGGCATCAACTTGGAGGACATTTCTGCACCACGGTGCTTTGAGATTGAGGAGCGCCTGCGCGAAGAGCTAGACATCCCCGTCTTCCATGATGACCAGCACGGAACAGCCGTAGTTGTGCTGGCGGCCCTGCTGAACGCTTTGAAGGTTGTGAACAAGGACATTGCGGACACGCGCATCGTTGTTTCCGGGGTGGGGGCGGCCGGTTCCGCCATCATTTCCCTGCTGCAAGCTGCGGGTGCAACTGACGTTGTCGCTTACGGCCGCAACGGTGCTTTGAACATTGAGGACATGACGGATGAGCATGAGTCCCGCAAGGAACTGGCTGCCCGCACGAACCCGCGTGGCGTTCGCGGCAGCCTCAAAGAGGGGATGAAGGACGCCGACGTGTTCATTGGCGTTTCCGCTGGCGACATTTTGGACGAGGAAGACATTGCGTCAATGAACGACGACGCTATCGTTTTCGCCCTAGCGAACCCGACACCGGAAGTGGATCCCAGGGCCGCCGACAAGCACGCCGCAGTGGTAGCGACAGGCCGGTCTGACTACCCGAACCAAATCAACAACGTCTTGGCCTTCCCGGGCCTGTTCCGCGGTGTGCTTGACGCAAGGGCCGTGGCAATCACGGAGGAAATGCTCCACGCCTCAGCGCTAGCTATCGCTAACGTGATCAGCGAAGACGAACTGTCCAGGAGCCACATCATCCCCGGCGTCTTCGACAAGCGCGTTGCTCCGGCTGTTGCTCACGCAGTCCGCAAGGCCGCCGTGGGCACCAAGGTCTTTGATGTGGCGGAGCAAGAAGACCTAGGCTCCGCCGTCATCTAAGACAGGGTCACCTGACCTAGAACTCTCCAAGCACGGTAGCGATCAGGATCTTTGCCACCATCGCTACCGGGTACACCAGGGCGTAGCCTAAGGCGACCCGCGGGTCGTCGTGGGTGCGGGTGTTGGCGAAAGCCAACACGGCCGGTTGTGTTTGTACGCCACCCAACGCGCCGGATAGTTGTGTGCCGCCCATCTTGAAAATCCAGCGGTACGTCACGTAAATACCGACCGCCATGATTGAGGTGACGATCATTCCTAGGAGCAGGATGGACAGCCATGTTCCGCCCTCGAACGCTTCAACAATCTGATTGCCTGCAACGGACCCGGCTTGCGCTAGGAATATGAGCAGGCCGAACTCGATGAGTACTTGGGAAGCCGTGTAAGGAATCGCGGTAACGAAGGGGCCGATGCGTCCCAACTTGCCAAAAATAAGTCCCACAATCAGGGTGCCGGCAGCGGCACCGATCGCGACGGCACGGCCGCCAGGCAGTGGAATGTGGACTAGGCCCAGGGCCATCCCCAAGGCGATCCCAAGACCCAGAGCAATCGGGTTGATGTCGGAAAGACCCCTGGCTGAGTCTCCAAAGAATCCGGAGATCTCCTTCATTTTTGAGGTGGGGCCAACGACGCGGACGCGGTCTCCCAACTGGAGCACCAGGTCTGGGTCCCCAACCATGTCCACGTCCCCACGACGGACGCGTGAAACCGTGGCGGAGTACTTCTTTGCCAGCTCCAAGCTGCCAACCGTGTGACCAGCCACTTTAGGGTCAGACACGGTGATTCGACGAAAATCCAGGTAGGAGCGGTCACGCATAAGGGAGTGGGATGAGCCGTGTCCCAGTTCGTTTGAAATGCGCGTGATCAGCTCATTTGGTCCCACGACCGTAATCAGGTCGCCGGGATCCAAGGTGTCGGACATCGCCGGTCGGGTGATGGGGCCTTCTTCACCCCTGCGAATCCTAGAGAAGGCGACCTTGCCACCCATTTTTTCGTAGAGGTCACCGACAAACGGGTGGTCTTCGCGTTCAACGCGGATTGTGCGGTTCCCAATGGGGCTGGGAGCGTCTTTGTCATGCTTTCCGTAAGCTAGCGCAGCCATTGCCGCAATCAGCATGCCCAGAACACCAAACACGTAAGCGATTGAGTAACCGACGGTAGCTTCAGCTAGGTTCCCAGACGCCTCACCGGCCGCGTGCAGGGCCGGGGTGTTAGTGACAGCACCGGCAAACGTGCCTGCGGAAAGGGAGGTGGACAGCCCGAACACCTGCGTACCCACCACCATCGCTGTAATGCCCGCAACCACCATCAGCAACACCATGGTCAAGATCGGCCCAATTGCAGTGCGAAGGTTATGGAAGAAAGAGTTCCCTGAAGTCACCCCGATTGCAAACGCAAACAGCACCAGACCAAGCGTGCCGACAACCGGGGGAATTTCAATCTCTACACCAAGCTGGCTGGCCCAAGCGGTCATACCGATCGCGGTGAACAGGACCGCAGCAGCCCCAAGGCTCACACCGCGCACCTTGATATGACCGACCACCATTCCGACGGCCACCAGCAAGAAAAGATAAATGAGTGGAGACGAAGCAAGGAATTCGAAGAACGCTGTCACCTGAAAGCCTTCACAGTTAGTGGATGAACTCTGCCTTCCTAATGCTAGTTGCGTAAACCCAAACTGGAGCCAAACTGTGAGACACGGAGCGGCCCCGACAACCGCCCCGTACTATGGGCAGCGTGCTGAACTTGTCAGGAAACGTTGCCGTCACACTTTACGTCCTAGTACTGTGGCGTACGGCACCTGCTGTCTGACAGATGGGCCGTACGCCTAGAACCCTTCGCAAGAAGCGAGGGGCTTTTTGCCGTAAAGGTGCGGAACATTTATAAATAGACAGTGTGAGGACGGAGAAAAGTGACTAAACCAGAACGAATGACGGGCGCGGAAGCGATCGTCAGATCGCTCGAAGAAATTGGCGTCACAGACGTTTTCGGAATGCCCGGCGGAGCAATTCTTCCAACGTTTGACCCACTAATGGATTCAAAGATCAGGCACATCCTGATTCGTCATGAGCAAGGTGCCGGACACGGTGCTGAAGGCTACGCCATTTCTAGCGACAAGGTTGGCTGTGCAATTGTGACTTCGGGTCCCGCAGCGCTGAACACCATGACTGCGCTAGCTGACGCCAACATGGACTCGGTTCCCATCGTGATCATCACGGGTCAGGTGGGCTCTTCTCTGATTGGCACTGACGCCTTCCAGGAAGCCGATGTTGTTGGTGCCTCAATGCCAGTGACGAAGCACTCCTTCCTAGTAACAAAGGCAGAGGATATTCCGGCACGCATTGCGGAAGCGTTTGAGATTGCTAAGACCGGCCGCCCCGGACCGGTCCTAGTTGATATCGCCAAAGATGCACAGACCGAGGAGCTGGATTTTTCTTGGCCTCCGAAGCTAGAAATTCCCGGCTACCGCGTTCCTGACCGGCCTTCCAAGAAGCAGGTGAACCTAGCGGCGGAAGCAATTGCGCAGGCCCAGGCACCAGTCCTTTATGTGGGTGGCGGTGTGATCCGCGGCCGCGCTTCGAAACAGTTGGCAGAACTGGTCAAGCTCACCGATGCTCCCGTAGTCACCACTTTGACTGCGCGAGGAGCATTCCCGGACTCCGACCCCCACAACTTGGGCATGCCGGGAATGCACGGGACCGTCGCAGCGGTTGGGGCTTTGCAGCGCAGCGATCTGATCGTGGCGTTGGGAGCCCGTTTCGACGACCGTGTCACCGGCCGGCTAGACACGTTCGCCCCGCGCGCCAAAGTGATCCACGTTGACATTGACGCGGCGGAAATTTCCAAGAACCGCTACGCGGACATTCCAATTGTGGGGGACTTGAAGAAGGTCCTAGACATGCTCAATGAGCGTTTGAAGGAAGTTCTCCCGAAAGACCAGAAGGAAGACCTTGCCGGCTGGTGGCGCTTCTTGAACCGTCTTCGCGACTCCTACCCGCTTGGGTGGACGCCGCCTGAAGATGGCAAGCTGTCTCCACAGTTTGTTCTGCAAAGAATCTCCAAACTGTCCGGCCCGAATGCTTTCTACGCGACGGGCGTGGGCCAACATCAGATGTGGGCAGCGCAGTTCATTGAGTTTGAGCGACCGAACCAATTCATTTCCTCGTCCGGTCTAGGAACCATGGGCTACGGTGTGCCGGCCGCAATGGGCGTCCAGGTGGCAAACCCGGACGAAACCGTGTGGTGCATCGACGGTGACGGCTCATTCCAAATGACCAACCAGGAGCTGGCAACCTGCGTCATTAACCAGATCCCAATCAAGATTGCGCTGATCAACAACTCAGTTTTGGGAATGGTGCGCCAGTGGCAAAACCTTTTCTACAATGAGCGCTACTCCAACACCGACTTGTCGAACAACGGTAAGGAAGGTCAGGTGCCGAACTTCGTGAAACTTGCGGAGGCCTACGGGATCCCCGGAAGAGTGGTCACGAAGGAAGATGAAGTTGACGAAGCAATTGAATGGGCACTGTCCATCAAGGATTCGCCGGTCTTCATCGACTTCCAAGTTTCTAAAGAAGCCATGGTTTGGCCAATGGTTGCTGCCGGGGTTTCAAATGACGACATTCGCTATGCTCGCGGGCTGGCACCCACCTGGGACGGAGAAGACTGATGGCTGAGCAACTGCATACTCTTTCGCTGCTAGTTGAGAACAAGCCGGGTGTCCTCACCCGTGTCGCCGGGCTGTTTGCGCGCCGCGCGTTCAACATCAAGTCCCTGACCGTCGGGGAAACGGAGCGGGCCAACATTTCCCGCATGACGATCATTGTGGATGCGAAAGACAGCGCCCCACTGGAGCAGGTCACTAAGCAGCTCAACAAGCTGGTGAACGTGTTGAAGGTCGTGGAGATGACGCCGGGGGAAACCGTGGAACGTCGCCTCCTACTTTTGAAGGTGACCGCAAACGACACCACCCGCACTTCCGTGCTGCAAATTGTGGAACTTTTCCGCGCCCACGTCGTCCATGTCGGACCTGACTACGTCGTCGTGGAATCTGTGGGCACCCTATCCAAACTAGAAGCTCTACTGGCGTCCCTAGAGCCTTATGGGGTGCGTGAAGTAGTGCAAACGGGCGCTGTCGCAATTGGCCGCGGCCCGCGCTCAATGACTGACCAAATCAAGGAGAAATAGCAGTGACTGACGTTTTTTATGAAGATGACGCGGACTTGGACCTAATCCGGGGAAAGAAAGTGGCCGTGATTGGCTACGGTTCCCAAGGTCACGCACACGCCCAAAACCTGAAGGACTCAGGCGTTGAGGTTGTGGTGGGGCTTCGTCCAGGGTCTGACTCTTGGGCTAAAGCCGAAGAAGCTGGCCTAGAGGTCGCTGATGTGGCTGACGCCGTCTCCCAGGGTGACGTTGTCATGGTGCTAGTCCCAGACCAGCACCAGCGCCACGTTTACGCGGAACAAATTGCCCCCAACTTGAAGCCGGATGCAGCCCTGTTTTTCGCACATGGTTTCAACGTGCGCTACGACTACATTCAGCCGGATGAGGGCCACGACATTTGCATGGTTGCGCCCAAGGGACCCGGACACAAGGTTCGCGAAACCTACGTTGACGGTCAGGGGATTCCCGCGATCGTTGCTGTTGAGCAGGACGCCAGCGGTAACGCTTGGGACCTAGCCTTGTCCTACGCCAAAGCAATTGGTTCCACGCGCGCAGGCGTCATCAAGACCACGTTCACCGAAGAAACAGAAACTGACCTGTTCGGTGAGCAAGCTGTTCTTTGTGGTGGCGTGTCTCAGCTGATCCAAAATGGCTTTGAAGTCCTCACAGAGGCCGGCTACCAGCCCGAAATTGCCTACTTTGAGGTTCTTCACGAACTGAAGCTGATCGTTGACCTGATCTACGAAGGTGGCATCACGAAGCAGCGTTGGAGCGTTTCTGACACCGCTGAGTACGGCGACTACGTTTCCGGCCCCCGCGTGATTGACGAGCGGGTCAAGGAAAACATGAAGGCTGTTCTGGCAGATATCCAAGACGGCACGTTCGCCTCCCGCTTCATCGCAGACCAGGACAGTGGAGCCCAGGAGTTCAAGGCGCTGCGTGTTGAAGGTGAATCTCACCCGATTGAAGCTACGGGTCAGGGGCTGCGTAAGAAGTTCGGGTGGACGCAAGCGAACTCGGATTACACTGACGGGTCCGCTGCACGCTAAGCACTAAGTTCTGTTTTAGGGGAAGCCGTGAATGCACTGCGTGTAGCCGTAATTGAAGGCGACGGGATTGGTCCCGAAGTTACCAAGCAGGCCGTCCGTGTTCTGCGCAAAGTCACTTCGGACTCGTCGATTCCACTTGAGTTGGAAAACTTTGATTTCGGGGGAGCCCGCTACCTAGCCGACGGGCACCTTTTGGAGCCCGAGGATCTAGAAGAGCTCGCAAAGTTCGACGCGATTTTGCTGGGTGCTGTCGGGGACCCGCGCATCGCTCCGGGAATTGTGGAACGTGGTTTGTTACTCACGTTGCGGTTCGCGTTTGACCAATACGTGAACCTGCGTCCAGCGATCCACTACCCCGGAGTGGCTTCACCACTAGTGAACCCTGAAGGCATCGACCTAGTAGTCGTTCGGGAAGGCACGGAAGGCCCCTACGTTGGAAACGGCGGGGTCTTGCGCCTGGGGACACCCAATGAGATTGCGACTGAGGTTTCGGTGAACACGGCTTTCGCTGTGGAACGTCTGCTTCGTTACGCATTCGAGCTGGCGGATTCGCGACCTGCCAAGAAACTGGCGGTTGTGCACAAGATCAACGTCCTGGTTCACGCAGGGGGCTTGTGGAGCCGGCTCACCAAACAGTTGGCCCGCGAATTCCCACAGGTGGCTGTTGAGTACCTGCATGTCGACGCTGCCACTATCCATCTACTCACGCGCCCTGCAGACTTTGACGTGATTGCAACAGACAACCTTTTCGGTGACATTTTGACCGATGAGGCTGCGGCAATAACCGGGGGTATTGGCTTGGCTGCGTCTGGGAATATCAACCCGACCGGGGAGTTCCCCTCCATGTTTGAACCCGTCCACGGCAGCGCCCCCGACATTGCGGGGCTGGGGACGGCTGATCCTATTGCAGCCATTGCCTCCGTCCAGCTCATGTTGGAAGCCCTTGGGTTTGAGGATGAGGCGCAGCGTGTGGGCTTGGGGATCAGGACCGACATGCAGTGGCGTGCTGAGGCTCTCTCTAGGGCTGCGGCGACCGGGGGGACTGTTCCTGAGCGAAGCACCACAGAAATTGGTGGCTTCGTTATTGCGGGCATGGGGTCCGCCTAGATTTTTTCACTGCTAAAGGAGTAGACGCTTGGAAACTAGCGCCCAGCCAGACGTTTCCCGAACCCGCCTTGAAGCCGAAGTGGCTGACCAGGTTTTACCGGACGCACAGGAAGCAGCAGCGCGCTTCACTGTTGTCCCGAACCTGGATCCAGCCACCGACGAAGCACACGAAGCGGCAATGGAGGCCCTGAACTTTGGCACCACTTTTGGTGACTACATGGCAATTGCCAAGTACCAGGAAGGCAAGGGTTGGTATGAGAAAGAGGTTGTCCCCTACGGACCTTTGGGGCTGACGCCCGCTGCGGCCGTTCTGCACTACTCACAGGAGATCTTTGAGGGGCTGAAGGCGTTTCGTTGGGAAGACGGCAGCGTTTGGGTGTTCCGTCCAGGGTTCAACTCCGCTCGTCTAAACCGCAGTGCCGACAGGCTGGCAATGCCAAACCTGCCCTTAGAAGACTTCATTGGCTCTTTGGTCCAAGTTGTGCGTCAAGATGAGCGTTGGGTGCCGGCAGCCCAAGACTCTAGCCTTTATTTGCGGCCGTTCATGATTGCGGATGAGCCGTTCATTGGGATCCGCCCCGCACACCACTACATTTACTCCGTCATTTCGTCTCCGGTTGGCCCCTACTTCAAGAACGGGTTGGCGCCGGTGTCTATCTGGGTGTCCCAAGACCATAAGCGTGCGGCACCCGGTGGGACCGGGGGAGCGAAGACGGGTGGCAACTATGCCGCTTCTTTGCTGCCACAGCAGTTGGCGCAGCAAAAGGGTTTTGAGCAGGTTTGCTACCTGGATGCGCAAACTGGGAAGAACCTAGAAGAACTAGGCGGCATGAACGTCTTCGTTGTGAAGGAAGACGGTAGCGTTCTTACCCCAGCCCTGACGGGAACCATCCTGGAAGGCGGGACTCGCAGCGCAATCATCCAACTGTTGGCTGATCGTGGCATTGAAGTTCAGGAGACCACCATCCCACTTGAGTGGCTGACGCAAGCTATTGAAGCGGGGGAGGTCACCGAAATGTTTGCCTGTGGCACGGCAGCAATCGTGACACCTATTGGCAGGCTTGGTGGCAACGACTTTGACCTGACGCTACCGGGCTCAGGGTTAGCGGAAGAACTGTACGCAGAACTTAGTGGCATTCAACGCGGCACTGTTCCTGACCGCCACGGGTGGATGTACCAGCTGGTCTAAGCCCTAGTCGATGAGCGGGCCCTAGTCGATGAGCCTGTCGACAGTGTCCGTTTCAAAGGCTTCGCGCACGTCTTCCATGGCTTCCCAATCCAGTTCGATGATCGACTGGGTGCCGTCAGGTGACCAGCCAACTCCGGCTGTGGGAATGGTAAACATGAAGATGTCTGAAGGCCTCAGGCCGCGCATCTTGAAGCCCTCACCGATCAGGTAGGACACGTCCAAGCCCTCATCCCTAGCTAAGTACGGAGACAGGGCGTCGACGGTGCCAGTGATCTTTGAGGGGCTGGTCAGGGTATCGCGGCTAAGTAGCTTTGAGATTAGGCCCTTCAGGTACGCCTGCTGGTTGCGGACGCGCTGGTAGTCCCCATCAACGAAAGACTTTCGTTCCCGCACAAACGCTAAAGCTTCGTCTCCGTCCAGGTCGATTTCTCCGACGGGGAACGTGTAGCCGCCTGCTTTGAAAGGTTTTGCGTTGTAAACGGTGACACCACCAAGGGCGTTGGTCATGCCTTTGAAGCTTTCAAAGTCGATGATCGCAACGTGGTCGATTCGGGAACCAATTAGGGATTCAACCGTCTCCACCATCAGTGGCGCCCCACCAAAGGCAAACGCCGCGTTGATTTTGTTGTCGCCGTACCCCGGGATGTCCACCCAGGAGTCGCGCATTATGGACATGACGTAAACGTCTTTGTGGTCTGCGGGTACGCGGACCACCATGATTACGTCGGCTCTACCGTCCTGCGCTGTGTCGATGTCGTCTTTGTCTACGTGGGCGCGGGTATCAGAACCTAAAAGTAAAATGGTCTGTGCCCCGTCGTCCCTAGTAGCAGGGCGCGAAGTCTCCGGAATCGCCATTGGGATGACTTCACTTTCAGCGTTGAACGTTGAACTGAGACGCCACAGGAACCAACCAAAGACGGCGGCCGTTGCAACCAAAATGGTTGTGACAGAAAGGATGAAGGTGAGGGCGACGCGTCCAACCCGCTTCTTTTTCTTCTTAACGGGGCGCATCACCGTGTAGCCGGAGCCAGCCAGCAGCGGCTCACCGTCGACTTTTGGTGCGGGTTTGTCACCTAGCTGATCAGACATCGGGTCCTTTCGCCACTTGGATACCAGCGTTTCATCATAGAGTCATCTTACGAAACGCGCAGTTTCCCCCAACAGGAGTTAGGCGCCGACCTTGCTCACATCGCGTGCAGCGCCCTGTGATGCAGAAAGTGCAGTGGCTCCGTACAGGCGAAGTGCCGGAGAGACTTTGCGGTCCCGATTCACTGGAGTCCACGGATGTTCGCGTGCTTCCTGCGCTGCCCGTCGCTCTTCCAGCACCTCATCATCCACTAATAGTTCAAGCTTGCGTTCGTTGATGTCGATGAGGATAGGGTCGCCGTCCTCCACCAATCCGATCAGCCCGCCAGAAGCGGCCTCGGGCGAAATGTGGCCCACGGAAATTCCGGACGTTCCGCCTGAGAAACGACCGTCGGTGATGAGGGCAACCTTCTTACCTAGCCCGCGTCCCTTGATGAACGACGTTGGGTAGAGCATCTCCTGCATGCCCGGACCCCCTGAAGGACCCTCATAGCGGATGACGACAACGTCGCCTTCCTTCACACTCTTGTCCAAGATCCGGTCGATTGCTTCATCCTGAGACTCCATGACGTGAGCGCGGCCCTCAAAGCGGAACAGTTCCGGTTCGATTCCTGCAGATTTCACAATGGCACCCTCAGGAGCCAAGTTGCCGTACAGGACGGTTAGGCCACCAGAGTCCGTGTAAGCGTGCTCAACGTCGTGGATGCAGCCGTTCACAGGGTCAGCGTCCAGGTTCACCCAGCGGTTCTCAGTTGAGAACGGCTCGATCGTGCGAACGTTGCCCGGCGCAGCGCTAAACAGGCCCAAGGCTTCTTCGGACGGGTTTTCGCCGCGGATGTCCCACTTTTCCAGCCAGGACTCTAAGTCGGGGGAGTGCACCGAACGCACGTTGCGTCGCAGCAAACCGGCCCTGTCCAGTTCGCCAAGTAGGGCTGGGACGCCACCGGCCCTGTGCACGTCTTCCATGTGGTAGTCGTTGTGGTTTGGCGCCACCTTAGAAATACAGGGGACCGTCTCCCCAGCCGTGTTGATCGTGTCTAGGTCAAAATCGATTTCGCCTTCGCGAGCACTTGCCAAAGTATGCAGGACGGTGTTCGAGGATCCACCCATCGCCATGTCCAACGCAATCGCATTCCAAAACGCGTCTTTGTTGGCAATTTCGCGGGGCAGGACCGAATCATCGCCCTCGTCATAGTAAGCATGGCAAAGCTCCATGATGACCTTGCCCGACTCCTCAAACAGTTTGCGACGGTCCTTGTGGGTTGCCAGCGTGGAACCGTTGCCGGGCAAAGAAAGACCCAGCGCTTCGGTCAGACAGTTCATGGAGTTCGCGGTGAACATTCCAGAGCAGGACCCGCAGGTGGGGCAGGCCAGCCGTTCAATTTGGCCAAGCAGGTCGTCACTCACGGAGTCGTCTGCTGTGGCGTTCATGACGGTGATCAGGTTGCCGTGACCGGTGTCAGAGACACCAATGATCGCTTCCTTCGGGATGTTCTTCCCGGCTTCCATTGGGCCGCCGGAAACAAACACTGTGGGAATGTTCAGCCGCATTGCTGCGATCAGCATGCCCGGCGTGATCTTGTCACAGTTGGAGATGCACACCATGGCGTCGGCGCGGTGAGCTTCCACCATGTATTCGACGGAGTCGGCGATAAGTTCGCGTGAGGGCAGGGAGTAAAGCATTCCCGCATGACCCATGGCAATGCCGTCATCAACAGCGATCGTGTTGAATTCTTTTGCGACGCCGCCGTGTTCCTTGATCGACTTCGCAACGATCTTGCCTACGTCGCGTAGGTGGACGTGTCCGGGGACGAACTCAACGAAAGAGTTCACGACAGCGACAATGGGTTTGCCAAAGTCGTCGTCAGTCATGCCCGTGGCGCGCCAAAGAGCGCGGGCCCCCGCCATGTTGCGGCCCGATGTTGATGTTGCTGAGCGCAGTCGCCTAGCCATTTCGTCCTCCAAATGTCAGTCTTTACCAGCGACGCAGGTAAAGACGCAACCTCCATACTAAGTGCCCAGCTGTCGGCGACCCAAGGTTTTCCGACCAGCTGAAGTCGGCTCTGGCAAGCTGGTCCGCTTCTCAATAACGCTTTATTGGTGGTTGTGGCTTGCTGCATAATTTCGGCATGCATGGCGAATACAAAGAAACTGGTCAGAAGTTGGTGTCTGTTCGCGTTGAGGCGAACGACGGTGTGGTCGACTCAGCAACTATTGCGGGCGACTTTTTTGCGGAGCCGGACGGAGTCGTTGAACGTCTCCAAGACAGTCTTGTGGGCCTGCCCACGGATGCTTCACTGCATTACGTTGAGCAGCAGCTCACTGACGCGTTGCGACCCGCAGACGTTCTTTTCGGGGTGACCCCGAAGGGAATTGCGACGGCGTTTCGTCGAGCCGTTGGTGGGGCCCTGAACTGGGACGACCTAGATTTTGAGGTGATCCACGGCCCAGCGGTGTCTCCCGTTACGAACATTGCTTTGGATGAGACGCTTGTAGAGGACGTGGCGGCGGGCCGGCGCCAACCGTTCATGCGGATTTGGGAGTGGGACGCCCCCCAGGTTGTCATCGGCTCCTTCCAGTCCTACGAAAATGAGGTGAACCCGGAGGGGATTGAGGAACACGGGATCACCGTTTCACGCCGAGTTTCCGGGGGTGGCGCCATGTTTATGGAACCGGGCAACTCCATCACCTATTCCCTGGTTGTCCCGACAGCGTTGGTTGAGGGGATGAATTTCGAGGACTCCTACCGCCACCTTGACGAGTGGGTGATTGAGGCCCTGAAGAAGGTCGGGGTGAACGCCACCTACGTTCCGCTGAACGACATTGCGTCAGATAAAGGGAAGATTGGTGGGGCCGCCCAGAAACGTTTCGCGAACGGTCACACGCTGCACCACGTCACCATGGCCTACGACATTGATGCGGAAAAGATGGGTGAAGTCCTTCGCATCGGCCAGGAGAAGATTCGTGACAAGGGCCTGCGTAGCGCTGTGAAGCGGGTTGACCCGATGCGCAGTCAGACCGGGTTGCCGCGCGAGGAAATCATCGAGGTTTTGAAGCAGACCTTTGCGGAGCGCTACGGCGCCTCCCAAGGGGAGATTACGGATGAGGACCTGGAGGTGGCGCAGGAAAGAGTTGCAGAGAAGTTCTCTACCCCGGAGTGGATACAGCGAGTCCCCTAGAGCGGGTCCTTTGGGGTTAGCGGGCCGAAAACTGGGCGGTGATGAGGCGGGGTTGGGATGCTTCCTGCGTTGCCGCCACATCCACTAGCAGGGTTAGGGACCAGTCGGAGTCTTCGGAGCCGTCCATCAAGTGTTGGTCGACGATCATCCAGTTCAAGTCGCCCGAGCCTGTTAGCGGAAGGTCCTCCGCGCGGTCCAAGCCCGTGGCCAAGAGCAGGTCAGCCTCATCTGGAGTTTCGTTCAGGAAGTAGAGGTTCCCAGAGGTTGCTTGGGGTCCCAACCCGATTTGCTCATGATCGTCCCAGTAGGCTCCAAGCGCGTCCTCCCACACCTTGGGGTCTGAGAAGTCTTCAACCTGTCCCAACTGCGCGCCCGTTGGGAATGCTTCTTGTTCGCGGGTGGCAAGCGCCGCAAAGCGGTCGTACGCTGCCTGCTCAACCCGAGCGAACACGGCCTTACGGATGGCGGCACGCATCGCGTGAGGGTTGGCGGTAAAGCTGAGGGTCCCGTCGGGGCTGGCGCCGAAAGCTAGCTCTTCCGTGCCTGCTGTCGACGTGTCTGGTGTGGGTTGGCCCGGGCCCGACTGGCTGTTTGCTTTGGTGCCCATGGACTCCCACTCTTGAACTAGGGAAGCGTCCACGGATTCCAAGAGGTCTCTGAGCCAGTTGGTGATTTCTAGGATGCGGTTGGTTCGTGCGTCCTCGGGCAAAATCTGACGCAACGCGCGGTAGGCGTCGGAAAGGTAACGCAACACTGCGCCCTCACTGGCCGTGAGGTCGTAGCGGGCAATGAAATCCGTGAACGTCAGGCCTTCTTCCACCATTTGTCGCAGGATCTTCTTTGGGGCCACCTCCAGGTTTCCAGTCCACGGGTTTGAACGGCGGTAGGTGGCAAATGCTGGCTCCAGGATTTCTTCAAGTGGGGCCGGCCAGCCGACCTCATCTAGCTGCGCGGTGCGCTCTTCAAAGCTAGCGCCTTCTTCACGCAGTGCAGCAAATGCGGCATCCCTGGCGGCTTTGCGCTGGGCTAAAAGGACGGGCATTGGGTTTTCCAACACGGCTTCGATCACTGAAAGCACGTCTAGGTCATAGTCGGGGGAGTCGGGGTCCAACAGGTCTAGGGCCGCTAAGGCAAAGGGTGCCAAGGGCTGGTTGAGGGCGAATTCGTCAGGCAGTTCGCGGGCGGCAACCAGGCCCTGCCTACCTCTTTCGATCACTTCTGCGCGGCGCAGCGAACTGAAAATCTGGCCAAACTGGCGTAGGAACATGTTGCGGTCCTGGCTCTGCTGGCCGCTGGTTTCGGTGCTTGCCTGGCCGGTGGCTTTGGCAAGGGAAGCGTGAGCTTGCTCCGCCAGATCGATCAGGTGGGGTTCGGTGTCGCGTGGTCCAGCCAACACGTTGAGGAACATTGAGTGACTGGTTTGGAATGCGGGGACTAGGGTCTCTGGTTCGGAGCCAACCAGGCGGTCGAACGTGGCGCGGTTCCAAGCGATCTGGCCGGCTTCGGACTTGGCTGGGGAGGCCTTCTTTGGGGCGTTCTTGCGCTTTTTGAGTTTGCGTAGGCGTGCGGTGTCCCGGTCTTCTTCAGCCTTGGTCAGACGCGCTTTGTGTGCGGCTTGTTCAATTTCGCGTTCGCTGCCTAGGCCGACCACTAGGCCCTGGGTGTCAAAACCGGCTCTGCCTGCGCGACCCGCAATTTGGTGGAACTCCCTGGCCCGCAGCAGGCGGGATCGGCGGCCATCAAACTTTGCTAGGGAAGTGAAAACAACAGTGCGGATGGGCACGTTGATACCTACGCCCAGCGTGTCCGTGCCGGAGATGATTGAGAGCAGTCCCGCTTGAGCGAGCCGTTCCACTAGGCGCCGATACCGCGGCAGCATGCCGGCGTGGTGGACGCCAACACCTTTGGAAAGAAGTTGGCGAAGGCGTTTGCCAAACCCTCGGTCTAATTTCTCTGTGGCCAGAACGCTCTTTAGTGCGTCTTGCTGAACCTTTGGGAGGGGAACGGTTTGGGCAACGTCAACGGCGGTCTTAACCGCTTGTGCCTGGGTGAAGGACACCAGGTAGATGGGGCTGAGGCCGTCTTTGAGGAGGCGTTCTAGGACGACGGGGAGTGGGTCGACGGCGTACGTGAACTCCAGTGGTACCGGGCGGTTGTCCTGGGCAACGACAGCCACGGGCCTGCCGGTCGAACGTTCTAGGTCCGCCGCGATGTTGGCGGTGTTGCCAAGGGTTGCGGACATGAGGACGAACTGGGCGTTGTGAAGCTCCATGAGTGGGACCTGCCAGGCCCAGCCGCGCTGCGGGTCGGCGTAAAAGTGGAATTCATCCAACACGACCGTGTCAGCATCTAGCGCTGGACCTTCGCGCAAGCTCTGGTTAGCCAGAATTTCCGCGGTGCAACAAATGATGGGGGCCTGAGCGTTTAGTGAGGCATCCCCCGTAACCAGCCCAACATTGTCCGCACCAAACAATTCGACCAGCTCGAAGAACTTTTCGGACACCAACGCTTTGAGTGGGGCGGCGTAGTAGCTGCGGCCTCCCCGTGCCAAAGAGATGAAGTGCGCGGCAAGGCCCACCATGGACTTCCCGGAGCCCGTCGGGGTCTGCAATATGACGTGGTCTCCGGCCAACAGCTCCAGAACAGATTCGGACTGGTGGTCATAAAGGGGACGCCCGGACTCCACAGCCCACGCCTCAAACGTGTCGAAAAGCGCGTCACTGTCATCCAGTTCACCGCGGTCTTCAAGGCGGTCAAGTGCGACGTTCAAAGGAGGTTCCATACGCCGCATCATTTCATGCCAGTGGGTGGCGGATGCGCCGGCGGTGGGCCGATGGGCTGGTGGCGTGCGGGTCGCCTCCGCGAGACTACCTCCAGGGGAACTCAGCTTCGGGGATGACGCCGGTGTTCCCGGTGACGCTTCCATCCCGGGCAATCGCGAATGATTCCCCAGTCTCAGTGTTCCAGCACGACATGCCGTTCACTGTCGCTAGGCAAGCGAACCCGTCAGACGTGGTTGAGGCGGAGTACTTCAGAGTTGGGGCGGTTGAGTCGTTGGGAATGGGGGCTAAGGAGCAGTCCCACTTCGCGCGCCCATCATCGGGGATAGTGATCGTGTAGGGGGCTTTGCTGCAGCCGCCACCAGACGGTGAAAAGTGTGCCTTGTAGATGGTGCAGGTTGCGGAGCCAGGATCCAAGCGGCAGGCAATGTTGCCACTTTCTGACTTAAACCAAGGGTTCGTCAGAGCTTTCGGTGGAGCAGGGTAGGGGTCGGGAGCGTTTTCGACCACGGCTTCGAGTTCTTGTTCCAGTTCCTCAACGGTGGCGTTCAGGTCGGAGATCTGCTCCTCTAGCTCCTCAATCTGCTCATCGCGTTGGTCGATGACGTCTTGAAGGCTGACTTCCGAACCGGCGGCATCACCTGTGGTTCCCCCGCCAGCTCCTGAACCGGCGTTGTCGTCCCCGCCGCGCAGGAACAAGAACCAGGCGGCAACCGCTAGGACGGCAGCTAGGAGGAAACCGAGGACGAAGAGAATTTCGGACGGCATGCCCTGCCGCCGTTTTTCGGTTGGGGCGGGGGAGAGGGGCAGCGGTGCCGGGCTGCTGGGCAGGTGTGCGGCGGGCATGTTGGGCGCACCTACCGGGCCGCCAGCTGCAGCGGCGCTTGCGGGCAGCGGTGCGGTGGTCTTTGGCAGCGGTGCGGCGGTCGCGGGGAGTTTGGCTGTCAGGTCTGTTTGAGTGTTTGTGGGCAGTGGCGCTGGGCTGCTGGGGAGGGGCGCCGGGCTGCTGGGTAGTGGGGCGGTGCTGGCGGGCAGTGGTGCTGGGCTGCTGGGGAGGGGCGCCGGGCTGCTGGGGAGCGGTGCGGCGCTGGCGGGGAGTGGTGCCACGGTGCGCTTCGGTGGTCCGGGCTGGCTGGACCCCGTGGCCAGTTCTGTTTCGTCTGGG
>CAYFNQ010000004.1:0-30617 GCA_964344535.1 uncultured Actinomyces sp.
AAAAAGCGAGACACCGAAAAGGAACGATGTCTCGCTACATGACAAAGTGGCGGATGCAGGATTTGAACCTGCGAAGCATTCCGCAGCTGATTTACAGTCAGCTCCCTTTGGCCACTCGGGAAATCCGCCTTGCCGACAACAACGTTGCCGTGCCGAAGAAGAATATCAGAGGTGAGGGCAGTGTTCCAAACTCAACGCAGTGTGGTTTACAAGGCATACTTGGGCTACGAAGACCTCATTCGCTAACTCGAAAGGAAAGCAGTGGCTGACTCCTCATTCGACATTGTTTCGAAACTTGACCGCCAAGAACTAGACAACGCCGTGAACCAGGCCGCCAAAGAAGTAAACCAACGCTACGACTTCAAAGGCGTCGACCCCAAAATTGATGTGGTGGGTGACACCGTCGTTTTGGAAGCGAACAGCGAAGAACGCGTGCTAGCCGTCCTGGACGTGTTGCAAAGCAAATTGGTTCGCCGGGGAGTGTCACTGAAAGTCCTAGACACGAAAGAACGCGAACCTCAGCCTTCCGGCAAGATCTACCGCATGGTGATTCCTCTAAAGGAGGGCATCCCCTCAGACATCGCCAAGAAGATCACCAAGACCATTCGTGATGAGGGTCCAAAGGGCGTGCGGGCTCAGATCCAAGCCGATGAGGTCAGGGTCCAGTCGAAGAAACGCGATGACCTACAAGCGACCATTGCGCTGATCAAAAGCAAAGACTTCGACATCGCACTGCAGTTCGTGAACTACCGCTAAAGATCACAGACCTTCGGGCGACGACGGGCCCTACTTGCTTGCCCCCTTATTGGGCTACCTCATAGTCAGTGGGGCCCGTAAAGTCGTCAAAGCGCTGCGCGGCGTGCGGCTTACCCATTTCACCTGGCTTGCCGATGAGCTCACGGCTTTGTGCGTCGTTGGCCGTGTGCTGCCCTTCAGCTTCGCCTCTGGAAATGTCGGTCATTGCCTGGCGGGAAACTACTTTGACCCGTTCACGCGTGTCGCCTGTAGGTGTGGGGCCGTGGGCTTCGCCCAGTGCCTGCTCATATGCATCCAGCATCTCCCAGCCCTGCCAGTCCGTGTAAGCCACGTTTCTTTCGTCCAACAAATCCTCGATCGGTTTGTCAACGCTAGTGGAAAGACGACCGGCTTGCGCGTCCTCAACCAAGTTCGCAATAGTCTCCTGTGCGTCGGACTTCGTTGACCCAATCAGCCCAACGGGCCCGCGCTTGATCCACCCGGTCGCATAGACGCCAGGCAGAAACTCCGTGCTTCCCGCTTCTTCAACCACGCGGCCACCGACGTTGGGGATCACGCCCGCAACCTCATCAAAGGGAATGCCGTCGATGGGTGAGGAGTAGTAGCCAACCGCACGGTAGACGGCCTGAACTGGCCAGGTGGTTAGCTCACCAGTACCTTCAACGCTGCCGTCCCCGGTCAGCTTGGTGCGCTGCGTAACGACGGCCTCAACGTTTCCGTCCTGGTCCGCCACAATTTCTTCGGGGGCTTCAAACATGTGGATGTGGATGCGCCTGGAAGCTTTCATCTCTTCAGGATCCTGGCTGGCATAAGACGTCAGGATCTTCACGACCTGTCGCTGCTGGTTGGAAGACCGCATCGCCTGATCGGAGCCTTCGTCAAAATCAAAGTCTTCCTCATCGACAATGATGTCCACATCCGCAACCCTGCCCAGTTCACGCAGTTCCAAGGGGGTGAACTTGACTTGCGCGGGTCCTCGGCGACCAAAAATATGCACGTCGGTGACCGGGTTCTGAGCCAGCGTTTCTGCCACGTTTTCCGGAATGTCGGTGGACATCATTTCTGGCAAGTGGCGGGCCAAGACACGGGAAACGTCCAGGGCCACGTTTCCTGCTCCAAGCACAGCAACTTCTTTGGCCTCAAGCGGCCACTGCCGCGGGTAGTCCGGGTGTGCGTCGTACCAAGACACGAAGTCTGCGGCTCCATACGACTGGGGTAAGTCCGCGCCGGGAATGTCAAGCTTCGCGTCACGGTCTGCACCCGTCGCGAAAATTACGGCGTCGTAGCGTTCCTGTAGTTCCTCTACCGTGATGTCGTGGCCGACTTCCACATTGCCGAACAACCTGATGTCGCCGCGCTGCAAAATCCTGTAAAGAGCCACGATGATCTGTTTGATCCGGGGATGGTCCGGGGCCACTCCATACCGCACCAAGCCGTAGGGGGCGGGCAGACGTTCGAACAGGTCAATGGACACGTCAAGGTCGGATTTCGCCAGAATGTCGGATGCGTAAATACCGGCCGGGCCGGCGCCAACAACTGCAACACGTTTAGGTTCGGTCACTGCGTTCTTTCCACAACAAGTAGCACTCAAACAAGATTGTTCTAGGACCCCGAAAATTCCCTACGGGGTCAAGACGGCAACAATTCTACCGGCCAAACTTCCAAGGTGGGACGTGGGACCCAACTCACTTAGGGCTAGCACTTAAGCCTAGGAGGCGCGGTCCACCATCATCAGCGCGAAGCTTTCCAAAGCCTCTTGAACGTCCGCGCTACCGATGCCTTCCAATGCGTCAATGGCCTGATCAGCCCACTGCTGGGCAAGCTGTCGGGTCTCTTCCAACACCGGGTGTTGCCTTAACAATTGCACCACTGCTGCCAGATTTTCCGGGACAGAGAGGTCCTCATCTAGAAGGTCCAAGATCCGCTGACCCTGTTCATCCAAAGTCCCCCCGGCCTGTTGCTTCCTCAGTAACAGCACAGGCATCGTGTCGACGCCCTCCAGCAGGTCGGTGCCCGGTGTCTTCCCGCTTACCTCCCGCGGTGACGCAATGTCCAAAACGTCGTCAGCCAGTTGGAACGCAACCCCAACGCGTTCGCCAAACGCCTCAAGTTTGCGTGCAACTTCTTCACCTGCGCCGGCGTGAAGCGCTCCAAAGTACGCGGAGGCTGCCACAAGGGATCCCGTCTTGTCAGCTAGGACCTGGAGGTAGAACTCCACCGGGTCGTCATCCGGGCCGGGCCCAAACGTTTCGTGCAGCTGCCCAAGACACAACCTCTCAAACGTCTGGGCGTGGTAAGCCACGGATGCTGGGCCCAGGCGGGCCACCAGCCCGGAGGCCCTGGCGAACAGCAGGTCGCCAGCGAGGATTGCGCGGTTGTTGCCCCACAAGATTTGTGTGGCATCGACGCCCCTACGTGATGGCGCAGAGTCCATAACATCATCGTGGTAGAGGCTCGCCAAGTGGGTGAGCTCCACTGCGGCGGCCGCCTCAATCACCGGGTCAGATTGGACGCGGTGAGGCGCACCCAGACGGGCTGCGATGAGCGTAAGCACTGGGCGAAGCCGCTTACCACCAGCGCGCGCCAGGTGGCCCGTCAGCTCATCGACAAGCTCGCTGGAATGCTGGACCGACTCCAAAAGCAGGTCCTCGACTGTATCCAATGAGCTGGCGACGTCCAGTTCCAAGCCGGCTTCTGCCAGCTGGGTTCTAGGATCTGCGAAGTCGCGCTCCCGATCAAACCCTGATGGTTCCTGCCCACTCACGGAACGAAGATACTGATCTGGCTCACGAACGTCAGAACCGGTCCTGGGAAGACTCCAAGAACCAAAGTTGCAATCGCGGTGACAGCGACAACGACCCCCGTGAAGCCTTCTGACTGCACGACGGTCACATCTTGGGCTGGTTCACGGAAGAACATGGCGGCGACAATGCGGAAGTAGAACACCGCGGTCGCCACGGATGCCGCTAGAGCAATCGCCACTAGCCATCCCAGCCCACCTTGAATACCGGCTGCGAATACGACGAACTTGCCAACGAATCCCGACGTGAGTGGAATGCCTGCGAAGGAAAGCAGGAAAACCAGCATCGCTGTTGCTAGGAACGGTGAGCGTTTAGCTAGGCCGTCCCACTGGGAGATGCGTGTAGCTTCTCCACCAACAATCCCGCCGGAGCTTTGCGTGCGGACCAGAGTGATGACAGCGAAGGCTCCGACTGTGGCTAGGCCGTACGCCAGCAGGTAGAACACCACGTACCCAACTGCCACATGGACCAGTGCCAAGACACCAATCATGAGGAATCCGGCGTGAGCGATGGAAGAGTACGCCAGCAGACGCTTCATGTTCTTTTGGACCAGTCCGCCGACCGTACCAAAGATGATTGTTGCTGCAGACATCAGCGCGAAGATCAGCGCCAAGTCCCACCGTAGAGAGCCAGCAACCACGTAGTAGAAGCGCAAGAGCGCGCCAAACGCTGCGATCTTTACCCCAGCTGCCATGAACCCGGTAACGGGCGTGGGAGCGCCCGCGTAAACGTCTGGGGCCCACTCGTGGAATGGGAACACGGCAACCTTGAACAACAGCCCGGCCATGACTAGGAAGACGCCGGTGAGCAACAGCCAGTCCATGTTGCTTGCCTGAGCCATCTGGACAGTAATGTCGATCATCTTCAAGCTGCCCCCGGAGAACCCGTAGAGCAGAGCGGAACCCATTAGGAACATTGCCGCTGCGAAGGACCCCAAGATGAAGTATTTGATGGCGGCTTCCTGCGACATTTCCCGACGACGTCTGGATGTAGCAGCCAGGATGTACAGCGGCAGCGACATCACTTCGAGTGCGACAAACATGAGAAGCAGCGAGTCGGTTGCCGGGAACAGCATCATGCCGCCCACACTGAACAAGACCAGGGGGAACATTTCGCTGCGCTGGTAGCGCTTAGCTGCGGTTAGAGATTCTTCACCACTACCCGGGCGGTCAGATGGTTGGCCGGCAAAAGCCCCGTCACGAACCATGCTCCGGTCCGCCATCACCAGAACCGACAGGAAGCCGATTAGTGTAACCAGGATCTGCATGGAGACGGTGAGCGTATCGTTCACGTATTCGCCCACCTCAGATGGAGCCGTGAGCGCTCCCAACCACTCTGCGGATGCTAAGACGAAACCTACGGCAAGGATGAGCGCAGCCCAGACGATGTTCGCCATGCGCCTAGTCCTGGTCGGCCAAAACGCCTCAAACAAAACACCAACAACCGCGCCACCAAGGACAACGATTGCGGGGACCAAAGGCCACCAGTCAATAACGGGGGGCGTGAACGAAACTTCCACGGGAATCAGTGGATTCACTTTTCAGTCCCTTCTGTGAGCGCGCTTGCCTGTGCGCTGGAGACATCTTCTGCGACGTTGCCTAGCAGAGGTGACTGCAAGGAGATTTGGTCCAGGGGCCTAAGCAGCGGTGCAGCCCAAATACCCAGGACCAATATCGCTGCCAGGATCGGGGTGATGATCCATTTTTGACGCGTGTCCAAGTCGGGTGTGCCCTCCAGTTTGGGGTTGACCGGGCCTGTAAATATCCGCTGGTAGGGCAAAAGTATGTACAGCGCCGCCAGGATCACGCCAAACACGGCAAAGATCGCCAGAGGGATCGAGACCTTGTAGGTCCCCATGAGCACCAGGTACTCAGGGACGAAGCCGGACAGGCCGGGCAGGGATAGCGACGCCAAGCCTGCGAACAGCCAGGTGCCTGCCAGGACAGGGGTGACCCTTTGCATGCCGCCGTACTTCATGACCGACGGGGTCTTGCCACGTTCAATTAGCCATCCTGAGATCAGGAACAGTGCGGCGATGGAAAGTCCGTGAGCAACCATGAAGAACATGGCTCCGGACAGAGCGATTTCCGTGCCGATGAAGATGCCCAGAATGATGAACCCGAAGTGGGATATGGAGGTGAAGGAGACAAGGCGCAGCAGGTTCTTTTGCCCGTTGGCGGCGAAGCCTCCCCAAAGGATTGAGATGACCGCTAGCACCAAGATTGTCATCCTGACGGAAAGCGTTGCTTCCGGAAGCATGAAAAGCAGGAATACGATCATGCCGTAGGTGCCGATCTTGTCCAGGATGCCCACCAGCAGAACCGACGTGCCCGGCCGGGCGTGCGCAGCCGTTTCTGGCAGCCATGTGTGGACCGGGACCATGGGGGCTTTGATTGCGAAAGCAATCAGTAGCGGGATGAAAATCGCCAACTGCACACCCAGGGACAACTCCGGAAGAGCTGTCGCCAACTGGTCATAGCGGAACGTCAGGCCTGTTTCGGCGCCAACGTAAGCCAGTGCAACGACGATGCCGCCCAGCATGACCAGCCCACCGAACAGTGAGTAGATCAAGAACTTCATGGCGGCCTTACCGCGGTTTGCACCCTTCCCGAAGCGCCCAATCATGAAGAACAGTGGGATGAGCATTCCCTCAAACGCGATGTAGAACACCACCATGTCGAAGGCGGCAAACACCATGATGATGAAGGCGTACAGGAGCATGATCAAGGCTGCGTAGCCAGCTTCGCGCTCCTGCTTCTTCTTGCTGCCAGTCGTGTCCGCCAAAACCAAGGGGACCAGCGCAGCGGTCAGCAAAAGCATGACCAACCCCAGGGCGTTCACACCCAAGGACCAGGTGATCCCGGCCTGTGGAATCCACTGGTAGGACTCCACCAGCTGGGTGGAGCCGGCGGCAGTCCAGTCAAAGGCAAACGCCACTGCAATGAACGCAACCAGCATTGCGACCGAGGCCCAAAATGCGACTGCCCGACCGTGGCTGCGAAGACCTGGAACGAACCAGATCAGCGCCGCGACAAGCGCTGGGAACAAAAGCAGAAGTGACAGCCATGGGCCACTTGAAACACTTAGCTCCGTCAGGATGGAACCTGTGAGCGTAGGAATCATATTTGAAATCTCCATTAGTTTTCCCGGCGCCTACAGGTGCATTCCAAGGACAATTGCCAAGAGGATGACGAAGCCGCCCAGCATGTAGCCGGCGTAGCTTCGCAGATAGCCGGTCTCAGTCCAGGCTGCGACCCGCCCCATCATGGTGGTGAGGCGACCAACGCCCTTCACGGCCCCATCGATCCCGTACTTGTCTGCCGCGGTCACGCCATTCATGATCTCGATGCTGGGGGTCATGAAGACCATTTCGTTGAACTGGTCCTGGTAGAAGTCAGCGCGTGCAGCCCTGGTCAGTGCGTTACCAACCGGGACGGTCTTGGAAACAGGTTCCTTCGCGTACATGTACCAGGCGATGACTGCCGCAATCACGACCAGTGTGAAGGTGAAGATCTGTATCAAGATGATCGGCATCACAGGGTCCGCGTGCGGGGTGTGCCCAATTGAGGGCGTCAACCAGTTCACGAAAGCATCGTTGATGCTGAGGAGCCCACCTAAGAATAGGGAGAACACCGCCAGGATGATCATTGGCACCGTCATGATTGGCTTGGACTCATGCGGGTGCATGGGGCCGCCTTCCATTTCGTCAGCCCAACGGGCTTTCCCGGAGAAGGTCATGAAGAAGATGCGTGACATGTAGAAGGCTGTCAGGGCCGCGGCGAACATGGTGACGCCACCGAACACCCAGCCAATCCAAGGTACTTCAGCGTTACCGAACGTTCCGGTCGCAAAAGCTGCTTCAATGATCCGGTCCTTTGACCAGTAGCCGGAGAACGGTGCCACACCCAAAATTGCTAGCCAGCCAGCCATGAACGTGAGCCACGTGACGGTCATGACTTTCTTCAAGGCGCCGAACCAGCGCATGTCGACCTGGTCTTTCATTGCGTGCATGACGCTGCCAGCCCCAAGGAACATAAGGGACTTGAAGAAGCCATGGACGAACAGGTGGAAGATCGCAAAGGCCCAGCCGATGGGGCCAAGACCTGCACCCAGCATCATGTAGCCCACCTGGGACATGGTGGAGGCTGCCAGTGCCTTCTTGATGTCATCTTTCGCCATACCGATGATGGCACCCATTAGCAGCGTCACCAGACCGACAACTGCCACAGCACTCATCGCAACGGGTGCAGCTAGGAAGATCACGCCAGAGCGGACCACTAGGTAAACACCGGCGGTGACCATGGTTGCGGCGTGGATCAAAGCCGAAACGGGGGTTGGGCCGGCCATTGCGTCACCTAGCCATGCCTGCAACGGGTATTGCGCTGACTTACCTGTGGCTGCCAGCAGCAGGAACAGTGCAATGACGGTTGCCCCGCCTTGCCCGATTGTCCCAATCCCCTGGTTTACCACCTGGAAATCGGTGGAGCTGAAGTAGGCAACCATAGCCATCATGGCGATCAGGAAACCCATGTCGCCCACGCGGTTCATGACAAAAGCTTTCTTTGCCGCTGTCGCGTTTGCAGGCACCTGGTTCCAGAAACCAATGAGCAGGTATGAGGAAAGGCCAACACCTTCCCAGCCCAGGAACATGGTGGTGTAGGAGTCGCCAAGGACTAACACCAGCATCGCCGCGATAAACAAAACCATGTAGGCGAAGAAGCGGCGGCGGTCAGGGTCGTATTCCATGTAGCCCACGGAGTAGACCATGATCAAAGAGCCCACGAAGGTGACCAGCAGCAGGAAGGTCACTGATAACGGGTCGACCAACAGTCCGAACTTGACGTTCAGTGAGCCTGCCGGCATCCAGTCAAACAGGGTTTGTTGGAAGCGTCGTGCACCCGGGGCAGCGTTGAGCATTTGCACCAGGATTGCCGCGCTGAGCGCGAAAGAAGACCAGGAGGCTACTAGCGCAAGCCAGTGGCCCCACTTGTCTGTACGCCGCCCAGCCAGCAGCAGGAATCCCGCAACGGCTGCGGGAATCACAAACAGCAACCACGCGTAGGCGGCTGGTCCCGTTGCCGGTACCACTTCGGCGGCACCATCCAAGCTTGTCGAGGACATCAAAATCGTATTCACGTATCCCCCTAGTGCCGCAGCGCGGTGGCTTCATCAAGGTCCGTTGTCGCACGTGACTTGTAAATCACGACGACGATGGACAACCCGACCACAACTTCAGCTGCGGCTACAACCATTACGAAGAACGCCATCACCTGTCCGTTTACGTCCGCTAAAACTCGAGCGAAAGTGATGAAGACAAGGTTCGCGGCGTTCAACATCAGCTCCACACCCATCAAAGAGATGATGATGGAGCGGCGCACAATCACCGTAACTGCCCCAATGGAGAACAGCACCAGTGCCAAGACTATGTAGTAGGCAAGGCTCACTTCGTTTCCTCCAAATCTGAGGCCATAACTTGGTTCAGCCCCGTGGGTGCCTTTCGGCCGCCAGCGCCCCAGGAACCGGTCTGTTCCACATGCACCTTGTTGCCCCAAGCGCTATTCTCACGGCCAGTCGTGCGCGCCAAACGCAGCGACTCTGCGACCTGTGGGTCAACTTCCCCAAGCGGTTTTTCAAGGCCGCGCACAGCCAGGACTCGCGGAATGGAGTCTTCCGCAATCTGCAGTGTGTCACCAGCAATTGCGGGGTTGTCCACGGAGTTAGATGTCGCGTAAACGCCGGGAGGGGCAAGCTGACCCAAGTGGTGACCGCGGCGCGCATAAGCCTCCATGCGCGCCTTCGCCACTGAGCGTTGGTTCAGTTTGGGGCCAAGACGGTCTGAGTGGGTGAGAAGCAGCGCACCTAGGGCTGCCGTGATCAAAAGGGCAGCTGTCACCTGGATGGTCAACCAGTGGTTCTCAAACAGGTTTACCGCCAGTTCCCAAACGGGAGAATTGGAGTACGGGTCCCAGCTGAACTTCCCGGGTCCGCGAACAACAGACTTCAGTGCTGCCGCAGAAAGCAGTACGGCAAGCCCCCCGCCGAACAGGACCGCTGTCACGATGTAGCCGCGACGCTGATCCGCGTAGTTGTCTGTAGCTCCTAGGCCAATCATCATGATGACGAACAGGAAGAGCATCAAGATTGCGCCCGTGTAAACAATGATTTGGACCGCGCCGTTGAAGGGTGCTTCCAAGGCAAAGAACAGGACCGCCATCCCAACCATGACCAAAACCATGGAAAGCACGGCGTAAGCAGCCTTCTTGAACAGGAGCAGCCCCAAAGCGCCAGCGACCATGACTACGGCCGTTGTCCAAAAGAGCAGCGCTTCACCGATCCCGCTCATAGACGGCCACGCGTTTGAAACAACTTCAGGCATTGGTGGGCTCCTTCTGGTCCGCAGGCTGCGTAGCTTTAGCGGTCTTCAGCGACGGATCGTCGGGACGATGCTCCCTGACCCAATCAATTTGGGCTTGGGTGGATCCGGTAACCAGGCCCTCGTAATAATTGATCGCGTTCATCCCTTCAACCATCGGGTGCGGGGCTGCCACAGCGTCCTGGGGAAGCGGGGCCAAGAGCATGTCCTTGTCGTAGATGTCGTCAAGGCGCGTGTATTCGGCCAGCTCAAAGTCGCCACCCATAGTCAGGGCGCGGGTTGGGCAAGCTTCAATACAGAAACCGCAGAAAATGCAGCGCAGGTAATTGATTTGGTAAACCTTGCCGTACCGTTCACCAGGTGACACTTGGTTGTCAGCCGTGTTTGAGGCGGCTTCGACGAAGATTGCGTCCGCCGGGCAGGCCCATGCGCAAAGCTCACAGCCAATGCACTTTTCCAGACCGTCGTCATACCTGTTTAGTTGGTGACGACCATGGAAACGCGGCATGATCCGTGCCGGCTCAAACGGGTACTGTTCAGTTTCTGAGGGGCGGAACATGGAAGAGAAGGTGACACCGTAGCCAGCGGCCGGCGCAAAGGTTGAACCAACTGCACCCTTTTTGTCCTGCTCATATCGCAGAGTTTGGGCCTGGTCTTTCTCCTGCTGCGTGAGCAGCGCACCCATTGGCTCATCGGTTACCAGTTCACCGCGCGCCAACTCTTCTTCAAGGATGTCAGCGTCTTCTGTGATTCCAAGTTCTTCGCGCTTCTTAGATTCTTCACTCATGGCTGTCCTCAACTTCCGTAGTAGCTGGGGTGCCGACAGTTACGGCTTGTTTTCCTGCCCGTGGCGAGGGCGGCAAAACTTGACCCAGGATGGGAGGCGCCGGGTAACCGCCAGCAAACGCGTCAAATGGTGCCTCTGGGTCAAACTCTTCTTCAGGTTCCTCAGCCGGCTTGTCCCCTATGACGTAAACGGCCACAGCAACCAGGATGATGATCCCCACGATCAGCGCAATGACCAGTGTCGTCGACTCAGGAACCCACGTCTGCACGCCGCGTAGCACAGAGACCATGACTATCCAAAGCAGGGCTGCAGGCAGCAGTCCCTTCCACCCCAAGTTCATGAACTGGTCGTAGCGGAAACGCAACAGGGTTCCTCGGGTCCAAATCATGAGCCACATGAAGAACCAGATCTTCGCGGTGATCCAAAGTAGGCCCCACCAGCCACCATTCACGGCTTCAACATGGGAAAGCGGCCATGGAGCGTGCCAGCCACCAAAGAACATTGTGGTGGCAACAGCGGACACGTTCAGCATGTTGATGTATTCGGACAGGTAGTACCAACCGAACTTCATGGAGGAGTACTCAGTCATGTGTCCGGCAACAAGTTCGCCTTCTGCTTCCGGTAGGTCAAACGGCAAGCGGTTCACTTCACCGACCATTGAGATCAGGTAGATGACAAACGCGGGCAGCAGTGCGAACGCCCACCACGTGCGTCCCTGGGAAGCAACGATTTCTGATGTGGACATGGAACCGGACACTAAGAACACGGAAACCAGTGACATTCCCATGGCCAGTTCGTAGGAAATGATTTGGGCCGAGGACCGCACGGCGCCATATAGCGGCAGCGTCGAACGCGCCGACCAGCCACCCAAAACAATCCCATAAAGCCCAAGGGAGGTCACTGCCAAAATGTATAGCGCAGCGACGGGTCCGTCAGCTATCTGCAGTGGGCTTGAATGCCCAAACATGCTCACGTTTGGCCCAAACGGGATGACAGCCATCACGGAGAAGGCCGTGAGCGCCATGATTGCTGGAGCTAGGAAGTATAGGAACTTGTCGCTTCGCTTCGTCCAGATCTCTTCCTTGAACAGCATTTTTCCGGCGTCTGCGAACGACTGGAATAAGCCGAAGGGCCCCGCAACGTTGGGTCCCTTACGTGTTTGCAGCAAGCCTAGTCCGCGACGTTCAACCCACAGCGCCATGATGACTGAACCAATCAGGTACACGACGATGAAGACCGCTTTGATGACGGTCAGCCACCACGTGTCGTCTGAAAAGTCAGCGACCTCATACTGCGGAACAGCCGCTACGAATAGCTGGTTCACAAGTCCCCCTCTTCCGTTGCCGCGGTGACCTTCACGGCAGACCCGGCCGGAGCCAGATCCACGTTGATCCCCTGTCCAACCGAACACTCCGGTACCCAAACCACACCGCTTGGCAGGTCTGCCACTTCAACTGGCAACACCATGTGGCCACGCGGACCTTCAAGGCGGATTTGGTCGTCTTCTTCCAGCCCTAAGTTTGTCAGCGAGTCCTTTGACACCAGCGCCACTGGTTTACGAGCCGACTGGCGCAAATCGAAAGCACCGTCAATCATTCGTCCCAGGTCAACGATGATCTTGTGGGCGGCCAGTACGTAGTCATCCGGAGCCTCAAAGACCTCAGCAGTGACAGTGGGGACCGCTGTGCGGGCTCCACGCCAAACCATCAGTGGGTTGATCTGCCCGTAAAGGTCCGGGAGGTTGTCCACTGCTAGGTCGGCACCCATGTCTTTGGCGATCATGCCCAGGATTTCCCGTTCAGGCAAAGCAGAAGTGACGATGGCTTGGCCAAACGGGCGCAGGCGGCCTTCCCAGTTCACGAATGTCCCGTTTTTCTCCACCGGGGGTGCCACTGGGAACACAACGTCCGCTGCCTGCGTCACGTCCGTGCTGCGAACCTCAAACGCAACCACGAACGGTGCTGCCTCAATTGCTTCCAGCGCACCCTCTGGATCTTTCCAGTCACGCAGGTCAAGCCCACCAAGAACCAAAGCGCCAAGCTCATTGTTCCGGGCAGCTTCAAGCATTTCTTCAGCGTCTAGTCCAGCCTTAGCGGGAGTGCCCGGCCAATTCATGGAAGCTCTGGCATCTTCGTCCTCAACAGGACGACCAAACGGCAGCAGTGAGGGGAGGAGCCCGGCGTCAACCGCGCCACGATCCCCGGCTCGACGTGGAATCCACGCCAGCTTCGCTCCAGTTCGCTGCGCTAAACGCACGACCGCGGAAAGCAGTCCGGGGGTCCTAGCGGCTCTTTCACCCACCAGGATCACACCGTCTTTCGACAGTGCCTCAAACAGTTCCGACTGGGAGCCATCCTCAGAAATTGAGTCAAGGGCCGCCGGCTCCTGTCCGGGAGCTGCTTGCACCAATTCGGCATCCAGCTTCGCGTTCCCATAGCCGGTCCAGGGAGCAACCGTGGCGACCTTCGTGCGACCAGCGGTAAACCCTTTACGGAGGCGAAGGAAGACTGAACCACACTCATCCTCTGGCTCAAAAGCCACCAGCAGAACCTGCGATGCGTCTTCCAAGTCTTGGTAGGTAGTGCCCAAGCCGCGTCCGGCAACTACGGAAGCCAGGAAGTCTTCTTCTTCCTTGGCTGCGTTTTGGACCCGCCAACGTGAGTCAATGTTGTTGGTCTTCAAAACAGTGCGGGCGAACTTTGACCATGCCCACGCATCCTCAAACGACACGCGACTGCCGGGGATCAGCCCGACAGAGCCAGCTCCCGCCAGCCCCTTGGCGACACGGTCAATTGCGTCGGACCAAGAGGTTGGCACCAGCCGTCCGTTTTCGCGAACTAGCGGCAGCTTCAGGCGGTCGTCCTGCTCATACCAGGGGAAAGCAAACCGGTCTTTGTCCGTAATCCACTCTTCGTTCACGGCCGGATCGTTTTCAGAAAGCTTGCGCTTCACCTCACCGCGGCGAATGTCAATGCGCACCGCGCTTCCTGACGCGTCGTGCTCCGCAATGGCCGGCGTAGAAACCAGGTCAAACGGGCGGGCCTGGAAACGGTAAGTGTTGGAAGTAAGGGCTCCAACAGGGCAAATCTGGATGATGTTGCCGGAAAAGTAAGAGCTGAAAGTGCGTCCAGCTTGGTCGTGACCGGACGTCTTTAGCGGACCCGAATAGACGGAAGAAATGATGCCTTCCTTGCCGTACGGGCCGGAAATATCAGTCAGTTCCGGATGGTCTACGCCGTCGACGTGGTAGTCCAAAACCTCAGCATCAAACGTGCCGATTTGTTCACCCATGAAGTAGTGGGGGTCCGTGGGTGCGCTACCGCCACCACGTCCTTGGAGAGCAATGAAGTTGTCCCCGGGAATTTCTTGGGCGAACCGCACGCAGCGTTGGCAAAGGATGCAACGGTCGCGGTCCAGGAGAATTTGGCTGGTGAGCCGCATCGGTTTCTTGTAGACCCTCTTTGCGTCAATGAAGCGGCTGTCTTCGCGACCGTCACTCATTGCCTGGTTTTGAAGGGGGCATTCGCCGCCCTTGTCGCAAATTGGGCAGTCAAGAGGGTGGTTGATAAGCAGGAACTCCATAACCCCCTCCTGTGCTTTCTTAGCCACAGGGGAGGTGAACTGGGTTTTGACAACCATGCCTTCGGTAATCTCAATGGCGCAGGATGGCTGCGGCTTAGGCATCATCCGCAAAGTGCCTTCACGGTCAACCGTGCCGACTTCGACTAGGCATTGGCGGCAGGCAGCAACGGGTTTTAGCAGTGGGTGGTCGCAAAAGCGCGGGATCCGAATTCCCACTTGTTCCGCGGCCCTAATGATTAGGGTACCCCGGTCCGCTGTGACCTCAACGTCATCAATTGTCAGCGTTACTGGCTGGGAGGTGGTCACTTGTCACCGTCCTTCGCAAAGATTGTGGACTTCTCATACGGGAAGAGTTCCCAGGCCGGAGTGGTCATCCCCTGCTCAAACTCATCCCTGAACAAGCTGATCGCCGAAAGAACCGGGGTGGCAGCGGCATCACCAAGCGCACAGAATGAGCGCCCGAAGATGTTGTTAGCGACATCCTCTAGGAGCTGGATGTCACCGGGTTTGCCCTTACCCGCTTCAAGCCGAAGCATGATTTGTTTCATCCAGTAGGTGCCCTCACGACAAGGCGTGCACTTACCGCAGGATTCGTGCTGGTAGAACTCAGTCCACATGCGGATCACCCGCACCACTGAAGTGGTCTCATCAAAGACCTGCAGAGCCCTGGTTCCCAACATGGAACCTGCGGCCGCCACACCTTCATAATCCAGCGGGACATCCAGATCCTTTGGCGTGAACAAAGGAGTTGAAGAGCCTCCGGGTGTCCAGAACTTCAGTTCGTGGCCGTCGCGGACCCCGCCGGCAAACTCAAGGAGTTCACGCATGGTGATTCCAAAGGGCGCCTCAAACTGGCCGGGGTTGTTCACGTGTCCGGACACAGAGAAAAGGCCACAACCCTTAGAGCGCTCGGTTCCCATGGATGCATACCAGGGGGCAGAGTTGCGGAAGACTAGGGCTACGTCAGAAACAGTCTCAACGTTGTTGACGACCGAGGGTCTGGCGTAAAGACCCGCAACCGCAGGGAACGGAGGCTTGAGCCGCGGGTGTCCCCGCAGGCCTTCAAGAGAATCCAGGAGCGCTGTTTCCTCGCCACAAATGTAAGCGCCGGCACCAGCGTGAGCAGTAATTTTCAGGTCACCCAAAAGGCCGGCATCTTCCGCCTGCTTGATGGCGTACATGAGGCGGCGGTAAACGTGAACCACTTCGCCGCGCAAGTAGATGAAAGCGTGCTTGCAGTTGATGGCACGTGAGGCGATAGCGACGCCCTCCACCAAAAGGTGGGGGTCTGCCATCATCAACGGAATGTCCTTGCAGGTTCCCGGTTCAGATTCGTCAGCGTTGACAACCATGTAGCGGGGTTTTCCGTCGTCTGGCGGCAGGAAAGACCACTTCATGCCTGCGGGGAAGCCGGCGCCACCCCTACCACGGATGCCCGCCTGCTTCACGACTTCAGTGATGTCGGCCGGGTCCATGGTGTTAGCTTTTTTGAGGCCCTGGTAAGCGCCAGTCTTTAGCGCCGCCTCAAGTGTCCAAGACTCCGGGACATCCCAGTACTGGGTGAGCGCCGGAGTTAGCGGATCCGCTTTAGTGAATGTTTGGGTCACTTGTCTCCCTCACTTTCCGCTTTAGGACTGTCGATGGGCACGGGTGCGGTCCAGTCATGCTCAGCAGCCACTTCCAAACCGCGGAAGGTTGCCGGGCCACCCGAAGGACCTTCGTTCACCAAGCCGTCTGGGAATCCCGCCAGCGTGTGGGAGATTTCTTTGAAGGTACGCAGAACATCCGGGCCACGTGATGGCTTGACGGGGACGCCGTTGCGCAGGTCGTCGACCAGTTCTTTTGCCGAGCTCGGAGTTTGGTTGTCGAAGAACTCCCAGTTGACCATGATGACGGGCGCGTAGTCACAGGCCGCGTTGCACTCGATAGCTTCCAGAGTGATCTTGCCGTCTTCAGTGGTTTCGTCGTGCCCAATCTCTAGCAGTTCGGACAGCTCATCAAAGATCTGTTCGCCACCCATGACACCACAAAGGGCGTTGGTGCAAACACCGACGTTGTACTCCCCATTGGGGTGCCGTTTGAACTGCGTGTAGAAGGTTGCCACGGCCGAAACGTCCGGTTGTGTGATCCCCAGAATGTCCGCACACAGCGCAATGCCGTCACGGCTGATGTAGCTTTCTTCGGACTGCATCAGGTGAAGCATCGGTAGCAATGCACTGCGTTCGTGCCCGGTGGGGTAGCGCGCAATGATTTCTGCTGCCTGGCCACGTAAGCGTGCTTCCACCTCAGGTGAAAAACTCATCGGTCCACACCTCCTGCAACCGGGTCGAAGGAAGCCAGCGTCACCACGACGTCAGCTAGTTGCCCGCCCTCAGTTGCCATTGATAAAGCCTGCAAGTTATTGAAAGAAGGATCGCGGAAGTGCGCGCGGAAGGGACGCGTCCCCCCGGACGAAACTAGGTGAACACCCAAGATTCCCTTAGCGTGCTCAACCTGCTGGTATGTCTGTCCGGCCGGGACCTTGAAACCTTCGGTCGCTAACTTGAAGTGTTGGATCAAAGCTTCCATGGACTCCGCCATGATTTCTTTGATGTATTCCGGGTTGTTGCCCTGCCCGTCCAGACCCAACGTCAGTTCCGCAGGCCAGGCGATAGAGCGGTCGGAGATCATGAAGGGTTCACCTTCGGTCTTATCCAGCGCCACTAGAACCTGCTCAATGATGCGCAAGCTTTGGTAGCACTCATCGAAACGAACCCGCGTCCGGTTGTAAGCATCCGATGAATCGTAAGTTGGCACATCGAAATCGAATTCTTCGTAACCGCAATACGGTGCGTCTTTACGCAGGTCGCTAGGCAGTCCTCCGGCACGCAAAGAAGGCCCGGTGACACCCAGCGCCATCATTGCAGCCATACTCAAATGTCCAACCCCAATGAAACGTTTCTTGAAGATTGGGTTTTGTAGCGTCAGGTCCTGAAGTTCACCGACATCCCGGCGAATCAGTGGTAAAAGCGAACGGACGTAGTCCGTGGTTCCCTCAGGCAGGTCCAGGGGGACACCACCGGGACGAACGAAAGCATGGTTCATGCGCAGCCCCGTTATGCGCTCAAAGATCCGCAGGATCTGTTCGCGGCCACGGAAAGCAATGGTCATCATGGTTGTGGCACCAAGCTCGTTACCACCCGTACCGATTGCCAAAATGTGGCTGGCGATACGGTTCAGTTCCATGAGGAGGATACGGATCAAGGACGCCCTGCGCGGGACCTGATCCGTTATCCCCAAGAGCCGTTCAACTGCCAATGAGTAGGCAACCTCTTGGAAGAACGGAGCCACGTAGTCCATGCGGGTTACAAACGTGGATCCTTGCGTCCAGTTACGAAACTCCATGTTCTTTTCGATACCGGTGTGAAGGAAACCAATATCCACACGGGTTTCGCGGACCATTTCCCCATCCAGCTCCAAAATCAGGCGAATCACACCGTGCGTGGAGGGGTGAACCGGTCCCATGTTGAGGACGATGCGTTCACTGGAAATGCGGCGAACCTCTTCGATGACGTCTTCCCAGTCACCGCCCTGAGCCATGACCTCAGGGTATTCGTCCAGCCGAGGATCCTCCCCGCCCGGAGTGGCGAAAATCTTTTGGGTTGGTGCACTCATCAGTTGTACGACCTTCGCATGTCAACCGGTGGCACCGTAGCGCCACGGTATTCGATTGGTATGCCGCCTAGCGGGTAGTCCTTACGTTGCGGGTGGCCGACCCAGTCCTGGGGCATCTCAATGCGCGTCAAGGCTGGGTGTCCGTCAAAGATGATGCCCATGAGGTCCCACGCTTCACGTTCCGGCCAGTCGTTGCCCGGGTAGATGTGAACGATCGAGGGGATACGAGGATTGCTTTCCGGCACCGCAACTTCTAGGAAGATCACCCGGTTGTGGGTGAAGGAACGGAACGGGTAGAGCCCGTGGTATTCGCGTCCAACGTCTCCCGGATAGTTCACTGCAGAAATGCCCTCACACATTTCGAAGCGCAGATCCTGATCGTCACGCAGTTGCTGTGCCACGAACGGAAGGTGTTGCGGTACCACGTAAATGATTAGTTCCCCGTGCGGGTTCACGACCACTTTCTCAATGACGTCCGCAACTTTCAGTCCGGCGGCTTCAATGAGCTCTTCAAGCACGTCCACAGCCCCGTCAAACCACGACCCGTAAGGCCTGGGCGAAGCTCCCGGCAAAGTGAACGTTTCAACCAGTCCACCGAACCCGGTTGTGTCCCCGTCATCCATGACCCCAAAAGAGCCGTGGCGGACCGTGATTACTTCGGGTTGGGCAAAGCGGTTGTCGGGAACCTGCAGCTGCCCGTCTTGGTCGGGGCCGTGGAAATCTTCGACAGTGACATCCATGTCGCTCATGCCAGTAGCCCCTTCATCTGATGGGTAGGCGTCGCCGCCAAAGCGGCCTGCTCAGCCTTGCGAGCAATTTCGGCACGGTGCGCACCAAGTGGCTCTTTGCCGATTTGTTCACGAAGCACCAGCACCGCGTGGATCAGCGCTTCCGGCCTGGGCGGGCAGCCGGGAAGGTACACGTCCACGGGGACAATGTGGTCACAACCTTGCACGATTGCGTAGTTGTTGAACATTCCACCGGATGAGGCGCACGCTCCCATTGAAATGACCCATTTTGGTTCCGGCATCGAGTCGTAGACCCGTCGGATCACAGGCGCCATTTTCTGGCTGACACGACCGGAAACAATCATCAGGTCAGCGTGGCGCGGGGAGGCGCGGAACACTTCTAGTCCGAACCGAGCCATGTCAAAGCGCGGGGTGCCAGCTGCCATCATTTCAATGGCACAGCATGCCAGACCCATGGTTACTGGGAACTGGCTGTGTTTGCGTGCTAGCCCCAGCACTTTTTCCATGCTGGCAAGACCAACACCGCTGGGAAGCTTTTCCTCAAGACCCATCTGATTCTCCCTACGTCCAGTCCAAGCCCTTGCGGCGCAACTCATATAGGTAGGGCACCGTAATCAGGGTCAGGAAGAGGAGTACCGACAACAACCCGAAAGGACCCAAAATGTCGAACGACACCGCCCACGGGTACATGAACACAACTTCGATATCAAAAATGATGAACGTCATGGCCACCAGGTAGTAGGCGACCGGGAAACGTCCATCTTCAATGCGGGCCGGACCGGGGTCAATGCCGCACTCATAGTTTTGCGCCATGACCAAGTTCTTTTGTTTCGGGCCCAAAACCGCCGACGCCAGTAACCCACCCACTGACACGGCAAGCGCCACCGCTCCCATGATCAGAAGTGGAACATACGGGTTAGTCACAACTTCCCCCTCTTTGTCATACCTTCGGCACCACTTTCGTAAGCGCTGTGATCAGTTTGTCGTCTCCATCGCCGCCACTGCGTTCATAGCCGTCCGACAAGAGTTTATTGACGAATTTCATCAGGCGTGGCCTTGGCAGCCCGTAATACGTACATATCCTCATGATCTTCGGGTTTTCGATAAGCGCTACGAACAAACGTCCCAAAGAATAGTAACCGCCATAGGTTTCCTTCAGTCGGGATGGATAGCTGCTCATCGCCAAATCGAAGCCAACTTCGTCATCCCTACCGAAAGCGCTGGCGGCGGCCTCAGCTAGGAGCCGGCCGGCCTTCATGGCTGGCGCAATGCCCTCGCCATTAAAAGGCGACACCATGCCCCCGGAGTCGCCCACCAAAGCCAACCCGTTCGTGTAGTGGGGGCCGCGGTTAAAGGACATGGGAAGGGCTGCGCTGCGCAGCGGCCCCACCTGGTTTTCGGGCGTGAATCCCCATTCAGGAGGCAGGTTTTCGATCCACTTTTCGAAGACTTTCCGGTAGGGCAAAGTGGTGGCCGTCGCGTCTGAAGACACAGAGCCCAGACCCACGTTTACCAACCCGTTGCCCAGTGGAAAGATCCACCCGTAGCCGGGAAGGAGTTCCGATTCTCCCGGCTTGCCGCTCCACAGTTCTAGGTGGGATTCCATCCGCGGGTCATCCCCGCGTGGGGAGCGGAAGTAGGTGCGAGCCGCGACTCCTAGGGGGCGGTTGTCCTTTTTCTCCAGTCCCAAAGATGTTGCTAGACGGGCCGCTACCCCACCTGCATCCACGACCAAACGTCCTGTGAAGTGCAGTTCTTTCGCGTCGGCCCCGCGTCCAACGCGCGCTTTCACGCCACGTACGCGACCCGTGTCCGAAAGAAGCGCACCTGTCACCATGTGGTTTTCGTAAAGTCTTGCCCCTGCTTCTTGCGCTTTGCGGATGAGTGCTTCGTCGAAGATCTTTCGCGGCACCGCCATCCCGTAGTCGGGGATGGTCGCCTGCCCTGGCCAGTCAAATTCAACTTCGTGACCGCCCCCGAAAACCCGTAGGCCTTCATTACGCGCCCACTGCGAAGTGTCCACACCCATCAGTTGGACTTCGGATACGGCTGCGGGAGTCAGTCCGTCACCGCAGATCTTGTCGCGTGGGAACTGCGCTTTTTCAAGAACAACAACGTCTAGTCCTAGCTGGGCTAGGTGATAGGCGGCGCTGGCACCACCTGGTCCCCCGCCGACGATGACAACATCTGCCGTCATCTCTTCGACTTCGTCATTGCCCAATCTTGTTGTCCTTCGTGCTTCCACTAACAGTGACTTCTCACAGTGACTTCGCGGTGTCTCTCAAACCCTATCCAGCTAGGGAGGAACTTGGGTATTAGGCCTAGTGGTGCGCCAAAAAGACCCAAAACAGTCACCATTTAGAACACACTCGGCTTGTCAATATGCCGGCAGCGTTAACGATCTGTGACTGGCTTGCTTGCGCGATGAATCGCGACAGCCCCAAAAGTGAGGTTTCGGTGCGCAACATTGACAAACCCCGCGTCAGCTAGAAGCTGTGCCAGCTGCTCCTGGTCGTACCAATCCAGGATGGACTCCGACAGGTAGTCGTAAGCACTGCCGGCAGGCGATACCAGCCGCGCCAAGGTGGGGGCGACGTAGTTCAAGTAGGCCTCGTGGAAGGGGCGTAGCACCCTGGGTGACCGGGAAAATTCAAGAACTAGGATCTGGCCGCCCGGTCGTAGGACCCGCCACATTTCTTTGAGTGCAGTTTCAACATCATCCACGTTGCGAAGGCCGAAGCTAATTGTCACGGCGTCGAAGGTGTCGCTTGCGAAGGGAAGGTCCGTGGCGCTGCCTAAAACGAAATCGATGTCAGCGTGCTGGGCCTTGGCTTTTGCCAACATCCCTTCAGAAAGGTCAACGGCTGTCACATCGGCGCCAGCTGCTTGGAGAGCGGCCGATGAAGTGCCGGTTCCCGCAGCCACATCCAGGATTTTCATACCCGGTGCAACCCCGGCAGCCTGGTTCAAAGCCTTTCGCCACAGGTAAACCTGACCTAAAGAAAGCACGTCGTTGGCCAGGTCGTAATGGTTTGCGACCTCATCAAACATTTGGGCGACCTCACTGGGGTCCTTACGAAGGTCGGCGCGGATCGTTTCTTTCTGCATCTGCTGATTATGATGCCCCATGCGGCTCCCACCAATTCGGTGTCCAAGGGACTACGGTCTAAAGCACCTGGAAGGTCCGCTGAAAGGCTGGTGTTGTTCTTGTCTAACTCTTCTCTACGCGTCTTTGCCCAACGGGTCGAAGGACTGCCGGAAAACCTTGTCTCCCTTGCCCCTACTGCAGCGGACTTTAACTGCTGGCTTGGAGATCGGGTTGAAGTTGTTGGCTGGGGTCACACCGCACTCATGGAGTTCACCGGCAAACACGCGATGCGGGAGGCTTCAGAAACATGGGGTGAGCTGGTGAAAGACGCCCAGGTGCAAATTGATCCTGGTGACTCCAACCAGCTGCCGCCGGTTCAGTTCCCACTTGCCCTAGCCTCCTTCGGGTTTGCTCACTGGACACCCGGTTTCCTGGTCGTCCCCAAATTTGCCGCTGTCCGCACGTGGGAGAACAAAAACCCACAGGAGTGGCTGGTGGAGACTTCTTTCGAGGACATGCCTGCAGATCTCACCGCTAAACTCACCGAAGAAAAGCAGCCCGTTGAGGTGCCCACGGGACTGTGGACAGACCCGGGCCGAATGACTCAGTCCAAGTGGAAAGAAGCTGTGGGGCGGCTGGTCAACATGCTGCGCAGCGGGGCGGCCTCAAAAGTTGTTTTGACTAGGGACGTTCCTGTTTCTGCAGCCAAGCCCATAGATACGCGTTTCCTAGTTGAAGAACTGCGCAAGCGTTATCCCACAACCTGGGTTTACGCGGTGGAAGGTTTGGTGGGGGCAACCCCGGAAATGCTTGCGGCCCTAGACGACCACTTATTTGTCTCCAGAGTTTTGGCAGGCACCGCCCCGGCAGGGCAGGGAGAGGCGCTTCAAGAGTCGATGAAGGACCGTACCGAGCACCACTTGGCAGTTGAGTCGGTGGCGCGGGCCATTGCTCCTTTGAGTGAAACCATGCACGTCCCCGCAGACCCGGAGATCTTGGACCTTCCAAACGTTTCCCACCTATCCACCGAAGTAACTGCCGTTGTCAAAGACTCTGACGTCCTAGAAATTGCAGAGGCTCTACACCCAACAGCCGCGGTCTGCGGGACTCCAACCAGTTTGGCGTTCGACATCCTTGAAGGAATTGAAGGCACTCAGCGCGGACGCTACACGGGTCCCGTGGGTTGGGTTGACGCGGGCGGGGATGGAGAGTTCGGAATTGCGCTGCGCTGCGGCCAACTCTCTGACGACCGGCAGAGGATCCGGGTCTTTGCTGGCGGCGGGATAATGCCCGATTCGAACCCGGACATGGAGCTGGCAGAAACACGGGCAAAGATGCGGCCTGTGCTTGAAGTCTTAGGTGTCGAGAAGTCTTAGGCCCTGCAGGGCACACGGGCCCTGCGCCAACTATCGGGCGCCAGCTATCGGGCTTGGAGCGTTGCAGTCACCTGCATGTCTTCACCGTCACGAACAACCTCTAACGTCACCTGGTCTCCCGCGGTGTACCGGCGAACAAATCCGGTTAGTGCAGGCCCTGACGTGACGGGCTTGCCATCAATAGCGATGATGACGTCTCCCGGTTGCAGTCCGGCCTCTTCTGCCGCTCCCCCAGTCATCACAGTTGCCACCTCAGCTCCCAGCTGACTGGCGTTACCGCGGGCCACAACCCCGGAGCGGATTTCCACACCAAGGCGCGCGTGTTGGACCGACCCGGACTCAATTATTTGGCTAACGACTGACGCAACCAGATCTACGGGAATCGCGAACCCCAACCCAATCGAGCCAGCTGTTTCAGAACTTGAGCTGTTTGAGGCGATGGAAGAGTTGATTCCAATCACGCCGCCAGTGGCGTCAAACAGGGGTCCCCCTGAGTTCCCGGGGTTGATGGAAGCATCGATTTGGATCGCGTTAGTCACCACCAAGTCGACTTGGGCGGCGCCAGTTTCCGTCGGATCGACCCCACCGCTAGCCTCCACGGTCACAGGGCGATCTAGGGCAGAAATAACTCCGGTTGTCACCGTGTCCGCTAGCCCCAGGGGTGACCCGACAGCCATCACAGGTTGTCCCACCTCAAGGACCTCCGATGTTGCAAATCGTGCGGCCGGCAGACTCTGCTGTGCCTCCAAATGCAACACAGCTAGATCTGTTGTTGAATCCGTACCCACAACGCTTGCCTCATAGACCCGTCCGTCATGGGTCGTGACGGTGATGGTCCCACCATCTAGGGCCGGCTGAACAACATGGTGGTTGGTAACTACGTGACCTTGGTCGTCGTAAACAACCCCGCTTCCCGTTCCCGCAGAGTCAGACCCTTCAACCATGATTGACACGGTCGCGGGACGAACTGTAGCCGCGACCTGCTGCCAGTCGGGAGCAGCTATACCCTCAGTAACCGGGGGAACAACCTGCTCCGAGTCGCCGGGCAGGTCACTGCCACCGGAGCTTCCAGCTGGCGCAGAAGTATCTGAGAGCAGCCCGTCTCTGATGTCGGGGTGGAGCACCAAACCGGCTCCCGCCCCCAGCACAGCAGCCAAGACCGTTGCGGTGATAAGAGCTAACCAGCCGGGACCGCGCTTTTCTTTCTTCCCAGACTGTTGATTCCCATGCTGTTGGTTCCGAGCCTTTGAGCTTTGAGGACTTGGGTTCTGCGGCTCTGAATGCAAAGAGTTGCTGGGCTGCGTCCGGGTGTACCCATAGGAAGTCGGTGCCATGGCGGCCCAAGACTGCACTTCCGGCTGGACTTGTTCCGCCTGGACTGGTTGTACTTGCTCTGCTTCGGACGCATCGTAAGCCCACTGGCGCGGATACAGTTGCTCTTCTGGCGGGGGAGGTAGCGAATCCGAGCTGTGGTCGGGTGAAGACTCAGGAGGTGCCCAAGGCGACCCGGAATAGGTGCCGCGTTGGACAACCCTTCTAGAAAGGCCCGGCCGGTATGTGGCAGCTGGCTGCCACTGCGGTGCAGAGCTCGGTAGATCTGATCTGTCGCTCATCGTGTACCTCCCTTCCCTTCCAAAGTTTTCCCTGAAATACGCTGTTTGGCTAGGGCAGGTGGCTCAATTTGCGCACGGCGCGAAATTGCTCGGTAGGAAATCCAAGGGGAACTACAACCAAGGAACGGCCCCTTATGGGTTCTATGACAACCGAGCGCAACTCTTCAATGGTTGTCACAGTGCGACCTGACCACCCCATGGCTTCTGCGGCCGCGACCATGTCAATGTGCTGGTGGATTCCGAAATATCGCTGGTAGGTTTCTGCGTTCGTTGCCCCCGCGTGTTCTAGGGAGTGGAAAATAGAACCTCCCCCATCCTCGAACACAATTAGTTGCGCGTCCACGTCGCCACCTGGCCTAGCGGCCATAGCCGGCAGGTCATAGACGAAACTCAAGTCGCCCAGCACAACCCGGACACTTTGCTGCTTTTTAGCCGCCAACCCCAACGCGGAAGAAATAGTTCCGTCAATCCCGGCTAAGCCACGGTTTGAGTAGACGTACCGTAACCCCGGGGCACCAGGACCCAACTCAAAGGACCGGACCACGTTCGACGCCGCTAACCAAAGGTTGGTGTCCGTCGAATGGCGCCAGATCATCCGGGCCGCAGCCAGATGGCTGAGCCCGCGGGAGTTCTCACGCACCACAGACTCTGCGTTGGCGGCAAGCTCCCGACAAAGCTGGAGCCACTCGCGGCGCTGGGACGCGACCTGCGCATCCAACTCCTGCTCATCCAATGCCAGTGCAGGCACGACTTCTGTAGCTGTGCTTGAAGGGTCCTGCCACTGCTCAGAAACGCTCACCACGATCTTGCGTGTTTCCTTGGAACCCATCAGGGAAAGCAGCGTGGCAACTTCCCTTGAAAGGGTTGGTCTGCCAACGACAATCACCTGCTGAATTGCCTGCTCCGGGTCCCTGTCGTACTGCTGGGTGAGCATCGAAGCCACCAGGGGCCCGTGAGGAAGCCAGGTTGGCAGGTCACAAAGCCCTGAAGAGGGCTCAGCAATGATCGGGATGCCTAGGCCGCTGCAGTACTCACCCAGTTTTCGCATCGCAGACCCGGCTTCTTGCCCGGGCCCATCGCCCGCCACTAACACCGTACGAAGGTCTGGCTCCACCACGCTGTCCCACGGTACGGAGCCACCAGAAGCCAAAGTGACGGTGGGCAGTTGCGGCAAACTCAGTTCCCTAAAGTTTCTGGGGTTGGACGGTGCAAGCGGTTCTTCAAAACTCACGTTGATGTGAACGGGACCCGCGGTTCCCCCGTGCCCTTCGGCTCTAGCGACCAATCGTCTCACCCGACCGGCAACAGCCAGCCGAGTCTTTGGGTCTTGCGGATCCGACAGTGCCGGAATTTCTGTCTCCGCCACTACGGAAGGTCCATATAGCCCCAGCTGCTCAGTCGTCTGGTTAGCCCCCACTCCCCTTAGCCCGTAGGGACGATCCGCTGTGACTGCCAGCAGAGGCAAGCCCAAGTATTTTGCCTCTTCTAAGGCCGGGTGCAGTTCCGAAGCCGCGGTCCCAGAGGTGGTAATGACGGCAACGGCCCGCCCCTGCGCGCTTCCTTGCAGAGCTCCCAGCGCAAAAAATCCCGCTACCCTTTCCTCACCGAACGTGAAGACCTCAATGTCTAACTGTTCTTCAAAGGCCTGCAGCGCGTACGCAAAGGGAGCATTTCTAGACCCTGAGCAGTAGGCAAACGTCGTGACACCCGACGCAATCAGGGAGCCAATGATCAAGTCCGCGCTTTGAACCGACTTCGGATCCGTTGCTTGTTCAGACACCGTGAGAAACCGCCTTATCCTGGATGGCCGCCGCCATCTCCTCCAGGCGGACTTTCCACTGCTCCACCAATTGTTGATCAACAAGGGATGCCCTGGAGGTCAGCTCACCGGTCACCACTTGGTTTGCCTCATAAACTGACAAGGTGCCATCCCCATCCCTCCCGCTCACTAGCCGCTTGTCGACTACATCGGCGGCCAGCAGCGTCCCGGTGTTGAGACCGCAAGCGTAGTCAAGCTGCGCAAGTGATGCTGCCAGCTGCACGCCCGCTGCAATCCCGATTGAGGTGTCTAGGGCAGACGAAACGACGCCGGGCAAGCCCACAGTTTTCTGTGTCTGCAGGGCCGACCGGATTCCTCCCAGCGGTGCCACTTTTAGCACCCCGACATCTGCCGCACTAAGGGCCGCAACCTCATCCGGGTTGCCTCTGCGGATCGATTCGTCAGCGGCTATAGGCACGTCTGTCAGCCGGCGAAGCTGGGCTAGCTCTTCCACTGTTTGGCAGGGTTGCTCCGCGTATTCCAGCCCACCCACCGGATTTGCGGCTTCGTTCAAGACTTCCAGCACCCGTGCTGCTTCGGAAACGGTCCAGGCAGCGTTCGCGTCGATACGAACCCGGCCTGCATCCCCATACCAGTCGTGCAGGACTGCAGCAGTCTCAGCGACGCGGTCGGCATCCGCCTGGTCCAGGACACCGCCATCGGCGACTTTGACCTTCGCGGTGCGACACCCCGGTTGCGCGGACAGTGTGGCCCGGACCTTAGTGGTGGGAATCACGGGAATAGTTGCATTGAGCGGGATCTGGGTGCGCACTTGTTCCGGATGGGGGCGGGTCGCGGATTCTAGTGCGGACAGGAACCAGGTAGAGGATTCTTTGCTGTCATAGTCCCAAAACGGCGCGCACTCACCCCACCCGTAGGGTCCGCGAAGCAGCAACCCATTGCGCTGCGTCACCCCACGAAACCTCACTTTCAGCGGGACCTGGTAGACAACAACCTCGCTAATGGCTCCAAGGAGATCACGGGCGTGTGGTCCGGGGGAAAGCGTGGAAAGTCTAGGTAGTGGGTGTGGCATCGGCTCCATCCTAATCGGGGGCTCCAATCTAATCGTGACCGAAGCGGTATATATTGGGCGCGTGATCCTCATTGCTTTAGTGGCCGGTGCCTTGGGCCTTGTAGTGTCCCTAGCTCTGCGACGAAACACCAAAAGGGCTAGATCGTGGGAGAAAACGCAGGGCATCGCAGATCAGCAGTTCGTGTTCGCCCTACTTCCGGGAGTCTCACTGGTGCTCTTGGGTATGGGCGGCCTGGGGCTGGTGTTACCCGGCCTGGGAACCGCGCTAAACCCGGTTTTGGGCCCGACGCTTGCGGTCATTGCAGGCACTGTCGCACTTGCCGGTGTGGTCCTCAGCTTCTACGGTCTTTTCGTCAAGAACTTACCCCAGTGGCTTTTGCCCACTTGGGCGCAAAAGCCGACTAGGCGCCGCCGCTAGGCACTTTGGCCAAGGGAGCGAACCATCGCCGCCTTGATTGTGTGCATCCGGTTTTCCGCCTGGTCGAACACGATGGAGCGTGGCCCACTGAAAACTTCGTCTGTCACTTCGACGCCGTCTAGACCGAACTGGGTGAAGATCTCTTCCCCCACTGTTGTGTTGCGGTCGTGAAATGCGGGCAGGCAGTGCATGAACTTTGCTTCTGGACCTGCTTTTTCCATTAGTTCTTCAGTTACGCGGTAGGGAGACAGCAATTCGATGCGCTGTTCCCACACTTCTTTCGGCTCACCCATGGAAACCCAGACATCCGTGTGAACAAAATCTGCGCCCTTCACGGCCTCCAAGTCCTCAGTTACCGTGATCTTCGCACCCGTTGCTTCCGCTATCTCTTTTGCTTGCTGGATCAGCTCAGCATCGGGCTGTAGTTCTTTGGGAGCAATTATTCGCACATCCGCTCCCAGCAAAGCACCGTTCACCAGTAGGGAGCGGCCCATGTTGAACGCTGCGTCGCCAACGTAAGCGTAGGTGATGTCAGAGAAGTCTCTCCCCCCGGAATGTTCCAACATGGTGAGGGAGTCAGCCAGCATCTGGGTTGGGTGCCACTGGTTGGTGAGCCCATTCCAGACGGGAACGCCAGAGTCGCTGGCCAACGTGTCAACGGCCACCTGGTCGTTTCCTCGGTACTCAATCCCGTCGTAGAAGCGGCCCAGAACTTTGGCTGTGTCAGCTACAGATTCTTTGTGTCCAAGCTGTGACCCACTGGGGTCCAGATAGGTTGTTGACGCGCCTTGGTCTGCGGCCGCCACCTCAAAGGCACAGCGTGTCCGCGTAGACGTTTTCTCAAAAATCAGTGCAATATTCTTGCCCGCCAAGTACTTCACCTCAGCGCCTTGCGCTTTGGCTTCTTTCAAGAGTGCGGCTAGCTCAATAAGTCCGCGCCACGTTTCTGGAGACTCATCTACTTCACGCAATAGGTGGGAGCCGGGTTGGAAGTAATCTTCAACGGATTTCATCTCTCAATGTTAGGGGCTATCGTTTGCTGCGTGAAGAACTTAGATAGATGGACGCCAGTACCGGGAATGACGTTTGACGACATCACGTACGACCGGGGCATTTCCAGGGGAGAAGTCGACGGTGCGCCAGAAGGCACTTTGTTGCCGTGGGTGCGCATCGCGTTCGACCGTCCGGAAGTGCGCAACGCATTTCGCCCGCAGACAGTGGACGAATTGCTAGTTGCCCTAGAGCACGCGCGAACGGCGTCTGACGTAGCAGCCGTCATCATCACCGGCAACGGCCCCAGCCCAAAGGACGGAGGCCATGCTTTCAGTTCGGGGGGTGACCAGCGGGTGCGCGGCAAAGACGGCTACATGTACGAACAGACAGTCCCGAAAGATGGCCCAGCGGTGGACCCTGCGCACTCTGGCCGACTCCATATCTTAGAGGTACAAAGGCTGATCCGTTCCATGCCAAAAGTAGTGATTGCGGCGGTGAACGGCTGGGCTGCAGGCGGCGGCCACTCCCTAGCTGTTGTCTGCGACTTGGCCGTGGCCTGCAAAGAGCATGCCATGTTCATGCAAACGGACGCCAATGTTGGATCTTTTGATGCGGGGTACGGTTCGGCTCTACTGGCCCGCCAAGTTGGGGACCGCAGAGCCCGACAGATTTTCTTCCTTGCCCAGCCCTACACGGCAGAGCAAGCTGAACAGTGGGGGGCGGTCAATGAGGCAGTGGCTTGCAAGGATCTTGAAGACGCAGCCATCAACTACGCGCGAATAATTTCTACGAAGAGTCCCCAGGCCATCCGAATGCTGAAATATGCGTTCAACCTGGCTGACGACGGGTTGGCGGGGCAGCAAATGTTCGCGGGTGAAGCAACCCGCATGGCCTACATGACGGATGAGGCTAGAGAAGGCCGGGATGCTTTCCTAGAGCGTAGAGACCCTGACTGGTCCCCCTACCCCTACTACTACTGAGGGTCCGCCCTCCGCTGCGGACGCTTCTCTACTGCGGGGCGTTGCGGGCAACCACGACCGTTCCATAGTCAGCCCACTCATAAAGCAGTTTTGCTGTTGGTGGGGCTAAGTTTGGACAACCGTGGGATCCACTTTCCGACTCGAACTCACCAAAGTTGTTTCGCCACCAAGACCCGTGGATCGCATAATCGCCGTCGTAGTACAGGACATAGGGAACATCGGTGTAGTGCCAGGGTGTGCCATCCGGCTCCAACCCGCTCATGTCTTGCAGATCGATCTTCGCGTAGACGCGATGTACGCCCTCTTTTGTGGGAGTCGTCCGCGCGCCGGGGACCGTTGGAAGAACCATCACCGCCCTGTCACCTTCGTACGCAGTAATCATTGCTCCCGCGATGTCGACATCGATCCACTTCTCCCCCGGTGCGGCGTCGTACGCGGCGGCCGAGGCTTCATCCAAACTGAAGGTCAACTGAGATGGGGCGACCTCTGCAAACGTGAATTCCGTCTGGACGTCCTGCCCGCTAGAAACACCAAGGAGGATCTCCTGCACAACTATTTCCACGTTGTCCGGGGCTTCGCCCGGAACTCCCGGGTC